>JANTFH010000001.1 GCA_024763535.1 Thermodesulfobacteriota bacterium
TCTGGATTGAATCACCCAATCAGGGCAAAATCAAGGTGCAGACCAAGATTTCGGCGCGGGTTGATGAGCATACCATTTTTCTCCCGTTCCATTATGGTGGTGAATTTATGGGACGCTCCCTGGTTGCCAATTATCCCGCGGGAACGGTACCGTATGCCATTGGTGAGGCGGCTAATGTTGTAACCAATTACGGCTATGACATCGTTACCCAGATGCAGGAGACTAAGAGTGGTCTTTGCAAGATCACTAAAGCTTAAATAGAGAAGGAGTCAAGATCATGGCCATAATGAAATTTCTCTGTGATGTGGAGCGTTGTATAGATTGTAATGGCTGCGTGATTGCCTGCAAGGAAGGCAATCAGGTTCCTGTCGGCATTAATCGTCGTAAAGTTGTGACTATTAACGAAGGTAAACCTGGAGAAAAAAGTATTTCAGTCTCCTGTATGCACTGCGCCGATGCGCCCTGCATCGCGGTTTGTCCGGTCGATGCCATCTACCAGCGCGAAGATGGTATCGTCCTGGTTAACAAAGAGGTGTGTATCGGCTGCGGCTACTGCTTTATGGCCTGCCCCTTCGGCGCGCCCCAGTTTCCCAAAGGGAATGTTTTCGGAGCCCGGGGAGCGATGGACAAATGTACTTACTGTGCCGGCGGGCCGGTGGAAACTTTCAGTGATAAAGAGCGGCG
Organism: Thermodesulfobacteriota bacterium; assembly: GCA_024763535.1. GTDB lineage: Bacteria > Desulfobacterota > Anaeroferrophillalia > Anaeroferrophillales > Tharpellaceae > Tharpella. The sequence goes on from JANTFH010000001.1 coordinate 685, forward strand.
GCTCTATGGCCAGAACCGGATAGCTGAAGGTAAAGTTCCTCTATGTGCCGCCATGTGTGCAACGAAAGCGCTGATGGCCGGCGACGGTGACAAGATTGCCGATATCTACCGCAAGCGGGGTTTTGAGCGCGGCTCCGGAGCTAACGCCTGGGGTTGGAATAAAGCCTATAAAAAATAGAATAAAGTTGTCTGATAACGTACAAACCTTGTAACTGTTTAGCCAAAGAATACTTCCCGTCTTTCTGGAGGGGACGGGGGCGGGTTTTCGTAAGCGGATGCGGAAATGATTTCGTTGTTTTTCTTATGCGAGTAAGAGCCCGTAAGCATTGAAACTGTTTGAGCGAAGCGAGTTTTGCAATGCGGGCGAAGCGAGTATTAGAAAAACATAAATCTTAACGCCTAGCGGAGAAAAGCCGCTACCGGCCCCGGATTTACAATTTGGTTGAGTAGTTGCCAAACCTTTTACGTTGAAAGAAGGCAAAAAATGAGAAAAAATTATTTGCCGTTCCTGGCTTCGGTCATGGGCGTAGTGCTGGTTTGTTCAGCAATTTTTTGGGCCTGGGCGCCTTCAGTTGGTGCCGGGGGAGGTGAAGCTCTGGTCAGCGGCCACCTGATTGCCGATTACCAGAAAATCATGGCGGCGGTGGTTACTCCGGACTGGCAGGGCAGCGGTCAGCTTTTTGTAATGCTGCAGCATAATCTGTTTACGCCGCTGTTTGCCGCAGTTATTGTCGGGATGCTGCTGCTGTTTGCGTTGCACTATATACTGATCGGGGCGAAGGAATTTTCGCACGAAGGCCGGCAGATATTTTACTATAGTGTGCTCTGCCGTCTGGTGCATGTTGTGGTCGCGATTTCGTTTACGGTGCTGACAGTTTCCGGTTTGATGATTATCTTCGGTAAACTTCTGCATGGCGGCAGTCTGGTACAGGGCGCCCGTTATCTGCATGCCCCGGCCGCAGTGGTTTTTCTGCCGGCGGTGCTGGTGCTTTTTCTGCTCTGGGTCAAAGATATGCTGCCGGCGGCCTACGATCTTGACTGGCTGCTGGTTTTCGGCGGCTATCTGAGTAAAAAGAAGACGGTGGTGGCTTCCGGAAAATTTAATCCCGGGCAGAAATCGTGGTTCTGGCTGGCGGCCGGCGGCGGGGTGGTTATGGCGCTTTCCGGTTATTATCTATTCAGCTTTGCGACCGATCTCCCGAATATCCGGCTGGCCGCTATTATCCATAATTTCTTTGCTGTGATTATGCTGGTGATGTTTATGATTCATCTTTACATGGCGATTTTCGCCATCAAGGGTTCGCTGAAAAGTATGTTGACCGGTAAGAAAAGCGCCGAAGAAGTGGCGATGATGCACAGTAAATATTATGAGAAAATCACCTGATGCGGGAACAATTCCCGCAACCCAAAGAGCTATTGCGGCCCGCAAATAAGTGCTCTTATCAGAACATTTTCTTGTTTTTCAAACCAGAAAATAACCTGTAAGGCACTAAAAACCGGGATGCTAAACTGTAGAATGAAATCAATTCAACCAGATGCAGCCGGGCGGCGGGAAAGTCGTTCGGGTCTCCGGCAAAACTTATCCGGCCTGCTGCGTTTTTACGGGGACGGTTTTCGCTCGATGCGGACCGGCAAAACCCTGTGGCGGATAATTTTGCTGAAAATTGCAGTTTTCCTGCTCATTTTGAAGCTGTTTTTTCCCAATTTTCTGCAGACCCATTTTCGCACTGATCAACAGCGCGCCGATCATGTTTTAAGTAACTTGACTAATCCGGCTAACTCTATGACTTCAGGAGGAAGATAACCGTGGGACACATTGATCTTGCCCAGGTGGATTGGGCCCGGGCCCAGTTTGCTTTAACCGCCATGTATCACTGGATTTTTGTGCCGCTGACTCTGGGCCTTTCCATACTGGTCGCTTTTTTTGAGACGATTTATTACAAAACCGGCAAAGAGGAGTGGAAAAAGATCACCCGTTTCTGGATGACCCTCTTCGCTATAAACTTTGCCATCGGTGTTGCCACCGGCATCATCATGGAGTTCGAGTTCGGTACCAACTGGTCAAACTACTCCTGGATGGTCGGGGATATCTTCGGTGCGCCTCTGGCTGCTGAAGGGCTTTTTGCATTTTTTCTGGAGACCACTTTTTTTGCCGTTATGTTTTTCGGCTGGGATCGGGTCTCGAAGAAATTTCACCTGCTCTCCACCTGGCTGGTCGCTATCGGTACCAACCTCTCGGCTTTGTGGATTTTGGTGGCCAATGCCTGGATGCAGCATCCGGTAGGTATGTTTTTTAATCCCGACACCGCCCGTTTTGAGATGAAAAGTTTCTGGGAGATTCTCGGTTCGCCGGTGGCCGTCAGCCATTTTGTGCATACGACCAGCTCCGGATTCCTTCTGGCGGCACTGTTCGTGGTCAGTATCAGCAGCTGGTTTTTGCTGAAAAAGCGGCATCAGGAGATGGCTAAAAAAAGCATTGCCGTGGCTGCCGTCTTCGGGGTTATCGCCGCTTCCTTCGTCGGCCTGACCGGTGACGAATCAGCCTATACGGCCGCCCAGGTACAGCCTATGAAACTGGCGGCTATGGAGGGTCTTTATCAGGGTGGCTACAATGCTGATATGGTTGCAATCGGGATTCCGAACCCGGCCAAAAAACCGGGAGATATGCAGAATGAGTTTAAGGCGGTTGTTAAAGTGCCGGCGGTTTTGTCAATTTTAGCTAATCGTAAAATCGGCAGTTTTGTTCCCGGGATTGATGATCTGGTTTTCGGCAACCGCAAGCAGGGAATTATCAGTGCCGCGGAAAAAATTGAGGCCGGAAAGAGGGCCATTGCCAGCCTTGCTATTTATAAAACCGCCCGCAAAAAAGGTCAGGATGGGGTTGCTGCCGGAGCGCTGAAAGATTTTCGGGAAAACCAGCACTATCTGGGCTACGGTTATTTTGCCAAAGCCGAAGATCTGGTACCCAACGTTCCCCTCGTCTTTTACAGTTTTCATATTATGGTGGCACTGGGCACCCTGTTCCCGGTCATCTTTATCGGTTTTCTCCTTTTTCTCTACAAAAAGAATCTGGCGCAGCAGAAATGGTTTCTTCGGTTCGGCTGCTGGTCGCTTTTTCTCGGCTATCTGGCGCAGCAAAGCGGCTGGATTGTCGCTGAAGTCGGTCGCCAGCCGTGGGCAATTCAGGATCTGCTGCCGGTTTTTGTCGCCCGCTCCAACCTGACGACCGGAACGGTTCAGACTACCTTCTTTATGTTTGCTCTGGTTTTTGTGGTTTTATTGATCGCGGAAGTGAGTATTATGTTAAAACAAATCAAGATCGGTCTGGAAGGAGAATAAGATGGGAAGTTTGAGTCTTGGTCAATTACAGCATCTCTGGTGGCTGCTGGTTTCCGTTGTCGGGGCCCTGTTTATCTTCTTAACCTTTGTTCAGGGCGGGCAGACCCTGATATTTTCCGTGGCCCGCAGTGAAGATGAGAAGACCCTGGTTATCAATTCCCTGGGCAAAAAATGGGAGTTAACCTTTACCACGCTGGTACTTTTCGGAGGGGCCCTGTTCGCGGCTTTTCCCCTTTTTTACGCCACCAGTTTCGGTGGTGCCTACTGGGTCTGGATCCTGATTCTCTTCACCTTCATTCTCCAGGCGGTCAGTTATGAGTACCGGAAAAAACCCAAAAATTTTCTCGGCTCCGTAACCTATGAACTCTTTCTGTTTATCAACGGCAGTATCGGCATAATTTTGATAGGGGCCGCCATCGGCACATTCTTTACCGGTTCAAGCTTCAGCCTGAGCGACTATAACCTGGTAACCTGGCAGAACCCGCTACGCGGCCTTGAAGCCGCCTTCAATCCTTTCAATCTCGCCTTCGGACTTTTCCTGATGTTTGTCGCCCGGATTCTCGGCGCCCTGTACCTGCACAATAATATCGACCAGCCGGCAATTCGGGAGCGGACGAAAAAGGCGGCGTTCAACAACCTTGTCTTCTCTCTGCCTTTTCTCCTTTATATTCTGTTTTCGCTGGTAACTATGAATGGTTTCGCGGTCGATCCGGAAAATGGCAAGGTTTTCCTGGAAAGCGGCAAATACCTGCATAATCTTCTGGCCATGCCCATTCACGGTCTGGGATTTCTCCTGGCCGGCCTGCTGCTGGTTATTTTCGGCGTCGTGATAACCCGTTTCAAGAACAGTCACAAAGGCATCTGGCCGACGGGACTCGGGGTGGTGCTGGTGGTGCTGGCGGTTCTTTTTATCGCCGGATATAACAACACCGCTTTTTATCCATCAAGCTATGATCTGCAGAGCAGTTTGACGATTGCCAATGCCTCGAGCAGCCATTATACCTTGACGGCAATGAGCTATATCGCAATCTCGATTCCCTTTATTCTCGCTTATATTATCTATGTCTGGCATCTGCTGGATAAGCGAAAATTGACGGAAGCAGATGCCGCCACCGAAAAATATTGAGGAGAGGAATTTAAGAAGATGACACTTTTATTGATTATCGGCTGGTTTGCAGTTATCGTTGTTTCCCTTTTTGCTGCGGAAAAATTTCTCAATAAAACCGATCTGCTGTAGAAAATGTAACTATTTTAGTTGAAACCCACCAAGAAGGTGCTGTTTTCCTTTTCGTAGATTTTGTAGTTTCAGGCCGTGGGGGGTGAAATATGTGCCCGTTAGCGCAGTCAGGGACAATCTTTTGCAAAAAAAGGGCTGTAATCATTTAAGATTACAGCCCTTTTTTATTTATGGTGCCGAAGAGAGGACTCGAACCTCCACAGGAATACTCCCACTAGACCCTGAACCTAGCGCGTCTACCAGTTCCGCCACTTCGGCAAAGCATTTTCTTTAAGCTGTGAGCGCCGTTAATGTGATCCCGGCCTCTCCAGTCGAAAAGAGTTGACACTTCTAGACCAAAAAAATTATATTGTCAAGTTGAGAAAGAAAAAATTTTGCTCAGCTTTATTTTTTTCGATAGACTTTTTAAGCGTATGTCGGATTGGCTGTTGTCGATCAGGATTGATTTAACCTGAAGGAGTTTGTTTGTGCAGATTTATAATTCACTGAATCGTCGTAAAGAGGAGTTTACTCCGATATTACCCGGCAAGATCGGCATCTACGCCTGCGGGGTTACGGTTTACGATCTGTGTCACATCGGTCACGCCCGCTCACTGGTGGTTTTCGATGTTATCTACCGCTACCTTAAGTATCGGGGTTACGAGGTTACCTTTGTACGTAATTTTACTGATATTGACGATAAGATTATCAACCGTTCCAACGAGCGCGGAGTGAACTGGAAAGCTCTGGCGGAACAGTATATCGATGAGTTTTATGTGGATATGGACAAACTGGGGCTGCTCCGGCCCTCTTTTGAACCTCGGGCGACCGATCATATCGCTGAGATTATCGATCTGGTACGCCGATTGGAAGAGAAGGGTATGGCCTACGCGGTTGATGGTGATGTCTATTACCGACTGCAGCGCTTCAAAAGCTATGGCAAGTTGTCGGGTAAAAATATCGATGATCTGCTCTCCGGGGCCCGGGTTGAGATTGATGACCGCAAGGAGTCGCCGCTCGATTTCGCCCTCTGGAAGAAGAGCAAGGCGGGAGAGCCGAGTTGGGAGAGCCCCTGGGGCGCAGGGCGGCCGGGCTGGCATATTGAGTGTTCCGCCATGAGCCAGAAATTTCTCGGCGATACCTTCGATATCCACGGCGGGGGCAAGGATCTTATCTTTCCTCATCACGAGAATGAGATCGCCCAATCCGAGGGGGCCAGTGGTAAACCTCTGGCCAACTTCTGGATTCATAACGGTTTTGTCAATATCGATCAGGAGAAGATGTCGAAATCGTTAGGTAATTTTTTGACTATCCGGGAGTTGCTTGAGGATTGTCATCCCGAAGTTTTACGTTTTTTTGTGGTTTCCAGTCACTATCGTTCGCCGATTGATTTTTCAGCAGAGAATGTGGCCGTGGCCGCGGCCGGGCTTGAGCGTCTCTATCAGTCACTGGGCCGGCTGTTGCAGACAGCCGCCGGCTGTGAAGCTTCAACCTCCTCGATGGATGACAAGATTGAATCGTGGCGGCAGGAATTTATCCGGGTTATGGATGATGATTTTAACAGTGCCGCGGCCTGCGCGGTTCTCTTTGATGTCAGCAAAGAGGTCAACCGCTGGCTTGATACCGGTACTGCGGCCGCACCCGACATGCCGGAAGCCGCCGGCCGTATAGCTCAGTTTATGCGGGAGGTCGGGGCGACTTTAGGCCTGCTGCAGGAGGAGCCGCAGTCTTTTCTGCAGCGCGGCGGCAGTGATGACGACGAGCTGGATACGGCGGCGATCGAAATTCTGATCGGTGAGCGTAATGCCGCCCGGCAGGAACGCAACTGGGCCGAGGCTGATCGGATTCGTGACCTGCTGGATGAGAAAGGGATAACCCTGAAGGATTCGGCGGATGGTACGCAGTGGCAGCGTAAACATTGAGGGCCTTACTTCTCAGTAGCACTTCCTGCGGGGTCTGAAAAGTTACGATATGGGTCGATTTTTTTACGGTGAACCTGTGGAAAAAGGCTTGACATTACTGGATAAAATTGTTAACTAGCTCCTCCGCCGCTGCTAATCGGCAAAAGCACCAGTATAATGTAGGCGCATAGCTCAGGGGGAGAGCGCTACCTTGACACGGTAGAAGTCGGCGGTTCAAATCCGCCTGTGCCTACCATTAAAATCTGTTAGAGGTGTCACGGTCGGTGGGTTTTTATCTGCGGATGCCGGGTGATGCCTCTATTTTTATTTTGAGCTTCAGTTCCTGTTGTGGTCGTTGCGGCCTTAGCGTCAGGGCTGAATTTTATCATCGGCAGTTACAATTTCACTTAAACACTCAGCTTTTAAGCCGGATGTTTGAGTAACCATATATTTTAAGGTTTACTCCATGCTGACTCTGCATCTGTCAGATAAATCAGCGCCCGTAGAGCTCGAAGCCGACGGTCGCAGCCTGCTTGACTTGATTCTTGAGCAGGATAAACCGCGCCTTAAGGATGTGGTCGCGGCCCGGGTGGGTGATGAACTGCTCGACTTAAAGAGCATCCCGGCCGATGGGGATGAGATTTTTCTGGTTGAGAAAGAGTCGGATACCGGTCTTGAAGTCTTGCGTCATAGCGCCGCCCATATTATGGCGGAAGCCGTGCAGGAGCTCTTCCCGGAAGCCAAGGTTACCATCGGCCCTGCAATTCAAGATGGTTTCTATTACGATTTTGATATAGAGAAACCCTTTACGCCCGAGGATCTGCGTGCTATCGAGAAGCAGATGAAGGCCAATATCAAAAAGGGTCGTACTTTCACCCGCCGCGAGGTTGAACGCCGGGAGGCGCTTGATCTTTTTACCGGTATGGGGGAAAAATATAAGGTCGAGCTGATTGAAGATCTGCCTGAGGACGAGAAACTTTCGCTCTATCAGAGCGGCGAGTTTGTTGATCTCTGCCGCGGGCCGCATCTGCCGAATGCCTCCTACCTCAAGGGTTCATTTAAGCTCTTGAGTGTGGCCGGGGCCTACTGGCGCGGCAGTGAAAAAAACCAGATGCTGCAGCGGATTTACGGCACCGCGTTTGCCGATAAGGCGGCGTTGACGGCCCATCTCAATCTGCTCGAAGAAGCGAAAAAGCGGGATCACCGTAAACTGGGTCGTGAGCTTGATCTTTTCAGTATTCAGGACGAAGCCGGCGCCGGTTTTGTTATCTGGCACCCGAAAGGAGCCCTGCTGCGGACCTTGCTGGAAGATTTTGAGCGCCGTCAGCACCTGAAACGGGGCTATGACATTGTCATGGGGCCGCAGATGCTGAAGGCGGATCTCTGGAAACGTTCAGGTCATTTTGAAAACTACCGGGAGAATATGTATTTCACCCGGATCAAGGATGACGATGGTGCCGGTGAAGGGCAGGAGTACGGCATCAAGCCGATGAACTGTCTGGCCCATATGCTGATTTATAACTCCCGTCTGCGCAGCTACCGGGATCTGCCGTTAAGATATTTTGAACTCGGCACGGTGCACCGGCATGAACCCTCCGGGGTGCTGCACGGGCTTATGCGGGTGCGTTGCTTCACTCAGGATGACGCCCATATAATATGTACTCCGGAACAGTTGCAGACGGAAATCACCCGAATTCTCGAATTTGTGGCGGATGTCATGCAGCTTTTCGGCTTTTCCTACTCAATGGAGTTGAGTACGCGGCCGGAAGAGAAATCGATCGGCAGCGATGCCGACTGGGAGCGGGCGACCGCCGCCCTGATTCAGGCCTTGGAAGAGAATCATTTAGAGTATGAGATTAATGCCGGTGACGGTGCTTTCTACGGTCCCAAGATTGATGTGAAATTGAAGGACGCTCTCGGCCGGGAGTGGCAGTGTGCCACGATTCAGTGTGATTTTACCCTGCCGGAGCGTTTTGACTTAAACTACATCGGGGCCGATGGTGAGAAACATCGTCCGGTTATGTTGCATCGGGTTATTTTAGGCTCGATTGAGCGCTTTATCGGGATTTTGATTGAGCATTATGCCGGAGCCTTCCCGCTCTGGCTGGCCCCGGAGCAGGTTCGGATCCTGACGGTTACCGAAGCTCATAACGAATATGCCGAACAGGTCGCGGCCGCCCTTAAAACGGCTGATATTCGGGTAACAACCGATCTGCGGAATGAAAAACTGGGTAAAAAAATTCGTGAATCTCAGATCGATAAGATTCCGTATATGTTAGTTATAGGTGATCAGGAGGTGGCCTCGGAAACGGTTGCACCTCGTTTGCGCAAGCAGGGCGAAACCCTCGCATCGATGAGTGTTGATCACTTTATTTGTCACCTGCAGGATGAATTAAAAGAGATAGAGTAGGAGGTTCCCATAGCTGCTGATAAAGTAAGAGTCAATCGTCAAATAAGAGTCCCGCAGGTTCGTCTCATCGGTGATGGTGCGGAACAGATCGGGATTATATCTACGGATGAGGCGTTGACCTATGCTGAAGAGCGGGGGCTGGATCTGGTTGAGGTTTCACCTCATGCCAAGCCGCCGGTCTGCAAGGTGATGGATTACGGGAAATTTAAGTACCAGCAGAGTAAAAGGGCCCAGGAAGCCAAGAAAAAACAGACTGTAATTCAGGTTAAAGAGATCAAGATGCGGCCGCGTACTGATGTTCATGACCTGGATGTCAAGGTTCGCAGTATTGTTCGTTTTCTTGAGTCCGGTGATAAAGTTAAGGTGACGATTCGTTTTCGGGGCCGGGAGATGGCCTATACCGAACAGGGCCATGAACTGCTGGTCAAGGTGGCGGAACGGGTTAAAGAGTACGGTGTGGTGGAACAGCATGCCAAACGCGAGGGTCGCCAGTTGATGATGGTCCTCGGGCCGGTAAAAAAGGTCAAATAGAACTCCGGACTCATTTTATATATAGAACAGCTCTTACGTCAACGGCCGCAGGCGGTTGTCGGCGGGACTGTTATTTGCATTGATTATAAATTTTGACGGTCTGTCTGGAAATATCAGCAGAACCTAACTTAAAGGAGCAAAGAAGATTATGCCGAAGATGAAATCGAACAGTGGAGCCAAAAAGCGCTTTAAGGTTACCGGTACCGGTAAAGTTGTGCGGCGCAAAGCTTATGCCAGCCATCTGCTGAATTGTAAGAGCCGCAAGCGCAAACGGAATCTGCGTAAGTCCACATTGCTGGACAGTGCCAACCAGGCCGGTATCAAACGGATGCTGCCTTACCTGTAGACTTTAAATGACCGGGTTCGGCGGAAACCGGATGCCGGTATCAGCAACAATAATTTCAGGAGTTAAAGTAAAATGCCTAGAGTAAAGGGTGGGTTTAAGTCCCACAGAAGACATAAAAAAGTATTGAAGATGGCCAAAGGCTATCGCGGTGGTCGCAGCAAGCTTTATCGCTCTGCCGCCGAGACGGTTGACCGGGCCTTGAATTATGCCTATCGTGACCGCCGGGTCCGGAAACGTGATTTTCGGCGTCTCTGGATTGTCCGCATTAATGCCGCGGCCCGTCTGCACGGTCTCTCCTACAGTCGCTTTATCGCCGGTCTGACCAAGGCTCAGGTTGAAGTCGACCGCAAAATTCTGGCGGATATCGCAGTTACCGATCCGAGTGCGTTCGGGAAATATGCCGATATCGCCAGTGCGGCTCTGGCTAACTAGACAGTCCATGAAAAACCGTTTACAGGGACTGCTGGCCGAAGCTCAAGATGCAATCAGCAAAGCCGTATCCCTTGAAGAGATTGAAAACCTGCGGGTCGATATTCTCGGCCGCAAAGGTAGTCTGACGGCGTTACTGAAGGGGCTGGCTGATCTGCCGCGGGAAGAGAAACCGGTAATCGGTAAACTTGCCAATCAGATCAAGGAAGAGATTCAGAAAGCCCTGACCGCGGCCCACAACCTTCTTGATACGGCTGAGCGCGAACGTCAAATGGTTGCCGGGGCGGTGGATATCACCCTGCCCGGACGGCGTCAGCCGCGGGGTACGGTTCATCCGGTAACCCGGGTTACGGACGATGTCTGTGCGATTTTCAAAAGGCTCGGATTCAGTGTCGCCCAGGGTCCTGAAGTTGAGATTGACTACTACAACTTCGAAGCCTTGAATATTCCTAAAGATCACCCCGCCCGCCAGATGCAGGACACCTTCTATGTTTCCGATGATGTGGTTTTACGAACGCATACGTCACCGGTTCAGGTGCGGGTTATGGAGGGTCAGGAGCCGCCGGTCAAGGTGATTGCTCCGGGCCGGGTCTACCGTTGTGATTCCGATCTTACGCACACTCCGATGTTTGATCAGATCGAGGGCCTGCTGGTTGATGAAAAGGTTACCTTCGCTGATCTTAAAGGGATTCTGGTTGCCTTTCTGCACGCCTTTTTCGGCCCCAAAGCCGGAGTCCGTTTCCGTCCCAGCTACTTTCCTTTTACCGAGCCCAGTGCCGAAGTCGATATTGAATGTGTGATGTGCAAGGGTAAGGGGTGCCGGGTCTGCGGGCAGACGGGCTGGCTTGAGATCTTAGGTTGCGGTATGGTCGATCCGGCTGTCTATAAATTTGTTGATTACGACCCTGAAAAATATAGCGGCTTTGCTTTCGGTATGGGAGTCGAACGCCTGGCGATGCTGCGTTACGGGATTGACGATCTACGGTTGTTTTTTGCTAATGATCTGCGTTTTTTAAGGCAGTTTTGAAATTGTGGTAGATAAATGCTCATAAGCTGGAACTGGATATCAGATTTTGTCGACCTTAACGGGATCGACCCCGAAGCGGCGGCTGAACGTTTGACCATGGCCGGGCTTGAGGTGGCGGCAATCACTAAACTCTGCCCGGACGCTTTAAGCCGGGTGGTCAGTGCACAGATAACCGCAATGAAGCCCCACCCGGAAGCCGACAAACTCTCTCTCTGTCAGGTGACGGACGGGCAGGATGAGTTTACGATCGTTTGCGGGGCCAGCAATATGAAGGCCGGTGATTTTGTTGCCCTGGCACCGTTGAAAACCCGGCTGCCGAACGGCATGACGATTAAAAAAGCGAAAATTCGCGGAGTCGTTTCGATCGGGATGCTCTGTTCGGCCGCGGAAATGGGCCTGGAAGATGAATCCGCCGGAATTATGATTCTGCCGGAAAATTCTCCGCTTGGCAAACCGGTGATCGATCTGCTCGCTCTGCAGGATACCATCCTTGAATTTGAGATTACCCCCAATCGCGGTGACTGCCTGAGTGTTATCGGTGTGGCCCGGGAGCTGGCGGCAATTTATAAACGAAAATTTACCCTGCCCGAAATTACCCTGTCGGAAAGTTCTCAGAAATCATCTGATATGGCGGCCATTACCATTTCCGATGCCGACCTCTGCCCCCGTTATGTTGGGCGGGTGGTTAAGGATGTAGTTTTAGGCGAATCGCCGTTATGGCTTAAAGCCCGTCTCAAGGCGGCCGGGGTACGGCCGATCAGCAATGTGGTTGATGTCAGTAACTATGTTATGCTTGAGACCGGCCAGCCGCTGCACGCTTTTGATCTGGATCTTTTGCAGGGGGCACGGATTGATGTCCGGCGTGCCGGAGATAATCTTAAATTTGTTACCCTTGACGAGATCGAACGCACCATTGATCCCGATACTCTGATGATCTGTGACGGTAAGGAACCGGTGGCGATTGCCGGGATTATGGGCGGCTTAAATTCCGAGATCAATGCTGCCACCCGGAATGTTATGATTGAGAGCGCTTTTTTTCAGCCCGCTTCCATCCGGCGCTCAGCCCGGATTTTGAACCTTGGCACCGAAGCTTCATACCGTTTTGAACGCGGGGTCGATTCTCAGGCCACCGGTCGCGCCGCTGACCGGGCCGCGGAACTTCTGCAACAGCTGGCTCAGGGAAAAGTTGCCGCCGGGGCCATTGATATCTGTCCGCAGCCGCGGCAGATGCCGGAGATCAGCTTTCGCCCGGCTAAAGCCAACGCTCTGCTCGGTCTTGACCTCGATCTTGAGGCCATAAAAGATATTCTCCAGCGTCTGGAAATCAGCATTGTCAGCGAAACTGATGACGCTCTGGTGGTTACTCCTCCGGCCTGGCGTTTCGATATTGAACGTGAGGTTGATCTTATTGAAGAGGTGGCCCGGCTTTTCGGTTACGACCGGGTGCCGGTAACTGCCGCCGTTCTCCGGTCCCCTGAGGTTCTGGATGCGCCTGAAGTAATCGCCCTGAACCGGGTGCGGGAGACGGTTCTGACGTTTGGTTACAGTGAAGCGGTCAACTACAGCTTTATCGATCCCAAGTCCGTGTCCGGGCTCAATTTTGCTGCAGAAAGCCGGTTTTTCGATTTTGTTCGGCTCAAAAATCCCATCAGTTCGGAGATGGCGGTGATGCGGACTTCGCTGCTGCCGGGCCTGCTGACCAATCTCAATGACAACCTCCGGGTCAATGTCAAGAACATCCGTCTCTTTGAGATCGGCCGGACATTCTATGCCGAGGCCGGCCGGAAACAGCCGGCGGAAGAGCTTTTTCTCAGCGCGGTCGCCTGCGGCCGGCGCTATCGGGAACACTTCTCCTCTCCCGGGGATCTGATCGATTTTTTCGATCTTAAAGGAGTTCTGGAAGAGCTGGCGGCGACCCTTGGTCTTGCACTGGAATTTGCAGCCGCAGATTTTTATCCCTGCCTGACCCCGGGTCGGGCCGCCATGATTAAACTCGGCGACTTAAATCTCGGCAGTGTCGGACAACTGCATCATCAGGCCGCACAGGCTTACGACCTCGATCAGGAGGTATATGTTTTTGAACTCTCGCTGACACCCCTGCTGGAACTTGCCGCGGAAACGTCGGTTACTTATCAGGGCCTGGCCCGTTTCCCGGCGGTCTATCGGGATCTGGCGTTTCTGGTTGACAGTTCCCTGGCGGCGGCGGATCTGCTTGATTATATGCGCCATCAGCATAAATTACTGACCGCGGTTGAGGTCTTCGATCTCTTTCAGGGTGATACCCTGCCGGCGGGGAAAAAGAGCCTGGCGTTCAGACTTACGTTCCAGGATATGAATAAAACCTTGACAGATAAAAAAGTTAATGCGATTATCGCCAAGTTGATTTCGGGAGTCGAAAGCACCTTTCAGGGCGAAGTACGCTGATCTTTTTGAACAACCGTAAGGCACAGGTGGACGATTATGACAAAAGCCGATATGGTCGAGCTGGTTTATGAGCGGATTGGAGTCTCGAAAAGAGAGGCGGCCAGTGTGGTTGAATCAATCTTTGATATTATCAAGGAGAGCCTCGAGCGGGGCGAGAATGTCAAAATATCCGGTTTCGGAAGTTTTAATCTGCGGGAGAAAAAGCCCCGTCGCGGGCGGAATCCGCAGACCGGGGAGGAGATCACTATCTCCGCCCGCCGGGTATTGAGTTTCAAATCAAGCAATGTCTTAAGAGATCAGCTCAACTCTTAAAGGTTTAGTCAATATTTGCTGAGAGAGGCGGATGTGGCCTCAGCCGAAAAAATTCCGGATAAACTCTATTTTCGTATAGGTGAAGCCAGCCGGCTGGTGGGGGTCAAGCCCTACGTCCTGCGTTACTGGGAAAAAGAGTTTACGGCGATCAAGCCGGAGAAAAGCAAATCCCAGCAGCGCCTCTACCGGCGGGCCGACGTTGTACTTTTCTGTCAGATAAGACGTTTGTTGCATGAGGAGCGTTTTACGATTGAAGGCTGCCGCAAGAAGATTGCGGAACCCGTTGAAAAAGAACAGCCGGATAAATTAAATATCGACTGTATCGCCCACTTAAAGAGCGAATTGCAGGCAGTCAGAAGTATGATCCAAAAACACAAGAATTGAAAACGGGACGTAGCGCAGCCTGGTAGCGTACCTGAATGGGGTTCAGGTGGTCGGAGGTTCAAATCCTCTCGTCCCGACCAATAAAACCAAGCACCTAGCGTTAATTCGCTGGGTGCTTTTTTGGTTTGTGTTGCCTATTTGTTGCCTATGGGTTTTTTACTGATGTTTTTCCGCCAGTGAGAAGCGCCGAAGAGGTGGACGCCGGATAATCGGAGAAAGAGGCGTCCCAGGACCAGGTCAGGCCGGTTTGCAAACTTGAAGGGATCAAAAAACAATACTCCAGGCAGAGTTGTATTTCTAACTTACCTGTGGAAGTATACGACGGTTTTTAAAAAAATTAAGAAACGGCGAAATAAGGGTCTTGACAAGGTTTTCAGCGGACCTTGCGGAGGCGGATTTTATCGAGCTGCCAGATTTGGCCGCGCCTGATCTTTAACTCGTAGCGCCAGGGGAAAAAATCATAAACCCACAACTCAACTTTGCATTGATGATAACCGTCGTCGGTTTCGCCGAGATCGACTTTCATATCCGGTTCACCGAATAAAGAGATTACATCGGCAACCGAATCGCCGACCTCGACCCGGCGGCCATCATGCCGCATCGAGTGCCGGGCAAAAACAGGGGCGGCCGTGATCAGAATGAACAGGAAAGCGAGGAGCAGGGCGGTGGTTGAAATCTTAGTTTTCTTCATTTTTCAAGCTCCTTTTTTGGGGTGGGTTCGGATTTATCCGGGAGCCCGGCCAGGGCGTCCCAATAGCGCTGGCTCGGGGAGGTTGATAATTTTGAGAAAGCGCGGGGCGTGATGCCCCAGCGCTCGGCAACCTCTTTGCACGTCCAGCCCTATTGCCGGACGGCGGCAACGTAGGGTTTCATTTAATCTCTCCCTTTTTCCCGGCCCGGCTTGATTGCAGCCGCCTTTATACTTATAAATGTAGTCTAAAAGTTCCGGTTTATCAAGGGGAATCAGTAGTTTCAATCCACGCTCCCATGAGGGAGCGACGAGTGGACATTGCCCTATTTCATAGATTCTGAGAGTAATAGACGATTGCATGATCATATCTGAAATCCGTGCTGCCGTCAGGGTCGCAGATGGAAATTGGTTCGCCATGATGGTCAAAACCGAAAACGGTTTCCGGGGGAAGCCTGGGTATCGGGTCGTCACCGTTGACGTAACGGAGGTGTCGTTTTGCTCGAAAAGCCCGGTCCAAGCGGCAACCGACCCTGGGCTCACCAAAGGTCACAACCTCTTCGAAGGGATAGCGCAGAGCCGAGATGGTCGCCATGGCGGCACCGAGGCTGTGACCTGTAACCCATACCGGTAGGCCGTGGGTTTCCTGCTGCAGCAGCGCCAGGATTCCCTCCCACAACTTATCCACCTCGCGCAGGAAGCCGCTATGTACTTTCACTCTGCCACTCTCATCTACAGCCTTTTTCCTGAAGTCTAAGTCGGCAAGTATATCATTGCCGAGAAGCAGCCAATGCTGCGGATCGAATCCGGGCTGAAGTAATCTGCCGAATAATTTATCAAATGAATTGGCCCTTGAGTCGGAAAGGTTCTCTTTAAGCTGTGAACCTCTGAATGCCAGGATAGCTTTATCCGGCCAAACGGCGAGAAAGGCTTGAGCTCCGTGTTTGTCAAAGAGGTATAAACTTCGTACTCCCAAGCTGTTGATATGCTCCTTGAGTTCAGTCTCCTTGAGGTATGCGGCATGAGACATGTGCGCCAGTATTGCCGCCCGATTTTCAACCCATTTTTGATTGAAATCCTCCAGGTCACGGATCTTGGGCATCAGGGGGAATCTTTCGGGATGGAATACGGCGGCAAATGATTTAGACATAGGCTTTTATATCAACCAATTTAACAGTTGCGGTAATACAATCGTTAAATTGGCTGCAATAGGGTTTGTTTTCTGTCGAAAATTAACGCAGCGCCGGCAAACCGTCCAGAAGTACGCCGTCAGTGGTGCCATTGAGTTGAAATCCGACAAGTTTCCGGTCGGATCTGTAGGTTATGTAGGTCGCACGGCTGATATCGCTGCTGAAAAGCTTTTCGGCAACCTTTACAACTTTTTCATATCCGTCCAGACTTATAGTTTGCGGCTTTCCCACCATATGGCCATCGTTGTCGTAGGCTGTCAGAGTGACCCGGCTGGCCTTTAGTGATGTAGCGTTAACCATGGCGATGCCGGTAAATCCATCTTTTTCAAGTTTTGGAAACACCCCTCTGGGTGCGCTTAAATTGACACTGGAATAGCCGCCCAGTTCCAGACCGTTACTGGTGCCGAACAACTCAAATCCGGTCATCGGCTGACTGGACTTGATTCTGAACCAGGCCGTTGCTTCCGGGAAGTCCAGAGCGGCAACAGAGCCTATAAATTTATCATGTCCGGTAAGGTCCAGGCTTACATTGGAGGTCAGGATTTTCCCCTCAGTATTGAAAGTTGTAAAATTTAAGTGGCTGGTTGCAGTCGCACAGTTATAAGCTACAACCCCGGTCCACCATTCATCTGTAGAGGCAACATGGGGGTAGATGATTTCGGTGGCACTGTCATCCTGCAGTAAGATGCCGGAGAGTTGCTTGCCGCTGCCGAAAAGTTCAAGCCCGATGATACCGGCACAATTTCTGATGACGGCCGACTGGATGCCGGTTTGGGGCTGGCCGGCAAACAGAGACCTGAGGCTCAGCGCCTTGTGTTCACCGGGATTAAGCTCCAGGGTTTGTTTCATACCATTATCTGTTTCGATGAAAAGGGTGCGGGCGGAAGCGGTAACATTGACCAGACTCAAACCTGTAAACCAGTTGTCGTCCGAGGCAATGTGCGAGACGAAGATATCTTTTTGATTGAGTTCCCTGACAGCCGGAATTGCGACCCGGTAGTTGCCGGCAACGTAAAACTTGGTATAGCCTGCCAGCGTATCGCCGGAGGCGGTGAAAATGATGTAGCCGATCCGGTCCGGATCGCTGAAGGTCGTGCCGACGGTAATCTCGCGTCGTCCCCGGGGCGGCAGCACAACATCATCTATTTCAGAAACCGGGGTTCCGTCATCAGCGTAGGCTTTAAAAGTACCGGTTATGGTGGAATCGGCACTTAAATTGATAACGCAGATCTCAGTTTCCCAGTTATCCACCGTGGCAATATGGGGGTAGTAGAGGCAGTCGGGTTTACTGACCAGGTATTTACCGATTGCCTGGTTGCCGTAGTTGTCGGTTGCCTCGACCCGCACCAGATAGTTGCCGGGCCGGGCATAGGTGTGGGAACAGGCACTGTCACTGAAAGGGCCCTGCGGGCTGCTGCCGTCACCGAAATCCCAGCGGTAGTAACTGCCCCAGGAGTTAATGACCGGAGAATCCAGCAGAGCCTGAAAGCTCTTTTCGGTAACCGTGGAGTTGTTTCTCTCGACAATCGCAGCGGTCGGCTCATCCGCCATCCAGTTAAGAAAAATGCCGAGCAGTTTTGATCGGGAAGTACGGTGGGCCTGGTCGTTAATACCTTCAAGCCCAAAGCTGGCATAGATGGCGCGGATGGCAGAAGGCGGCTCGGGAATTCCCAGACTGGGCTGGAAGCGGTTTGCCTGAGCGACAATCCCGTATTGGTTATTGTTCTTATCCGGGTAACAGAGTAAGGCCGGCAAGTGAAGCCGCCGCAAATCCGCATCTTCGTACGTGCACATCTCATCGATAAAAAACTGGTTTCCGGCCCCGTCTCCACTGTCGCTTAAATCGAGATGGATATTCTTAAAAGCTGAAGGCGCATCCGCAAAGGCAACAATATCATGTTCCGGCAGTTTTCCGTCGGTCAGTCCATGCTGCCATACAAGTCCGTTGAGGATGTTGTCCCAGAAGAATTTTTCACCTTCAAAGGCATCACCTTCAGAGAATATATTAGAAATGTTCTGTCCCATGGCAATTATATGACCGCCGCCATTGGCATATTCAGTCAGTCTGTCGGTATACAGATTGTCCATGGGATTCCAGTTGTCTCCGGAGAAATAGACCATGGCCGGATAGCGGGCGAGTTTTGCCGCTTCCGGTATGAGGTTGTCGGCCGGTTGGGCATCCACATCCCAGACATCATAACTTTTACCGAGTTTGTCAAGAGCCTCAGTGTAATATTTGCGATAATCTTTTTTCTCCTGATCGGCGCTGCTGCCGTCGTTGTCGACCAACAGTATCTCTCCCGAAGATGGTCTGACGATCCGGGCCCAGAAAGGGAGGTGGGCGTTGTGAGCTTTGCCACTGAGTACAATGAATCCCTGGAGGTCGCCACTGTTAACCCTGTCATTGGTCGTGTCAATTGTTAACGTCAGCGTGGTAGAGGTTTTCGGTTTTAACGTCAGCTGCGCCGGGGAGAAACTTACACCCTCCATGCTTTTTTCATGGCCGTCCGCGGCCCGTGGGTTAAAAATGGAAACGGTGTAGGTTTCCGGATTGGGAGATATATTGGTAACGGTTACAGTGAGAGATTTGTTTTTCCCTTTAGCTACCCGGCCGAAACTGACTGAGGGCGGCTGACAGATGATGCCGGGGTCGATCACCCGGGTCAGATCGAGGCGGCCGGCACCGATTTCCAGGGGCAGGGCGGGAAGATCATTATCTACCTTTATGCCCTTAAACCTGGAAGTCGTCATGATTGCCGATTTAATATAACTGTTGGGCCAGTCGGGATGAACCTGGAGAATCAGGGCTGCGGCCCCGGCCACATGCGGGGTCGCCATTGAGGTTCCTGAAGCAATTCCAAAGCCTAAATGGCGATTCTCGCCGGCGGCATAGGGGTCATAGCCTTGCGAAAGGATCCGGACTCCGGGGGCAGTAATATCGGGTTTTAAGACTTCACCGACTCCGGGTCCCCGACTACTAAAGTATGCAAGGTAATCGGGAGGGAAATCTGTCGGGTGGGATCGGTAATCCATTTCCAGCCGGGAAGCCGAACCGTAAGTATCGCACCAATCACGCAGGGCTTCGCCGTCACTGTGCTTGATGAATATTGAAGGGATGCTGATTTCGTCGGCATGGAATGAGGGGCCCATGGTCATCAGGTTGTCGCCGCCCTCTGCGTGGTTGTGGTTGTAGATCACCACCAGGACGGCACCGGCTTTTTGGGCCATAAAGACCTTATCACAGAAATCACAGTCGCCGCGTTCGATCAGTACAGCTTTGTTTGCGAATGGGGTTCCCACCCAGGGGGAACAACCTTCGAAGTTATCAGCTTCAATCCCGGCGGCGGAAATCAGTTCGTAGGTTGTTACTCCAACCGGCAAGTACGGGCCGAAATCCGCCTCTTGGTAATCAATGTTGGTTAGAGCCTCGTCGGTTGCCCCCGGAGCATTCACTTTGAAGGGTGGTAAAGTCAGAATCGAAGATTTGCTGGAGGCCGCTACGTTGATGTAGTCGGCCGAAGGATGATCCATGGTTCCCAGGCCGGGACCGGAATTGCCATTTGCAGCAACAACAAAAATTCCGGATTTGGCGGCATTGATCAGGGTGCGATCGAGCAGGTCATAATAACCCCCTGAGGAATCAGGGGCACCTCCCACTGAAAAATTGAGAACATCCGCCCCGTCGGCAACGATATCCTCCAGGGCGGCCAGGCCTTCGGTGGTGTTAACACCTCCCGAACCGCTCTGATGAGGGTAGAAGACACGGTAGCTCATCAGCCAGGCTGCCGGTGCGACCCCGCTGATTTTTGTTTGGAAGCCGAGATAGGCGGCGGTTACCGGGTTACCGGCGGCAATACCGGCGACGTGAACTCCGTGTGAAATACCGTGTTCACCGGGCCATACATTTGTATCGCCTTCAAGGGGCGGATCATCGGGGTTGAAATAGGCCCGGGAAACGATGATTTTACCATTGTTATTGCGGGGGTCGCCCAGGCCCGGAGCCGGGATGTCCGGAGGAAAGTTGAACCCGGTGCCGCTGAACATCGGCGCCTGATGATGGATACCGGCGTCCATGATGGCAATTTTAATGCCGCGTCCGGCGTCGGCAGCCGAGTGTATGGCGGGATTGTCCCAGAGAGCCTGAACGTTGATCAGGTTGCAGCTGGGATAGAGAGTCGGGTAATAAATTTTTTCCGGGTAAACCGCTTTTACTTCCGGCAAATTTCTAAGATTCTGCAAAAGGGTATTTCGATCCGAGTTCCCGGGATCAAGCGATACTCCATTGAAAAGTAGTTTGTAACGGTTTTCATGTAATCTACCCTGATAATCCAGACGGCGGGAAACCTGGACTCCGGGGCTTATTGTCTCTAATTTTCGAACAAAACTGTTCTGTTCCTGTTCAAGTCGCCGCAGATATTGTCTGGCGGCCCGATTGCCCGGGGACAGCCGCCGGCCGCCGGGAGAGCCGTATTTTTTCGGTGATTCGGCAAATCTACAAGCCAATGGTTCATTTTGAAGTTCAACAATCAGCCGACCGGATCTTTTCAGTTCAGGATCAAGGGTGCCGGTTGAATTTCTTACTGCAGGGACAGTACCGGCTGCCGCCAGAGCGGTGCCGGCTATAATCATTGGGGCCGCTAGAGAGCTGAGGATGAGAATGAGAATTGCGGCTGCAGTTTTCCCTGTTCCTGTTATTATCCGGTTCTTCACGATCGCTCTCCAGTTGTAAAAAAAATTAAGCTGAAATCTTCACTTAAATTTAAGTCAGAGCAAAGGGGGGATCCAACAACTAAAATCCATATCATTTAATACTGGACAAAAGCAATCTTTTAATGTTATATAGCGGTTCAGTTCAACGATATAGTTGAATAGAGTAAGGGTTGTGATGGGGATGTTCTCCATAGATCAACCTTTTACTTTGAGGAAGATTAAAATAGCAAAGCGGTTGTTTTCGGCAACGGAGGCAAGCGCTTTTTTGTTTTTTGGGTCGGTTTTTTCCGATGGTCGATTTAGAACCTTAATCAATCAGGTTCATCTGCAAGATAGATTTACTACAACACTATAATTTAAGCCCGTATCCGGAAAGATCGGAACTTTTTAATTTATAAGGTTTGCCGAAAAGCTAAATTTCGCCAGCCTTTTAAGAAAATGTCCGGCCGGGCTATTGAGAGATTTAGATATGTCATTTGAAAAATTGGGCCTGGTGCCCAGACTGCTTGAAACCGTAGCCGCACAGGGCTACACCATTCCCACCCCGATTCAGGCGCAGGCGATTCCCGTGATTCTGGAAGGCCGTGATGTTCTGGGCGGGGCCCAGACGGGAACCGGAAAAACCGCTGCCTTTGCCCTGCCGGTATTGCAGAAACTGGATGCGGCCGGTCGTAAAGGTAAACATCCGCGCTGCCTGGTGCTGACGCCGACCCGTGAGCTTGCGGCGCAGGTGGGTGAGTCGATGGCGGTTTACGGAAAGAAAATGTCGTTGCGTTCGACGATTGTCTTCGGTGGTGTCGGCATTAACCCGCAGATTGATAAATTACGGCGCGGGATTGATATCCTGGTCGCCACCCCCGGCCGGCTACTGGACCATTGCGGTCAGAAAACCGTTGATCTTTCTCATGTCGAGATTTTGATTCTGGATGAGGCCGACCGGATGCTGGATATGGGTTTTATCCACGATATCAAGCGGGTGCTCAAATTGCTGCCGCAGAAACGTCAGAATCTGCTCTTTTCCGCGACCTATTCCAATGATATCCGGGGACTGGCTGACAACCTGTTGCGGGATCCGGTTATGGTTGAAGTCGCACCGCGGAACACCGCGGCCGAAAAGGTTGATCAGGTGGTGTATCCGGTGGCCTTAAAAGAGAAAAAAGTGCTGCTGGCGAAATTGATTAATGATGGTGACTGGCAGAAAGCTTTGGTTTTCACCCGCACTAAACACGGTGCCAATCGGCTCGCGACCTATCTGGAAAAAGGTGGTATCGGGGCGGCGGCGATTCACGGCAACAAGAGTCAGACCGCCCGAACCCGGGCTCTGGCTGAGTTTAAGCAGGGCAAAGTCAAAGTTCTGGTGGCGACCGATATTGCCGCCCGGGGTCTTGACATTGCGGCCCTGCCGCAGGTTGTCAATTTTGATTTGCCGAATGTGGCTGAAGATTATGTCCATCGCATCGGCCGGACCGGCCGGGCCGGCAGTTCCGGTATGGCGATTTCACTGGTGAGTGCCGATGAGCAGAAACTCCTGCGGCCGATCGAGAGACTGTTGGGGCGGGATATTCTCGTCGAAAATATCGACGGTTTTGCCCAGAATGAGGCCGATAAGGACGAAGAGACTTTCGTTAATTTCAACCGCCGCGGCAAAGGGCCGGGCCGGGGGCGTTACTCTAAACCGCGTCAATCCGGTGGCAGACCCGGCGGTAATTCCCGAAATTCCAGCCACTCGCGCGCCAGATCCGGCGGGGCCGGTAATCGTTAGATCGCGGTTGATAATTCAGCAAACAAAAATTCATATTGAAATGTTGACTGAAGTCTGATAGCAATCAGACTTCAGTTCAGAAAAAGAATTATGGCCTGCGACGTTATGCGGTTTTTCTCTGGATTTCATTGTGTGTCTTCCGGCAATGATGAATTCCTGAAGTTTTTTAGTTGACAGTTTTTAAGCAGAAGAGGTGAAAATATGAGTTTCGAAACGGTGTTGATGGAAATAGTTGCTGAAAATGTCGGCGAGATAACTCTGAACCGGCCCAAAAATTTAAATACATTCAGTTTGCCGCTGGCTCAGGAACTGAATCAGGCTCTGCTTGATTTTGACGGTCGGAACGATGTGCGGGTAGTTATTGTCAAAGGTGCCGGCAGAGCCTTTTGTGCCGGCATTGACGTCAGCGATTTTTTCGGCAAGACGGCAATGGAGTATAAGCGTTGGATTGAGACCATGGAAACTCCGTTGGTTACTATCAGCCGGATGAGCAAACCGGTGATCGCCCAGGTGCATGGTGTGGCGGCGGCCAACGGTGCCGGTCTGGTAGCGGCGGCCGACCTGGCGGTTATGGCGGATTCAGCTCGTTATGGTCTGACCGCCATTAACGTCGGTTTGAATTGTATTGGTCCAATTGTGCCGGTGAGCAAGTCGATTGGTCGAAAAAGGGCTTTGGAACTGCTTTTCGACGGTCAACTGATTAAAGCGGATAAAGCTTTAAGTATGGGACTTGTCAACCGTGTAGTTTCTGATGATGAACTTGAGTCTGAAACCAGAAAGTGGGCTGCCAGTCTGGCCCAGAAGAGTCCGATCGCCTTACAGATCGCCAAGACCGCTTTTTATGGTGCCGCCGATCAGGATTATTTTAAGGCTTTCGAGTATATGAATGAAGCTTTTGCCCGCATGTGTACAACTGAAGATGCGGCCGAAGGGATCAAGGCCTTCATGGATAAACGAGCTCCCAACTGGCAGGAGAAATAGGCGGAATTATATTAATAAATTGGCAAGTTAAAAGCCGGTTTTCTGAAAGAATTATTTTTCAGGAAACCGGCTTTTTGTCGTATTACGGGTTGGGGCCGGTCGAAATCGAGTCGGTCAACCTGCGGATAAATAAAATGAACTCCCCGTTTCTAATCAACTCTTTTCCATGATAAAACATGGCGTCTGGCTGGATGAGGGGGGACTTAACGGACACCTGGAGGCGATGCAGGTCGGGTTTATGCCCATCTGTTTACAGTTAAGTTCAGTATCGGCCTTGAGGCCTGTCGGCAGCATGGTCTGGGAGAGCTCCGCCGCCTTTTTCAAGGCCAGCCAGGAATCACGCTGGCAGCAGCGGGCGGCATCGAGTTCGGCAATATCAGCCAGACACATCTGGGTGGCCGTTTGAATCTTTTGGCGGGCGGAAGCCGCCATCGGGGTTGATTTAAGAATCAGGCCGAAAGCAATACCTACGCCCAAAGCGGCACCGCAGGCACCAAAAAAACCGCAGAATCCGCCGGGTATCTGCGAGCCCCGGGAGATTCCGTTTTTTACGGTTTCACTGCTGATTCCACCACCAATATTTTTATAAGTTGCGAGAATAATTCCCGGTACCAGAGCATGGTGCTCGGGGCCGTGCACCGGAATGCGCGGATGATTGCGTATCTGCCGCAACAGGGCAATCATGTCGGTTTCAGTGGTTGTCGTACACAGGTGCTCAATGACCTGCAGGGCATCCCGGGCATGACACTCATCACAGACGAAATGCCCATTTTCACAGAGAGCGTTGGTTTTTAAGCTCTGATGACAAAAAGCGCAGCTTTTTTCCACCTCTGTCTGTTGATAGACCAGCGGGGCACCGCAAACCATACAGTCAACGCTTTTCCTGACATTACCATCATTTTTATCCTGAGTATCTACGGCCTTTGCTTTTGCCTCCGGCGGTGAAGCACAGCAGGAGTCGCCGAGCTCAATATTGCTGACAAAACCATGACCGTCCAAGAGAAAAATTTCTTCACCGCAGCCCTTTAAGCGGCTGTCCGGCAGCGTGTAAGTTGTGCCCGGCGTCAGCACTTGCCGGTCGGCCGTCAGCACCGCGGCAAAGGGGCCCCGGTAGATCATTTTGATCATCTTGCCGGGCCCCGGTTTCCAGGCGGCAAAGGTCAGGGAATAGAAGGGGTGGCCAGCTACCGTACGGTAGGGATATCTTTTAATGATTCTCGGATTTATAAAACCTGATTCACTCAGCAGAGCCATAAGGTTTTTCTGAGTCAAGGCTCCGGCAATACATTCGCCCCGCAGAATTTCATCACTGCGGATGGCGGGATCGGGTTCGTCCTCGCAGACCACATCCGCGACTACGAGTCGGCCCCCGGGCCGTAATACACGCAGGATTTCAGCAAAAGTCCGCCTTTTGTTGGTGGATAAATTGAGAACGCAGTTGGAGATGATTACATCAGCTCCGTGATCGTCCAGCGGCAGATCTTCAAGCAGGCCTTTTTTGAACCTCAAATTGTCATAACCGAGGTTCTTGCGGATGGAGATAGCTCCCTGTCGGGCCAGTTCCAGCATGGGATCAAGCATGTCGATGCCGGTTACCCGGCCGGAGTCGCCGACCAGGCGGGCCCCGATAAAACACTCCACTCCGCTGCCGCTGCCGAGATCAACCAGGCTTTCTCCGGTCTGCAACTCGGCGTCCAGAATCGGGCTTCCGCAGCCGTAACTGCGTACCCGGGAGGCGGTTGGAATATGGCTCAGCAGTTCAGCGGGATAATTCACCGGATTAAGGATATCGAGGTTGGGCTTTAAGGCGGCGCTGCCGTAAAATTTTCTGATAACGGTTCGGCTGTCATTCCGACTTAAAGAGAGCAGGCAGTTATTGTGAACCAGAGTCTCCCGGCCATGGGCGCCGCAGCTCTCCAGGATATCCCCCATTTTCAGGCGCAGTCCCGGCAGCTTACGCTCGGGCCGGGCCGGTAGATTACTGGTAATTTGCCATAAGGCGATATCTTCGTAGAGGGGCCAGTAGGGGTCGTGGCCGCTGAATTCTCCGGAATGGATATAGCTGTGGTCGGGGTCACCGCCGCCGAGGATGAAGCGCAGCGGGTGGCTGATGGCCATGGCGTTGGCCCGGCGCAGGTGCTTAAACACCGGGTCGGAACGCCAGGTGGTGCCGAGGTCGGAGTTAATTTCCGCCCCCAGTCCTTTCATGCCGATCAGGGCCGGAGAGGGATAAAGTTTATGATCCGGTCCGATGGCAATCGATTCCCAACCGCTGGAGCCGGCCCAGTGAATGGTTCCCGGGGGCGCGAACACCTGGGTTTGCATGGTCTCAAGGTTATCGATACCGACTCCCAGCTGAGCCCCTTTTGCGGCCGCCTCCTGCAGTTTAGTGAAAATCTTCTGCGGCAGAACGAAGGCCTCCGCCGAGCCCCGGCCCCGGATAAAATACCACATAAAGTGGACCGTTGCGGCGCCAACCTCAGAAGCCAGTTCGATAATCTCCGGCATTTGCTGCACATTGCTCTCGGTGACACACATGGAAAGGGTGAAAGGCATGTTCTGCTGCCGCAGGAGATGAAATTCATGTCCCAATTTTTTGAATGATCCTGCTCCCCGTAAATGGTCGTGTTCCTTTTCCAGGCCATCGATGCTGATCTGCAGATGTAAGTTATCTTTCGGCCAGGACTTAAGCTCCTTTGTAAAATTATGCCAGAGCATGCCGTTGGTCAGCACTGCCACGTGCCGCTCCGGGTCAGCCAGCAGATGGTCGATGATTGCGGCAAACTGCGGGTGCACCAGGGGCTCACCGCCGGTCAGGGCGAAGACGCGGCAGCCTAAGTTTGCGGCCTGATCTGTCAGTGAGATAATCTCCGCCAGTGACAGACTCTCCTTTTCTCCGGGGGAGCAGGCAAAGAGACAATGTCTGCAGGCCTGATTACAGTCATTGGTGATGTGCAGCCAGCACTCTTTAAGCTCCCGGGTTGACAGGGTTTCGGGCCGTCCGCTCAGCTTCGTCTCTGCGTAGGCCGGCAGGCGCTGTAAAAACAGTTGCTGTTGTAAATCACCAGGATACGCACCTCCGGCAGCCAGGTCGCTGAGCAGCTGGTCTCCGGCACGGTTGGGGATAAACCAGTCCGGATGGTCGCGGTTGACATAGACGGGGATGGTATTAAACTCAATCCGGCTCCATTGATGCGGGTCGTAAACTAACTTACAGTTTTCAGACGGGGGGCTGTTTTTCAGCATCGGGAATGTCCTTTTTCGGTGCAACCGATCTTCGCAGGGCGAAATTTGCATAAATATGATTGTTATGGTAGAGTATTGCCTGTCTTGTTATGATGTTTTTAGGTTGGATGTCAAGAGGTATTATGAAGCGGGCTTCAAGCGGGAAAATTATTCTCCTGATCGCGATCATTCTGCTGCTGGTTGTTTTCAGGGCATTTGAGCTCAATCAGTACCTGACTCTTGACTATCTTAAAGCTTCCCGATCTCATTTCATCAGCCTCTATACTCTTCATCCTTTTGCCGTGATTGCCGTTTATACGGCCGGATATATTCTGGTTACGGCCCTCTCTTTACCCGGCGCCACGGTTTTAACCCTGGCCGGAGGGGCCCTGTTCGGTCTGGTCAAGGGTACCGTAATCATCTCTTTTGCCAGCACTATCGGAGCAACCCTGGCCTGTCTGGTCTCCCGCTATCTGCTTCGTGACTGGGTTCAGGACCGTTTTCGCGATACCCTGGCCGCGATTAATCAGGGGATGGCCCGGGAGGGCGGTTTCTACCTTTTCAGCCTGCGTCTGGTGCCGATTTTTCCCTTTTTCATGATCAATCTGGTGATGGGGCTTTCCCGGATGCGGCTGACCCAATTTTACTGGATATCCCAGCTCGGTATGCTGCCCGGAACCCTGGTTTATGTCAATGCCGGCCGGGAACTGGGGAAGCTTGATAGTCTTTCCGGAATTCTTTCACCGGGATTGATCGGCTCTTTTGTGATTTTGGGAATTTTCCCTTTCTTGGTTAAAAAACTTGTCGCCTGCTGGCGGCGGAGACGCTCTTTAGTGCCGCCTCCCGAGCACCATTAACTTTAACGCATCTGTAATTTAAGGAGATTCGTAATGGCAAACTATGATTATGATATGGGTATCATCGGCGGCGGGGCGGCCGGGCTTACGATTGCCTCGGGAGCGGCCCAGCTGGGGGCCAAAACCCTGTTGATAGAAAAGGAGGACAGGCTTGGCGGTGACTGCCTCCATTATGGCTGTGTTCCCAGTAAAACCCTGATTAAGAGTGCCCGGGTCTATCAGCAGATGAAAAATGCTCATGTTTTCGGCCTGCCGGACATAACTCCCGGCCCGGTTGACTTTAGCCGGGTGCGAGAAAGGATAGAGTCGGTTATCTCCGGGATCCAGAAACACGATTCCGAGGATCGTTTCTGCCGGTTGGGTGTCAAGGTTGAGTTCGGCCAGCCGGAATTTGTGGATGAATATCAGGTGCGTTTACCGGGTCAGACGGTGTCGGCGGCAAAATGGGTGATTGCCAGCGGCTCTTCTCCGGCGCCGCCGCCTTATGCCGGGCTGGAGAAAATCAACTATCTTACCAATAAGGAGTTGTTTTCACTTGAAAGCCTGCCGTCCTCCATGATTATTCTGGGAGCCGGCCCCATCGCCATGGAGATGGCCCAGGCCTTCAACAGCCTGGGCACCCGGGTTGAGGTTATTCAGAGAAGCGGTCAGATTCTCAGCAAGGAAGATCAGGATATGGCCGATATGGTTATGCATAACCTGCAGCAGGAGGGGGTGATAATACACCTGCACGCCTCGGTCATGGCAATTGAAGATGCCGGTAACCGTC
Source organism: Thermodesulfobacteriota bacterium (assembly GCA_024763535.1). Classification (GTDB taxonomy): domain Bacteria; phylum Desulfobacterota; class Anaeroferrophillalia; order Anaeroferrophillales; family Tharpellaceae; genus Tharpella. Next base: position 29,186 of record JANTFH010000001.1, read on the forward strand.
GACCGCGGATAACGATCAGCACAAAAGGGGATGAAACACCGGTGCAGCTGGAAGCCGAGACTCTGCTGGTGGCTATGGGCCGTCGGGCCAATCTGGAAGGTTTGGGTCTGGAAAATATCGGGGTCGATTTCAGCCCTAAAGGTCTCACGGTTGATAAACGGCTGCGGACTCGGCATAAACATATTTACGCCGCCGGTGATGTCACCGGTACCTACCAGTTTACCCATGCGGCCGGATATGAAGGCGGGATTGTTTTAAGCAATGCGATTTTTCATCTGCCGAGAAAGGTTGATTACAGCACCATGCCCTGGTGTACCTATACTCACCCCGAGCTGGCCAGTATCGGTATGAATGTCAAGGCAGCCCGGGCTGCCGGAATAGAGTATTCCGAGTGGAGCGAAAATTTTCAAAATAATGACCGGAGTCTGGCAGAAGGCAACCAGAGCGGCCTGATCAAGATGCTGCTTGATGCCGGCGGTAAGCCTTTGGGGGTGCAGATTGCCGGCCCCCAGGCGGGCGAATTGCTCAATGAGTGGGTGGCGGTAATGAACGGCGGGGTGAAATTGACGAGCCTGGCGTCGGCGATTCATCCCTATCCGACGCTGGGAGAGATCAACAAGCGCGTGGCGGGAAAACCACTGGCGCAAAAACTGTTCTCGCCGAAAATGAAAAAAGGGTTGAAATTTTTCTTCGGGTTTAAGGGCCGGGCCTGCGATGTTTAGAAAACTATGTCTTGTTATTGTCCTGCTTATTCTCATCTCGGCTTATGCCGCCGCCTCCGGTAGCGGCCGTAATTTTTTTCTGAATGAGCAGTTTGCATCGTTGGCTGACTGGAAGCCCTTCTATTTTCCTGAAATTAAAGAGCACAGCCGCTATGCTGTCATCCGGGAAAATGGTGCAAGCTGGTTGCAGACTTCAAGCTTAGCTTCGGCCTCCGCCATCGTTTATCAGCAAAGTTTTGATGTCTACCGCTTTTCGCACCTTAAATGGCGCTGGCGGGTTGACAATATCTATAAAAAGGGTAATGCTGAGAAAAAGTCCGGAGATGATTATCCGATCAGGATTTATGTTATGTTTGAGTATAATCCTCAGTCGGCCGGTTTTTTCGAGAAGATAAAATACAACACCGCCCGGCTCTTATACGGCTCCTATCCGCCCCACTCCTCGCTGAACTATATCTGGGCCAATCGTAAACAGCCGCAAAGAATAATGGACAATCCCTATACTGACCGAACCCGGATGATCATTATGGAAGCGGGGCGTAAAAATCTTGGAAAATGGCGGGAATATGAGGTTGATATCCTCAATGATTACCGTCAGGCTTTCGGTGAAGAACCGCCCGCCCGGGCCCGGATTGCGATCATGAACGATTCGGATAATACCGGCGAGGCCGGCAAATCCCAGGTTGATTATATTCAGGTTTATGGAGAATAGAACGATGCCCGTCGCCCGGGCCCTTATCATTATGACCCGCTACCCGGAGCCCGGCCGGGTCAAGACCCGTCTGATTCCGGCCCTGGGTGCAAACGGTGCCGCCCGTCTGCATCGGCAGATGGTTGAATATACGCTGGCAACCGTTAAGAATTTAAGCTCCGTTACCGCTGCCGGGATCTTTATCTTTTTTCAGGGCGGCAGCAGAGAGCTGATGGCTGAATGGCTGGGAGACGGGGTCGAATATCTGCCCCAGGTTGAGGGTGATCTTGGGGATAAAATGAGGGCGGCCCTGCAAACGGTTTTTAACCGGGGCTTTGAAGAGGTGATTATGATCGGCAGCGACTGTCCGGCAATCGATGCTGAAATTTTAGCGCAGGCTTTTTCCGGATTATCCCGGGCCGGGATGGTTATCGGCCCGGCCGCCGACGGCGGTTATTATCTGCTGGGCTTAAAACAGGTTTACGAGCCGCTCTTTGAAAAGATCGACTGGGGTAGCGGGGTCGTGCTGAGACAGACCCTTTCTGCCGCCCGCAAAGTTGGTCTCAGGGTGCAGAGCCTTTCCGAACTGAGAGATATTGACCGGCCTGAAGATCTTAAGCAGCTGCAAGCTCTGGCCGCTTTCTCCTCCTGGAGTGATATTTCGGCATGAGGCGTAGATCGCAAGAGCTTATCTCAATTATTATTCCGACCCTTAATGAAGAGTCATCCCTTCCGGCCGCTGTCAGTCGGGCGCGGTCGGGCGCAGAGATTGAAATAGTTGTGGCCGACGGCGGCAGTTCAGACCGGACCTTAGAACTGGCTGAGGAGCTGCGGGTAAAGGTTGTCTCCTCAAAGCCCGGTCGCGCGGTGCAGATGAATGCCGGGGCCCGGGAATCACGGGGTGATATCCTGCTCTTTCTGCATGCGGACACCCTGCTGCCGAGGGGTTACGATAAATGTGTCCGCCGGATATCCGGGGATCGGTCGGTTGCGATTGGCGCCTTTCGGCTGGGTATTAGGGACCCGGGAATAGCTTTACGGATTATCGAGCTCGGGGCTAATCTCAGGTCAAAATACGGCCATCTTCCTTATGGTGATCAGGCGCTGTTTATGAGCCGGCGGCGGTTTGATGAATTAGGCGGATTTCCTGAAATCTCACTGATGGAAGATTTTGCTCTGGTTCAGCAGCTGAAGCGGCGGGGCCGGGTTGTTCTGGCTCCCCTTGCCGTATACACCTCGGCCCGGCGGTGGCGTGATCTGGGAATCTTAAGAACTACCGTCTTGAATCAACTGATTGTCGGAGCCTATATGATGGGGGTATCGCCCGTCCGGCTTGCGGCCTGGTACCGGCGGAGGAAAAACCGAGATGCAGAATGAAGCAAAAATACGCCTGATCTCTTTTGTCGTGATATTCCTGGCGGTGGCTCTGGCGGAAATTATCTTTCCCCGGCGCCGGTTGACGGATGCCAAAGGCCGGCGCTGGCGGCATAATCTGGGATTGATTTTTCTCGACAATTTGGTGGTCTGGCTGCTGCTCTCCGGTGCGACGATTGCCGTAGCGGTGGCGGCTGAACGGGCTCAGTGGGGACTGTTTAACCTTTATCATGTGCCTGAATTTCCGGCGATAATTCTCGGTGTTCTGGCTCTGGACTTAATTATCTACCTGCAGCATCTGATGTTTCATGCGGTGCCGCGATTATGGCGTCTGCATATGGTTCATCACACGGATTTGGATATTGACGTCTCCACCGGGCTGCGCTTTCATCCGCTGGAAATAATAATTTCCGTCTGGATCAAGCTGGCTGCAATTGTGGCTTTGGGAGTGCCGGCTGCCGGAGTGCTGCTTTTTGAGGTAGTGCTCAACGGCACCGCGCTGTTTAATCACGGAAATCTTCGGCTGCCTGAAGATAGCGATCGTTTTCTCAGGAAATTTCTCGTAACCCCGGATATGCACCGGGTGCATCATTCGGTGATTATCCGGGAGACCAACTCCAATTTCGGTTTTAATCTGTCCTGGTGGGATCGACTGTTCGGTACCTACCGGCCGCAGCCGGCCGCCGGTCATGAAGGGATGAGTATCGGCCTTGCGCCCTATCGGGAGGCCCGGGAGTTAACTTTTCTAACGCTTTTGCGGCTGCCCTTTTCCGGGGATCCCGGGAGATACTCCCTGGATCATAGCGGTCGCGAACCGTCGCTTAAGAAATGATGGCAGTGAGGCTTAAGTCTATTTTTGTTTTTGCTGTGTCAGCCGTAAAATAGTTACTACGCTTTATCCTTTTTACGTTTGCTCTTGCTACGGATCGGATGGGGTCTGGAGGGTCGGTTCGGGCGTTTTGAGCGGTCCGGGCGGGGCGTCATTTTTTCTTTGCTGTCAGCAATTTTGGCTCGGACTTTACGGCCGTTGATCATCAGGCTGGAGAAGGTGTTGATAATCTCTTTGGCGTAGCGGGTATCGGCCTCAATCAGGCTGCAGTTGGTTTGGATTTCGATGCGGCCGACATGGATGCGCGGGCCGCCGACACTGGCGTCGTTAATCTCGCCGATCAGCCGGCCCGGGTTGATGCCGTCCCGTTTGCCGACATTGACGTGGAAGCGGGTGAAGCGTTCCCGGTCACTGCCGCGGTCATTGGTATCACGGTTTTTATAGGTTTTGGATCTGCCGTCCCGCCGTTCGTAATCCCGGCTGCTGCCGGATTCCCGCCGGCCTTTGCCTACGGAGTCATTCTCATTCAGATCCGGGGCGTTGCGATAATAGCTTAAGAGTTGAGCAAATTCGGAGATGACAAAACGTTTGACCAGTTCTTCCCGTTCCAGCGGAGCGAGACTCTCCATAATCGCCGGCAGAAACGGTTCAATCTGGCGGCTGTCGATGGCGGTCATTTTCAGTTCATCCAGATAGTGCAGCATCCGTTGCCGGCAAATCTCCTGGCCGGTCGGGATGCGGCCCGGTTCAAATTTCCTCTTGAGCCGTCTCTCAATCTGTTTAATCTTGTATTTTTCGCGCAGGTGGGCAATTGCAATCGAGATGCCCTCCTTGCCGGCCCGGCCGGTGCGGCCGCTGCGATGGGTGTAGGCGGCGACATCATCGGGCAGGTTGTAATTTATGACATGAGTTAAGTTTTTAACGTCAAGGCCGCGGGCGGCAACGTCGGTGGCCACCAGCAGTTTAATATTACGGCGCCGGAATTTCTGCATGACATGATCACGCTGAGCCTGAGCCAGTTCGCCATGCAGAGCATCGGCATTGTAGCCGTCGTCAATCAGTTTGGCGGCGATATCGCGGGTCTCCTGGCGGGTACGGCAGAAGATAATGGCATAGATATCGGGGTTGCTGTCGGCAATGCGTTTCAGGGTCGGGTAGCGGTTTTTGGCGGCCACCATATAGTAAGTATGGCGGACATTTTCAATGCCCTGGTTGCGTTCGCCGATGGTAACTTCAATCGGATCCTTCATGTAGCTGTTGGCGATGGCGGTAACTTCCCGGGGCATCGTGGCCGAGAAAAGGACGGTTTTTTTACTCTCCGGGGTCGCTGCCAGAATCTCGTTGAGATCGTCCTGAAAACCCATCTGCAGCATTTCGTCAGCTTCATCAAGAATGACGGCCCGGATGTTTTTGATATTAACATCGCCCTGCTGGATAAAAGCTAAAAGCCTCCCCGGAGTGGCAACAATTATCTGGGCTCCGGCTTTAAGCTGCCGGCTTTGGCCGATGATACTGGCACCGCCGTAGACGGCGACAATTCTGATTTTAGGGAGAAATCGGGAGAAGGCGGCAAGATCCTTGTGGACCTGGACGCAGAGTTCCCGGGTCGGACAGAGGATTAAGGCTTGAGTCTGCATGTTGCTTTGATCCAGCATCTGGATCAGAGGCAGTCCGAAGGCCGCGGTTTTGCCGGTGCCGGTCTGGGAGAGTGCTACCAGATCGTCTTCAAGTTTGTTCAGGCGCGGGATTACCTCAGCCTGGACCGGAGTCGGGGTTTTGAAGCCGAGTTTGTTGATGCCTTCGAGAAGTTCTGAACTTAAGCCTAAATCGGCAAACGTGGTCATGATGCGGTTACTCCAGAGTCAGATTGAATTACTTGAATCCGGTATAATATCACATAATGGATAATTTTAGTAGGGAAATCTTGGATTTTGCCGGCAGGTTGCGGCCCCGGACCGGAGTTGAACCGGCTTAGGAGGGCGGGTTTATTACGGCGCCTGATAGGGTACCAGTTTTATGCCGATTTTCGGCAGGTATTGAACTCCGCCTTTAAGGTCGATGACCTTATAACCCTTCTGTGCCAGGAGTTGTGCCACCACCCGGGTACGGGCGCCGCTGCGGCAAATAATGGCGAACTCCTCATTGCGATCAACCACCCGGTCAAGCTGCTGCAGGAATTTTTTTTCATCGTAGTTGCCGTTTTCGTCAAAGAAGGTGATTGTCTTGGCGCCGGCGACAATTCCGGTCTGGCGCCACTCGGCTTCAGTTCTAATGTCGATGATGGTTATATCCTTCGAGAAAAATTCTGCCTCCGGGTAAGGCCCTCCGCCGGTTTCAGCACAAGCGGCTACAGAAATTACCAGGATTATTAAGAGGAAATTCAGGGTCAGGGGCAGGCTAATTTTTTTGTATTCGGAGGTGGTGCCGGGCATGATTTTTTCCTCATTGTCAGCTGGTTTTAACTTTTGGATGCGGGATCGTAAACCTTGAATTTATTCCCGGCCGCGGCTGAAACTGCGCTTGGTTCAGGGGTACGTGTATTTGCGTAACCTTGGTTTGCTAGCACTTTGTTTTTTGTTTTGTCAAGGAAATTGGGTCGGAGCCGGTTTCGGTTTATACCGGCTCAACCACGCTGTTGCGCAGCAGATTTCCGATTTACTGATAAAACTCTTGACATAAGTATACAGTATATAATAGAAGACTGACTCTTGTGTTTTTTTTATCAAGCGGAAGCTATTTTAACTTTGAAGGAGCAGGTTGTGAACCGGATAGTTGCAAAAGAGGAGTTCTCACAGAACCCCGGCGTTAAAATGATGCAGATTGAAGCGCCGCGTATCGCGAGAAAGGCAAAAGGTGGCCAGTTTGTAGTTTTTCGTCTGAATGAGACTGGAGAACGGGTGCCGCTGACGGTAGCGGATACCGACCCGGAAAAGGGTCTGGTGACGATTATTTTTCAGGAAGTCGGCAAAAGTACGATGGCTCTGGGTAAACTTGAAGTTGGTGATTGTCTTGCCGATTTTATCGGGCCTCTGGGACAGCCGACCCACATGGGTGATTACGGAACGGTACTTTGTGTTGCCGGCGGTATCGGGATTGCCCCGACCCACAATATTGTTAAGGCGTTGAAGGCTCACGGCAACAAAGTTATCTCGATTATCGGCGCCCGGACCAAGGATCTTCTCTTTTGGGAAGATAAGATGCGGGATTTGAGTGACGAACTCTATGTCTGCACCGATGACGGTTCCTACGGAATTCATGGTCTGGTGACCAAGGTCGAAGAGGAGTTGCTCGAAAAAAGCCGGGAAAGTGGTGAGATCGGTCTGGTTATCGGCATCGGTCCTCCGATTATGATGAAATTTGTCTGCAAGACCTCAGAGCCGTTCGGGGTCAAAACCCTGGTCTCACTTCCGACAATTATGGTTGATGCGACCGGGATGTGCGGGGCTTGCCGGGTGACGGTTGGTGGCGAGACTAAATTTGTCTGTGTCGACGGGCCCGAATTTGACGGTCATAAAGTTGATTTTGACGAGATGCTGAAACGTCAGAGTATCTATCTTGAACAGGAGAAGGTAGCGGTCGAACGCTATCGGCACGGCGACGATTGTGGTTGCTGTGATGAATGCGGAGGTAACCAGTAATGGCTGAAGAAGTTAATAAAGCAAAAAAACTGCCCCGGCACCCGATGCCGGAACAAGAGGCCAAGGTTCGTGCCCGCAATTTTGATGAGGTGCCTTTCGGCTACTCCAATGAGACGGCCATGGCGGAAGCGAGCCGTTGTCTGCGCTGCAAGAAACCGAAATGTGTTGAGGGCTGCCCGGTCAATGTCAAGATTCCCGAATTTGTCGGCCTTATTGCTGACGGTGATTTTATCGGGGCCGCGCATAAACTCAAAGAAACCAATGCTCTGCCGGCGGTCTGCGGCCGGGTTTGTCCTCAGGAGAGTCAGTGTGAATCTCGCTGTGTGTTGGCGAAAAAGGGTGAGTCGGTGGCAATCGGCCGCCTCGAACGTTTTGCCGCGGACTATGAACGGAATCAGGGCAAAATGGAATTGCCGAAGATCGCTCCGGCAAGCGGTAAAAAAGTTGCGGTTATCGGTGGCGGGCCGGCCGGTTTAACCGTCGCCGGTGATCTTGTCAAACTTGGTCACGATGTGACAATCTTTGAGGCTCTGCATAAAACCGGCGGAGTTTTGGTCTATGGCATTCCTGAGTTTCGTCTGCCGAAAGCGATCGTTCAGGCTGAGGTCGACTATCTTAAGTCTCTGGGAGTCAAAATTATTGAAAGTTATGTTGTCGGCCGGATTGAGACGGTTGATGAACTTTTAGAGCGTTTTGATGCCTGTTTTATCGGTACCGGGGCCGGTTTGCCGGTTTTTATGAAACTTGAAGGTGAAAACCTGAACGGGGTCTATTCCGCCAATGAGTATCTGACCCGTTCCAACCTGATGAAGGCCTATAAGTTCCCTGAATATGATACTCCGATTGTTAAAGGCAAAAGGGTGGCGACCTTCGGCGGCGGTAATGTCGCCATGGATTCGTCGCGGACGGCCCTGCGTCTCGGGGCGGAGAAATCCTATATTATCTACCGTCGTTCTATGGATGAGATGCCGGCCCGTGACGAAGAGATTCATCATGCCGGTGAAGAGGGCGTTGAGTTTCTCCTGCTGGCCAATCCTGAGCGTTTGATTGGTGATGAAAAAGGCTGGCTCACCGGGGTTGAATGTATCAAGATGGAGCTTGGTGAACCGGATGAGTCCGGGCGCCGGCGGCCGCAGCCGATTCCCGGTTCCAATTTTGTGGTTGAAGTTGATACCGTGGTCGTTGCTATCGGCAATGGGCCGAATCCGCTGGTACCGTCAACCACTCCCGATCTCAAAACCAATCGCTGGGGTAATATTGACGCTGATCTGGAAACCGGCAAAACCAGTATGCCGGGGGTCTATGCCGGGGGTGATATCGTCACCGGTGCGGCCACGGTTATTGAAGCTATGGGGGCCGGGAAAAAGGCGGCCGTGGCGATTCATGAATATCTTACCAGTTAGCAGCCTGGTTATGCAAATTCGGCTGCAATTAATGCCTCATTAAGTTCGACCAATAAAGAGCAATCGGTTAATGCCGGTTGCTCTTTATTTTTGCTTTGCGGTAAAAGTGTAATACTGTTTTACTGGCGTTCCGATATTTTGTCGACAACCTTAAAAAGCGGGCAAATGGCAGTTATTGTTGTTCTTTTGCAATAAAGTGAAATTATTAACTATTTTCCCGATGAGGGAGGCTTAAAAAAATCTTGACAATGTCTTTTTTATGGACTATGAGTCTCGCGATTTTCCGGTCTGAGTTGTTTTAAAATTGAGTTGCGGAGGGGGTAAGGTTCTTTGCGCGGCTAATTTTCCGGTTTATTTGTTAAGTTTAATCCTTTTTTGTCGAGTTTAATTCTTTTTTAATGTTCGGTAACAGGGGGATTTGATGCCTGCTCCGCACGTCCTTGATTTTGTCTATGTTATCGTGGTTCTGGCTGGTGGTATTATCGCCGGATTCGCGCCTTTCGTAATTTCCGATATCTTTCGTCCCCGGGTAGTTAATAAGAAGACCCTGCTCACCTATGAGTGCGGGATGGATCCTTACGGCTCCGCCTGGGATATTCGTTTCGGAGCGGCATATTATCTGTATGCCCTGATTTTTCTGGCCTTTGATGTTGATATTCTCTATCTCTTCCCGGTAGCTGCAGCCTATGATCGTGTATCCAGCATGCAGGGGGTTTTGGAACTATTTCTTTTTGTCGGAATTTTGACCCTGGCTATCGCATATATCTGGGTTAAAGGAGTTTTTACGTGGGCGATCAAGAGAGAGGAAAACTAGGGGTCCACTCCTATGCAGCCGAGCTTCAGGAGCGGCTGCAGAGAGGAGAACCGGGAAATCTTGTAGTCAGAGATCCGGGGCCGCTGGTTCAGAATAAAATAGCCGATCAGATCTTCGATATCTGCCGGGCCAACTCACTCTGGCCGATGACTTTCGGGCTGGCCTGCTGTGCGATCGAGATGATGAGTCTGGGAATGGCCCGTTTTGATATCTCCCGTTTCGGCTCTGAAGTTTTCCGGCCTTCGCCGCGCCAGAGTGATCTGATGATTGTTGCCGGTACGGTTAATAAGAAGATGGCCTCCGCGGTGATGACTCTTTATGATCAGATGCCTTCACCCAAGTGGGTTATTGCCATGGGTAACTGCGCGATTTCCGGCGGCCCTTTTGCCGTGGGTGAGAACTATAATGTGGTTGAAGGGGTCGATAAACTGATTCCGGTTGATGTCTATGTTCCCGGTTGCCCGCCGCGTCCGGAAGGACTGCTCGAAGGCATCCTGAAACTCCAGGAGAAAATTACCGGGGTTCGCCATCCGTTCCCCCAGAGGAAGATGTCCGATGCACCCAGCTACTGAGAAACTTGTCAGCCTCCTTAAGGAGAAATCCTTTGCGGTTGAGGCCTGTGATTACGCCCAGCGCGGCTACCACCTCGAGATAGATCTTGAAGCGGACCGGTTACGTGAATTGGCTCAGTGTCTGTTGGCTGAGGAGATGTATCTGGTCTTCGTCGGCGGTCTTCATGTAGCCCCGGCCATTGAAGTTGTTTATCAGTTTGCAAGTTACGACAGAGCCTGCCGGCTGGTCGTAAGGGTGGCGGCAGACGGCGATAATAAAGTGCCGACGATCTCCGATATCTATCACGGAGCCAACTGGCATGAGCGCGAGACCCGCGATTTCTTCGGAGTCGATTTTGTCGGTCATCCCAACTTGATCCCGCTGATTCTGGCCGAAGAGGATGTCGATTTAAAGCCTCTGTTGAAAGCAGATGATGACCTGAAAGAGTCAGCGGCGTTGCGCTGGGTTACTGTGGAAGAGCAACCTGAAACCGAAGAGAAGGCGGATAAGGACTGATGGAAACTGCACAGCTAAATCTGGAGCCGGCAACTGATATCCCGCACGATAATCGCTACTATCTTAATATGGGGCCGCAGCATCCGAGTACGCACGGGGTACTGCGGGTTCTTCTGGAGATGGACGGTGAATATATCATCAATCCGCAGCCGGTCTTAGGTTATGGCCACCGGATGCATGAGAAGATGGCCGAGCATAAAAACTGGATGGCCTTCATGCCCAATACCGGGCGCATGGATTATGCCGCGGCCCTGCCCTATAATCATGGTTATGTCGCCCTGTATGAACGGCTCTGCGGCATTGAGGTTCCGGAGCGGGCCGAATATATCCGCGTCATTACTTCGGAGTTGAACCGACTGGTCAGCCATCATCTCTGGCTCGGGGCATTTCTGCTTGATCTCGGGGCCTTCACCCCGATCCTCTATACCTTTATCGACCGGGAAAAGGTTCTCGATATTCTTGAAGACATTACCGGTTCGCGCCTGACTTACTGTTACTTCCGGGTCGGCGGCGTAAGTAAGGATATTGACGATAAATTTGTCGAACGCACCCGTGAATTCATCAAGTATCAGCGGCAGCGTTTTGATGTTTACAACAAACTGGTGACCGGTAATATTATCTTCATCAAGCGGGCCGAAGGGGTCGGGGTCATCAGCAAGGATATGGCCTTGCGTTACGGGGTTACGGGGCCGGTGGCCCGGGGTTCCGGTATCAATTACGACGTTCGTAAAAATGAGCCCTATTCGGTTTATTCCAAGTTTGATTTTGAGATTCCGTTAGGTCAGAACGGTGATTCGCTTGATCGTTACATGGTCAGGTTGAATGAGATGGAACAGAGCCTGAGGATTATTGAGCAGGCTCTGGATCAACTGCCGGAGGGCCCTTACCTGGCAAAGGCTCCGAAAAAGCTGAAAATGCCGGTTGGTGATTCCAGCTTCTCGGTTGAGGCGGCCCGCGGTGAGTTGACCTATTATATGATCAGCGGCGGCGGCGATATTCCCTATCGTCTTAAAATCCGGGTGCCCTCATATTCAAATCTAAGTGTCCTGCCCGAATTGGGTCAGGGAATCCTGCTTTCCGATCTGGTTACGGCAATGGGGAGTCTGGATCTGGTAATCCCCGAGATTGATCGATAGTTTGTGAACTGAGCCATTTGTAGTACTCTTTAGTAAAAGGTACTTATTTGCGGGCTGAAAAGGCCGTCTTAAGGTTGCGGGGTTGGTTCCCGCATTAGTGGAGTAGTGATATGCCCCCTGAGTTGTTACGTATGATCATCGCCGCCGTGCTGGTGGTGGCCTTTGTTTTCTTGAACGCCATGATCTTAGGTTACATGGAGCGTAAGGTTTCGGCTCATATTCAGCGTCGTCCGGGATTGATGGAAGTCGGCCCGCACGGGGTACTGCAGTTGATTATTGATGGCCTGAAACTGATCGGTAAACAGCTGGTCGTGCCTGAAGGCTCGAACCGCTTCCTGTTTCGTCTGGCCCCGCTGCTCTCTTTTGCTCCCTGTGTGTTGCCGTTTGTTGTAATTCCTTTCAGTAAGAAGTTGCAGATTGTTTCAATGGATATCAGCCTGATATTCATTCTCGCCATGACCTCAATCAATGTTATCGCCATTCTGGTTGCGGGCTGGGCCTCAAACAACAAATATTCACTCTTTGGTACCTTTCGTTCCGTCGCCCAGGCGGTCTCCTACGAGATTCCGATGCTGCTCTCTCTGCTCTCGATTATTTTGATGACCAGTACTTTCAGTCTGCAGGGGATTATCGCGGCCCAGAAATATTACTGGTTTATTCTGGTGCAGCCGCTGGCTTTTATCATCTACTTTGTCTCCGGTCTGGCCGAGACCAACCGGGCGCCTTTCGATATACCTGAAGCCGAGAGTGAGTTGACGGCCGGTTTTCATACCGAGTACAGCGGTATGGGTTTCAGCTTTTTCTTTCTTGCAGAATATGCCAACATGTTTACCGTCTGTTCCATCGCGACGGTGCTATTTTTGGGCGGCTGGAAGGGTATCCCGCTGCCGTTGGGTGATTTTACCGGTATTGTCTGGTTTCTGCTCAAGGTCTATGGCCTGCTTTTTGTCATGATCTGGGCTCGTTGGACTTATCCCCGGGTGCGTTTTGATCAATTGATGAGTTTCTGCTGGAAATATTTGATCCCCTTCGCCCTGGCTAACCTTCTCATTACAGCGGTAGTGGTTAAACTGATATGAGCAAACGAGGATATTTTGGTGAACTCTGGTTCGGCGCCAAGAGTTTGCTGATTGGTCTGAAAGTGACCATAGTCGAGATGTTTAAGCCGATTGTTACGGTTCAGTACCCGCGCGAAGAGTGTGATATCACACCCAACTACCGCGGCCACATTGAGCTGGTTTTTAATTCGGAAACCGGTGGCAGCAACTGCATTGTCTGCGGTTTATGCGCCCGGGCCTGCCCTTCCGACTGCATTATTGTCGAAGGTGAGAAAAAAGAGGGTGAAAAACGAAAAACCTTAACCCGGTTTTCTCTTGATTTTACTAAATGCAGTCTTTGTGGCAGTTGTGTTGAGGCTTGTAATAAATCGGCTATTGACTATTCACAGGATTACAATATCGCTGGATTCAGCCGCGAAGAGTTTCACTACGATCTCATCGAGCGGCTCAATCGCCGGCATATCCAACCCTTTGCTGCGGCCGCCGGAGGCAACTGATGGTTTACGGAACCTTTACTGAAGTTTTCTTCTATCTTTTTGTCACTCTGATTGCTTTTGGGGCCCTGGTGGCGGTGACTTCACCGATCCTGATGAAAGCGGTAATGGGGCTGGCAATGGCGATGTTCGGGGTTGCCGGACTCTACCTCTATCTTAACAGCCCGTTTCTGGCGCTGATGCAGATTCTTATCTATGTCGGAGCGGTTTGCATCATGATTGTTTTCGGGATTATGGTCGGCTATACGCCGAAACAGCTGGCTGAATATGCGATCGGGCCGAAAAATACGGTTCTGGCGATTGTGACCTCGCTCCTGACTGTCGGGGTGCTGGCCTTTGCTCTGGTTAAAACCCAATGGGTAGAGGTGGCCGGTGCGGGTGCCGGCGATTACAGCCTGGCGCATCTGGGTGAAACCCTGATGACCCGTTACGGTCTGGCTTTTGAACTTATCTCGGTTGTTCTCATGATTGCTATGGTCGGTGCGGTAGCGATTACCTGGAACGGCAAACGTAGGGGGATCAAGTAAGTGATTAGTTATACTCTTCATACCTATCTGTTAATTGCCGTCTTTTTGCTGGCTGCAGGTTTGTACGGCATGATGCAGCATCGTTCATTGATCGGCATGCTGATCTCAATCGAGTTGATCTTAAATGGTGCCGGACTTAATTTCATGGCCTTTAACCGTTTTTTAGCTCCGGATCCGACTACCGGACAGATCTTTACACTTTTTATTATGGGCCTGGCCGCAGCGGAAGCAGCGATAGCTGTCAGTCTGATCTTTGCGGTCTACCGGAAATATAAAACATCCGATCCCGAGCAGATTTCCGATCTGCGCGGTTAGCGGGGATAGAGGTTATAAATAGATATGGATACAATTATTACCAGTAAAGTCCTGCTGACCTCAGCCTTGCCGATGTTGACGGCCCTGCTTATCATGTTCTCCGGCAAGAGGCCGAATCTGCGGGAGTCGTGGTCGGTGATTGGTGCGATTCTGACCTTTCTCTCCGTCTTAAGTCTCTTGCCGCATATTCTGGCGGGCGGCTCTTACGAGTTCACTCTGGCGACTCTCTATCCCGGAGTCAATATCAAGTTTCACCTTGATGGTCTGGGAATTCTCTTTGCCGGGACCGCATCATTTCTCTGGATTCTGGCCGGTTTCTACTGTATCGGTTATATGCGGGGCCTGGATGAGCACGCGCAGACCCGGTTTTATGTCTGTTACGCGGTTGCGGTCGGGGCGGCGATGGGCGCCGCGTTTGCCGGCAGCCTCTTTACCCTCTATCTCTTTTATGAGATCGTTTCCATCTTTACCTATCCGCTGGTAGCCCATCATCAGGATGCCGAGGGCTATGCCGGGGCCAAGAAATATATTGTCTATCTGATGTTTACCTCAAAGGCGTTTCTGCTGCCGGCAATGGTAATCATCTTTATGCAGTGCGGCACCCTCGATTTCTGCTACACCGGGATTCTCAACGGTATCTTTCCGGCCGGGGCTAATCACACGCTGGTGGTGGTCTCCTATCTGCTCTGTCTCTTCGGTTTTGCCAAAGCCGGGATCATGCCTCTGCATAACTGGCTGCCTTCAGCCATGGTGGCGCCGACTCCGGTCAGTGCCCTCCTGCATGCAGTTGTCGTGGTAAAAGTCGGGGTCTTTTCAACCTGCCGGGTTATGCTGTCGGTATTCGGTGTGCAGATGTTGCAGAGTCTCAACCTAGGCATAATAACCGCCTATTTTGTTTCGTTTACCATAATAACCGCTTCGATAATTGCTTTGAGTAAAAGCAACCTTAAAGCCCGGCTGGCATATTCGACTATCAGCCAACTCTCCTATATCATTCTCGGTGTGGCGATGCTGACTCCGAGCGGGATTACCGGTGGTCTGGTTCATATTGCCAACCACGCTTTCTCCAAGATTACCCTCTTTTTCTGCGCTGGCGCCATCTTTGTCGCCACCGGCAAAAAGGATATCAAGGAGATGGGCGGTTTAGGTTACCGGATGCCGCTGACCATGATCGCTTTCGGGATTGCTTCGTTGAGTATGATCGGGGTGCCGCCTTCATGCGGTTTTGTGACCAAATGGTTTCTCGCTTTGGGAGCGATGGAGCTGAAGAGTGTCGGTTTGCTGGTTGTTTTGCTGGCCAGTAGTTTGCTGAACGCCGGTTACTTTGTGCCGGTGTTCCTGAAAGCCTTTTTTGGTAAAGTTGCCCCGGCGGATGCGGAAATGACCGGTTCGCTTGAGAATAAACCGTTGATCCTTTTTATGGTGGTGCCGCTGTTGATTACTGCGATTATTTCAATGGTTATCGGTATCTATCCGGATCTCTTTCTTAATATTATACATGTAATGGTGGGAGCATGATGGCTAAAGTTTTAGGTTATCTGCAGGCACATGCAAATGTCTTGAAATGGATATTTTTTGCTTTTCTGCTCGGGACTCTGGTGTTCGACTTTATGATCGAGAGACATCACGCGCATTTCTGGGGTGACTCTATAATCGGATTCTGGTCCCTGTTTACACTTTTCGGCTGTCTCGGCATGATAGTTTTTTGCAAGGGACTCTCGCACGTCTGGCTGGCCCAGCCTGAAGATTTCTACGATAGAGAGGATTCTGATAATGTTGAGTAATACGATTTTACTTCATCCCGCCTCCTATTTTATTATTGGAGCTTTTCTGCTGCCGTTGTTCAGCCGGGTCAGGATTGCCCAGAAGGTGATTCTGCTGGCAGTGCCGCTTCTGGCCTTCTGGCAGATTCATTATCTGCCGGAAAGTTTCGGTATCTGTCATTTCATGGGGTTTGAGTTGACCTTCGGTCGGGTCGATAAATTGACCTATGTCTTTCTTCATGTCTTTACCCTGATGGCTTTGATCGGAGCGATCTACTGTCTTCATGTTAAAGAGACAGGGCATCATATAGCGGCTTTTCTTTATGTTGCCGGGTCTTTAGGAACAACTTTGGCCGGGGACTACCTGACAATTTTTATCTTTTGGGAACTGATGGCCTTTGCCTCGGTTTTCCTGATCTGGTACCGCAAGAAAAAACGCTCGATTGAGGCCGGTTATCGTTATCTTCTGGTCCATACCGTCGGCGGACTGATTCTTCTGGCCGGAATTTTCTTACGCTATAAGAATTGTCACGATTTGACTTTTACGCGAATCCTGGCGGAGGGAGCGACGACAGCTGATTACCTGATTATGATCGGTTTTATGCTCAATGCTGCAGTACCGCCGATTCACGCCTGGCTGCCTGATGCCTATCCCGAAGCCACTGTGGCCGGGGCCGTGTTTATGTGTGCCTTCACCACGAAAACGGCGGTTTATGTGCTCGCCCGGGGTTTCCCCGGATTTGAGATGCTGGCGATTTTGGGCGCGATTATGACTCTTTACGGGGTCGGCTACGCCGTTATCGAAAATGACGCCAGACGAATTCTGGCCTACCATATTGTCAGTCAGGTCGGATACATGGTCTGTGGTATAGGCATCGGTACGGCCATGGCAGTCAATGGTGCCTGTGCTCATGCCTACGCCCATATTCTCTACAAAGCTCTGCTCTTTATGGGGGTCGGTGCGGTGCTGGAGATGACCGGCAAATCCAAACTCAATGAGCTTGGCGGACTCTATAAAACCATGCCGGTAGCTCTTTTCTTTACCGTGATCGGCGGAATCGCGATTTCGGGATTCCCCCTGACCAGCGGATTCATCAGCAAATCGATGATTATTGCCGCTGCCGGGGTAGATCACCGGGTTATTATCATGCTGATGCTGAGTCTGGCAGCAGTCGGGACCTTCCTTTCGGTCGGCATCAAGCTGCCTTATTTTATCTGGTTCGGTAAAGATTCCGGAGTTAAAGGCAAAGAAGCCCCCTGGAATATGAACCTGGCGATGGCAATAGCCGCATTTATGTGCATCTTTTTGGGCGTCTATCCTGAATATCTTTATAAAATGTTGCCGTTTGCCTGTGATTATCATCCCTATTCAGCCTACCATATATCGGAAACCCTGCAGATTCTTGGCTTTACAGGTCTGGGTTTCTATCTGATGGTCAACTATCTTCATCCAGATCCGAAAAGCAATCTTGATGTCGACTGGTTTTATCGCAAAGGGGCCCTCGTTTTTATGTGGTGTGCCCGGAAACCGATCAGTATTGCCAACGACTGGGTCGGCGAGGTTTACCGGACGGTGGGTATGCGTTTTACCATGCTCGTGGCCAAAGCTCTCTCCTGGTTTGACTGGGAAGGGATCGACTGGGCTGTAGACGGTTCCGCCAAAGGCGTGGTTAAAGGTGGCGATCAGATACGGGCTCTGCAGACGGGTAAAATCCAGCAGTATGTCGGCGGCGCGGTGGCGGCGCTGATGATTGTTCTGCTGGTAATCGTCTTTCTCTAAGCCCTGGAGCTGAATATTTATTTGAATGATTGATTAATTCGTCGAGATGAAATCTTAAGAGACTTTGATTATGCACATGGAAAAATATCTGATCTTAAATACCTTGAGCTACCCGGTTCTGTCGCTGATTATGCTGGTTCCGCTGGTGGGTGCGCTGCTGAGTCTTCTGATAAAAAATGAGACCTGGTTAAAGATCTTCGGACTTCTGGTGACGCTGGTTACTCTGGTGCTGTCGCTGCCGCTCTATACCTGCTTTGATCTGCATACGGCCAAATATCAGTTCGCCGAGCTTCGGCACTGGTTTCCCCTGCTTAAGCTGCATTACGTAGTCGGGGTTGACGGTATCAGTGTGCTGCTGGTTCTTCTGACGACGATTATCATGCCTTTCTGCATTTTATGTTCCTGGAACTATATCAAAAAGCGGATGGGTGAGTTTATATTTGTGACGCTGGTTATGGAGACTGCCATGATCGGGGTCTTTATCAGTCTGAATACGGTGCTCTTTTATATCTTCTGGGAAGCGATGTTGATTCCGATGTTCCTGCTGATCGCTGTCTGGGGCGGAGCCCGCAAGGATTATGCTTCAATCAAGTTTTTCCTCTACACTCTATGCGGCAGTATCTTCCTGCTGGTGGCAATTGTCGCCCTCTATATTAAAACCGGAACCTTCTTTATCCCGGAGTTGATGGATCAGCCCTTCTCTTTTGCCTATCAGATGTGGATCTTTCTGGCCTGCGCTCTGGCTTTCGCCATCAAGATTCCCATGTATCCGCTCCATACCTGGCTACCGGCCGCTCACGTTGAAGCCCCGACCGCCGGCAGTGTTATTCTGGCAAGTATCCTGTTGAAGATGGGCGGCTACGGTTTCTTGCGCTTTTGTCTGCCTATGGCGCCGGCGGCAACCCTCTACTGTATGCCGTATTTTATCGCTCTTTCACTTATCTCCATTATATTCGGCGGCTATCTGGCTTTAGGTCAGACCGACATCAAGAAGCTGATTGCTTACTCCAGTGTCGGTCACATGGGTTTCGTTACCCTCGGTATTTTCCTCTTAAATGATCAGGGTCTGAAAGGTGCGATCCTGCAGATGATCAACCATGGGATCACTACCGGCGGCCTCTTCATCATGGTCGGCATGATTTACGAGAGAACCCACAGTCGTGAGATTGCCGACAACTCGGCATTGGGGATGATGATTCCGATTTACGTGACATTCCTGGGTATCTTCTGTCTCTCGTCACTGGCTTTTCCGGGAACCAACAGTTTTGTTGGAGAATTCCTGGTGCTCTTCGGGGCTTTCAAGAAGAGTGTCGTGGTCGGTTTCCTGGCAATCCCCGGAGCGATTCTGGCTGCCGCCTACATGTTGCGTCTTCTGCAGCGGATGGTCTGGCACGATTCCGACGGGCATGCTCATCATGATTCCGCGGGTGATGATCACGGTCATAAGTTGACTGACCTCTGTTTTCGTGAGATCGTAATGGTGGTGGTTCTGGCAGTATTTGTCTTCTGGATCGGGCTCTATCCGACTCCGCTGCTGAAGGTGATGGATGCCAGTGTTACCCACCTGCTGCATCAGATTACAGCCGGAGGAACTCCGGCACCGGTTACCCCGCATGAAGGTCATCACGCTCTGCTTGAGATCGGCAACTGGTTGAAACAGGTTGCAGCTTTTTAGATAGTGATTCGTAACTGCTATTAAAACGAATTATCGATATTTTTAATTACAGGTAATTAAAATGCAAGTAATGCTTATTCTTCCGGAGCTTGTCCTGATCCTTACGGTGCTGGTTCTTTTTGCGGCGTCTCTGAAAAAAATCAAGGGCGGCGGTTTAACCGGTATTGCCCTGGTCGGATCGTTTTTAACCTTGGTCGCTACCGTACTTGGGGGGACGGCCTCCGGAAGTCTGTTTGCCGGAGCCTATCAGCTTGATGCGCTTTCACAATTAATAAAATTTCTTCTGGGAGGCGGTCTTTTCCTGATATTCTTCATGTGCCGCAGCTTAAGCGGCATTGAAGAGGAGATGCAGAATGAGTTTTTTCTGTTTCTCAGTTTGAGTGCCCTGGGCCTGATGATGATGAGCAGCGCGGTCGAACTGCTGACGATTCTGGTCTCTCTGGAGATCTCATCTTATGCTCTCTATATTGTTATCTCTTTCCGTAAAGGCGAAGGCCGGCGGACTGAGGTTGAGGCCGGGATTAAATATGTACTCTTCGGGGCAGCCGCAACCGGCATATCTCTTTTCGGCATCAGCTATATTTTCGGTTTGACTCATTCAACCTATCTGATTGACATAAGTGCGCAGCTGCCGAAACTTATTCATCATCAACCCCTGGCAGTAATCGGGATGGTTTTGATGCTCTGTAGCTTTTTCTATAAGCTGGCGATGTTTCCGATGCACGCCTGGACACCGGATATCTATCAGGGGGCCTCGAATGAGACAACCACCTTTATCGCGACCCTGCCCAAGGTTGGTGCGGCGGCTCTGTTGATTCGTCTGGTCAGCATGACCGGCACCGGGGTTACTGAATTTACCTGGGTGCTGGTAGTTCTTGCGGTACTTTCTATGAGTTTTGGTAATCTCGCAGCTCTGGTGCAGAATGATATCAAGCGCCTCCTGGCCTATTCGAGTATCGCGCATGCCGGTTATATGATGATCGGCCTGTTGAGTGGTAATCAGCTGGGTATGGCAGCCGTGATCTACTATATTGCCGGTTACGTACTCATGAATCTGGCCTGCTTTGTGGTGATCTACTATATTGCTCCCCGGGGCGAGAATATTACTTTTGAGGATCTTAAAGGACTCTACCGGCGTTCGCCGATACTTGCCTTTACCCTGGCGGCCGGAGCCTTTGGTATGGCCGGGATTCCACCGACGGTTGGTTTTACAGGTAAATTCGTCATCTTTACGGCCGCCCTCGAAAAGGGGTTTTACGGTCTGGTTGTGATAGCCATGGTCAATGCCGCCGTTTCGGCTTTCTACTATTTGAAATTGGCCCGGGCCGTCTATTGTCAGGGTGAAGAGGGCGAACTCGAAAGTATCAAACTGGGAATCGGCGCTAAGATATTCGGCATTTTCCTGATTGCTGCGATTGTGTTCGTGGGGATTATGCCCCAGGGATTACTGCAGATGGCCGATCAGGCGGTAGCGGCGCTTTTATAGCCTGAATGTAGTCTGTTTGATTCGTGATAAAAAAAAGGGCAGTTTCCACTGCCCTTTTTTTTATCCGTAATTTTGTAACAGAGGTTGAAAAGGCATTGCCTTTTATGATACTAGCTGTACAGCCGTGAAAGTGTAAAATCCCGGTTTATTAGTTGCCGGATAATTATTAATCTTATCTGTCGAAGCAAATTTTCCTTAAAATCCGATTTTTTTAAGGGGATGGTTTGAATCTAAGGGTAGAACAGCTTGTTACATAAACAACTCAGCGTAAAATTTCTGCTGATTGCGATAATTGTAATTCTTATCTCAGGGGTATCCGGTAGCGGTACTTCTCTACTGGCCGAATCCAGGGTTCCGGCAGAAAAGAGTTTCAAAGCGGCCAAAGATGAATATTCCCGATTTATGTCGAACTCCAGGGACTGGAATAAACGGCAGCATTGGGAAGCCCTGATTGAAAAATTTGATGCTTTAGTCCAAAAATACCCTCGCAGTAAAAGAGCTGATGATTCTCTCTATCTGGCTGCCGGACTCTACCTCTCTTTACACAACTATTCCGGTTGGTCGAGTGATCTCAAACAGTCGGAGAAACGCTATAAGCTCCTTCTTAAGAACTATCATGCTAGTCATCTGGCCGATGACGCCCTCTACAATCTCGGTCTGATAGACCAGAAGTTAGCGGATGAAAAGGGAGCGCAGGAATACTGGCGGAAACTTTTAAAAGAGTATCCCGACTCCGATATGCGGGAGCGAACTCTGGCTAAACTGGAGGAGTCGAGCCGAACTAAAACCTCCTCTAAGAAGAGCGTTGTCAGAAAAAAAGCCCGGATCAAAAAATCTCGCTTCCGAAAAACCAACAGCCATGCCGGCACCGCGGCCCGGCCGAAGAAGGGTAGCGGCTTCCACGGCAAAGCCCTGATAAAAGATCTGCGGCACTGGTCGTCACCGACCTATACCCGGGTGGTTATCGACTTAAGCCGTGAGGTTGAATTCAGCAAAGGCATTCTTAAGGACAAGCACAACAGTAAAAAAACCAAATCGATCTATCTTAATCTTAAGGATTCGGTGATTCCCGAGACCAAGCGGGAAATTATAATTAATGACGGTATTCTGCAACGGGTTAAAATCGCACAGTTTAATGCCAAAACCGTGCGCGCGGTTATCCATGTCGGCAACATTGATCATTACAAAATTTTCGCCTTGAGCAATCCCCCGCGGATTGTGATTGATGTTATTGGCGGTAATTATAAAAAATCAAGCCGGAAACCGGAGAAACATCCGGTCAGCCATTCCCGTTCCGGGAAAACCGGCACTCTAAGTCTGGCCCGACAGCTGGGACTTGGGGTCGGAACCATCGTTATCGATGCCGGTCATGGCGGTAAGGATCCCGGAGCCTTGTCTCCGGGAGGGGCGCGGGAGAAGGATGTTGTTCTCGATATTGCCAAAAGGCTGAGAAAAATATTACAGGAGAGGTTGAAATTTCGCGTTATAACGACCCGGGATACAGACCGTTTTATCCCGCTTGAAGAGAGAACCGTAATCGCCAATACTAAAAAGGCGGATATGTTTATCTCGATTCATGCCAATGCCAGCCGCAATCGTCGGGCTCACGGAATCGAGACTTACTTCCTTAATCTCTCTACAGATAAGGAAGCGATGGAGCTCGCGGCCCTGGAGAACTCGACTTCAACCAAAAATATCGGGCAATTACAGTCGATTCTCAATGACCTGATGCAAAATTCCAAAATCAAGGAATCCAGCCGTCTGGCCGGTTGCGTTCAGGCCGCACTGGTGGGCAGATTACGTAAATCCTATACTAAAGTAAATAATCTCGGGGTGAAACAGGCTCCGTTTTATGTTCTCATCGGAGCTCAGATGCCGAGTATTCTGGTTGAGGTATCTTTTATCTCAAATAAGATGGAATCCCAGCGCCTGGCATCATCGGCATACCGGCAGAAAATTGCCGAAGGCCTGGCCGACGGGGTACAGAGATATATCAGTGAGATTAAACTTGCCCGCAGATAAGGCGGCCATAACCTAAGGAGGAGGTCAAGATGATTGAACAAAAATTTGTTTTACGCGACGATGAGATTCCCCGGCAGTGGTACAATCTGGCAGCGGATCTGCCTTCACCGATGGAGCCGTTGCGGGCCCCGGATGGCAGCCTGGTTACCCCGGAGATGATGGCTCCGATTTTTCCAATGAACCTGATTGAACAGGAGGTCAGTCAGGAGCGCTGGATCGATATCCCGGAGCCGCTTTTAGCGCTGTTGGCCGGTTATCGGCCGGCCCCGCTGAAACGGGCGATTAAACTGGAAAAAGCTTTAGATACTCCGGCCAAAATCTACTATAAGGATGAGAGCACCTCTCCGGCGGGCAGTCACAAACCCAATTCAGCCCTGGCTCAGGCCTGGTATAATAAAGAGTTCGGAACTAAACGCCTGACTACGGAAACCGGGGCCGGACAGTGGGGCAGTGCCCTCAGTTATGCCTGCGCTCTGGTTGGTTTGGAGTGTAAAGTCTTTATGGTACGGATCAGTTTCGATCAAAAGCCGTATCGAAAAATTTTGATGGAGACCTGGGGTGGCACCTGTATCGCCAGTCCCAGTAACGAGACTGCGGCCGGGCGTAAATTTCTTGAAGAGTATCCGGATACTCCGGGTAGTCTCGGTATGGCCATCAGCGAAGCGGTTGAGGCCGCGGTCTGTGATAAGAGCGGTGAGACTAAATACGCCCTGGGCAGCGTCTTGAACCTGGTCATGCTGCATCAGACGATTATCGGTCTCGAAGCCAAAAAACAGCTGGCTCTGGCGGGGGTTAAAAAACCCGATATTGTCATCGGCTGCGCTGGCGGCGGCAGTAATTTTGCCGGGTTGTCATTCCCTTTTGTCAATGACAAAATTCATGGTGCCGATATCACCATTATTCCGGTTGAACCGCAATCCTGCCCGAGTTTGACCAAAGCTCCTTTCTCCTATGATTTTGGCGATACTTCCGGGATGACTCCGTTGTTGCCAATGTATACTCTGGGGCACAACTTTGTTGCTCCGCCGCTGCACGCCGGTGGTCTGCGTTATCACGGCATGGCCCCGTTGGTAAGCCAGGCGGTAGTTGAGGGCTTGTTGGAACCGATGAGTATCCCGCAGCTGGAATGTTATGCCGCGGCCGTACAATGGGCGCGCACGGAAGGCACCGTCTGTGCCCCGGAAACCAGTCACGCGATTGCCGCGACTATCCGCCAGGCGAAACAGGCGAAAGAGGAAGGCAAGGAGAAGGTTATTCTCTTTAACTACAGTGGTCACGGTATGCTTGATCTGTCCGGTTACGACAGCTATCTGAGCGGTCGGCTGAAAGATTACGAAATCCCGCAGGAGGACTTTGATGCGTCTATAGCCGAATCGCTTAAAGGGATGCCCGAAGCGCATGAGAAACGTACCGGTAAATGGTAGTTTATTAAAATTTAAGACCAAAAAAGCGCCTTATCCCGGGCGCTTTTTTGGTTTTTACGACATAATCTTAAGACGTACTTGATCGGTCCGTGAGCATTGCGGGTTTGATTGACTGAGGTTTTCGCATTAAATGATAAGACTTTTTTTTAAGAATAAAATACTACTGGCGGGGCTGCTTCTGGTACTATCCGGATGGCTGGTGGCCGGATTTCTTTTTTTTGCGGGCCGGCCGTCGGGCCCGGCTCGAGAGATTACGAGGGCCGATGCCGCGAGCCCGAATGTATTGCCCCATGATGTTTCTCAATCGAAAGTTCAGCTGCCGGCGGAAACCGCGCTGGCTGCAACTGTGAAAGTGCCGGAGATTAAAGAGTTCGCCGGTACAATTAAGCGGGGTGAAACCTTAAGCTCTCTGCTTGGAGACTATTTAAGCGGCCATGAAATATGCTGTCTGGCTGAACAGTGCGAGGATACCTTTTCGGTTAAAGATATCCGGGCCGGCCGGCCCTACTGTATGCTTTTTGAAGATGGCTCATTCAAATGCTTCACTTATGAAATTGATGCTGATGAACAGCTGCTGATAAACTATGAGGGCGAAAAGTTTAAGATAAGCAGAGCGGCGATTGCTTACCAGGTTGAACGCTCGGTCATATCCGGAACCATCTCAAGCTCACTTTTTCTGACGATTGCTGAACTCGGAGAGAGAGCGGAACTGGCCTGCCGCCTGGCCGATATATTCGCCTGGGATATTGATTTTATGCGTGATTTACGGCCGGGCGATTCTTTTCGGGTGCTGGTTGAAAAGCGTTATCGTGCCGGTGAATTTGCCGGTTATGGTACCCTCCTGGCAGCTGAATTTATTAATCGGGGTGAGACCTTCGAGGCAGTTTACTATAAAGATAAAGAGAAATCGGCCTACTATGATCGCAATGGCCGCAGCCTGAAAAAGGCTTTTCTTAAAGCCCCGCTTGTCTATAGCCGGATCTCTTCGACCTACAGCAACCGTCGTTATCATCCGGTGTTAAATATCTATCGACCGCACCGGGCGATAGATTATGCAGCCCCGGTTGGAACTCCGGTTCGGGCGGTGGCCGGCGGGGTGGTTACGCAACGCAGTTATGACCGGCAAAATGGTAATAAAATCCGTTTGCGTCACCCTAATCGATATGAAACGACCTACATTCATCTAAGTCGTTTCGGTCGGGGAATTAAGGTCGGTAGCAAGGTTGAACAGGGCCGGGTTATCGGTTACGTCGGGGCCACCGGTCTGGCTACCGGACCCCATCTTGATTTCCGGGTTTTTAAGAACGGTCACGCGATTAACCCCTTAAAGATGGAACGAATTCCGTCGGCGCCGCTCCCGAAAAAAGATTTGCCGGAATTTGCGCTCAAAGCTAAGGAGTATTTTGCCGCATTGGCCGGTGACTTACCGTTGAAACGGGCCCGGAAACAGATTTCAGATGCCGGCAAAGATAGCTGAATTAGAATAAAGGAGTTTTTAGTGATGAAACATTTTCGGCAGGAGTTATGGTTTTCAACTTCCGCCCGGCGGGAGTTTATCAATATTACCCCGGAAGTAGCAAAGTGTCTGCTGGAAAGCGGTATTCAGGAAGGTCTCTGCTTGGTCAATGCGATGCATATTACAGCTTCCGTTTTTATCAACGATGATGAGTCCGGCCTGCATCATGATTTTGAGCTCTGGTTGGAAAAACTGGCACCGCACGCGCCGACTTCGCAATACCGGCATAACGGCTTTGAAGATAATGCCGACGGTCATCTCAAACGGCAGATTATGGGGCGGGAAGTCGTGGTCGCCGTCACCGGCGGTAAACTCGATTTCGGCCCTTGGGAACAAATATTTTACGGTGAATTCGACGGCCGGCGCAAGAAACGGGTACTGGTTAAGATTATCGGCGAATAATCATTTTGTCATTTCCCTCGGTTTACCGCTCTTGATCTGTCTATAGCTTGGTAAATCATGCCTACCTTTCAACGTTTCGCATCAGCGGCGCGGCATGTCCGCGGGCATATAGATGTTAGACGGTGCCTTTCCGCATCGATTCAGTCTGACCTCATACGCATTTCGAAAGGAGGCGAAATATCACGAAAATGAGCCCTATTGACAGGTAAGCGGACATTGCGAAATAGAACGCACCAATGTTATTAACCGCAAGGTAATACACGAGGAGAGAAGCGGTGATTGCCATTAATATGATGCCGAGAACAACTGGGGTTATGGCTGTACGTGTATTCTCGCGCAACCGCAGATTGGCTATACAGACACCAATCGACACCAACAAGAACGTTAAGCTCGAGAATGATGCGATGACTTCAAGACTCCCCAGTGCCGTCAAAGCGACTGATATCGCCGTTATGACAACAGCAGCGGCAGCAGGTACGCCTGTCCTATTGCGAAAAGAAAATGCCTTCGGAGCGAGATTATCGTTGGAAATCTCGTAGGCGAGATGGCTCGCCCCAAAAATCGTGGCGTTAATTGCTGAGGCCGTTGCAAGCATAGCGGCTACATCGACCAATACAACACCGAATGTCCCCAAGATCGGCTTTGCGACGGCAGCAAGTGCGTATTCTTCGGCAGCATGAATCGCAGACACATCTAAATTGCCGACCGCAACCAAAGCAATGACAACATAGATTACCGAAGTTATTCCGATCGAACCGTACAGCCCCCTCGGGATATTGCGTTCCGGATCGCGTGTTTCACATACCGCATTCGTGATCAACTGAAAGCCCTCGAAAGCTACAAAGATGAGGGCTCCACCCAGGAAGACGGAACTGGCGCCATGGTCGAATAGAGGGCGGACCCGAGATGGGTCTATTGTGTAGAAACCAACGGCCGCAAGCAGTGCCAACAGCGATATCTTTATATATACGGCAATATCCTCTGCTTTACCCATCGTACTGGCGCCGAGAAGATTGATCCCCAGGAACATCAGCAGAATGCCACCAGAGAAAAACATTCGAAGGAGTGGTGAGTCAGTGAGGCCAAATAGGTGTGATGTATAGGCCCCAAACGTGAAAGCGTAGAGGGAAAGCGTGCCAATATAGCCAACGACAATGGTCCAGCCGGCAATGCCAGCAATCGCAAGCATTTTCGGGAATGCTTTTTCAAGATATGTAAAGCTGGCACCATCGCTGTGGTAAGTAAGGGCAAGACGCACATAGCTGTAGCCAGCCACGACAGCAATAACGCTTCCAATCAGAAACGCAAACGGAGCAGCGTGCCCGCTGATATCGACGGCAAGTCCCAGAATTGAAAAAATTCCGCCGCCAATCATTCCACCTACGCCGATTGCGATCAACTCGACGAAGCCCAGGTTCTTCTTCTGTGAGCCACACGTTGGCGCATTGCTGGATTTTTGTATCTCACGTCCCTTCATTGCCCTACATCCGTCTAACGTTCAGGATCACGGGATGAGAAACGCGCGCGTTTCTCAGTACCGTGGGTCCTCTTGTTCGCCATTTTTTTTCAGGTAATTTGAAATTACTACCTCGGTAGTTCCTTTTCTGTGTTTTGACGAAGACGCGAGCCGACTGAACCTACGTACCGTCATCTGTTGCCAATATTTGGCTTGATACAATTCGTGAATGCAGTGGTGGTCTGCATTGGATATGAAAATACTTACTCCGCGTCTGGCAGCTTTCGCAAGACAAGCTGCAAGGCGTTGTTGGTCAGCCCATGAGAAGATACGTTCATTATACTTGAGAAAGTTATTATTGTTATGGCGTACGGTATAGGGAGGGTCTATATATAAGAAATCACCAGTATGGGCTTGATCTATTGTGTCTGCAAAATCGCATGAGGAAAGGTTTGTGTTTTGCAAAAGAGCGGACACTTCTTCAAAATTATCTGATGGTAGAACGACCTTCTCTTTTGTTCCTTTCGGAACATTAAAGACACCCTGCAAATTGACCCTGTAGAGGCCGTTAAAACATGTTCGATTCAAATATATGAACCTCGCGGCCTGCGTGGCTATCGACTGCGGAGATTGCTGCCGAATATGGTAATAGTAATCATGGCAGTGCAATCGGTGATGTGTCAGGAGATGACGTTTCACCCTGCCAGGCACATCTCGCAATGCTTTGTAGGTAGATATTAATTCCTCATTAAGATCAGACAGGATTGCAACCTTGGGTTGCAAGTGAAAGAATACCGCTCCACTGCCTAAAAATGGCTCAATATATCTTTTTGCATTCTGTCGTAGCCATGTGTCGTACCCGGATACAAGCCAACGCTTGCCTCCTGCCCATTTTAAGAATGGTGTCATTCTGCCACCTCTTGATTTGAGGCTGCGAGATCCTCTGGGTTAAGGCGTCCCATAAACTCCTCATAGATATAGTCAATATATTCAAAATCAATTGGTTTATAATGGCGTTTTTCAGTTGCGTGAGCAGGTATCCTCCTCAGTTCATTGATCCGTTCCATCCATCGGACATTCTTTGAGTAACCCTTTTCTCCTGGTTCAGGAATGTCGAAAAGAGATTTGAATATATTCCAATGAACCTTGTTCTCAACGATTTTTTTGTATTCGATGAAATCAAGGTAGTTTTCTAATGGGAGCCTATCCTCATCGTCATCATCAAGTGATTTTTCATAAGCACGCGTTTTGATTTTCTTGTCAATTACGCCTTTGTTCCAGTATGCATCACCATCTGTCCCATATTGTTGTTTGAATGTGGCGAATATTGTTTTTTGCACATGAATATTGAGTTCCTTAAGTTTCTTGTCGGCATCGTCAACAAGTTCCTCTGATTGTCCTTTTACCCATTCGTCCATACCTTCTGGAGAAAAATCAGAGAATGATTCACAAATCATTTGGCAAAGACGGTAATAGTATTCACGTGGACCACCCGATCCAAATTGAACCTTGAAGCGTTTCTCTATTTGGCTTGCGGTTGCTTCGCTGAGCCACAGCAGGATGGGATCCATGTACTCTTCGACCTCCGAGACTAGATCATTGGGCTCAAGCTCTCTCGCAGACAATCCTTTGTTGGATTCCATATAATCAACTAGTGAACTAAACAGCTTTAAGTATGCCTGTAGCGCAACGTTTGTACATAGATAGCCTTGGCGACCAGATTCCCACTGGGTTACATTAGCGTTCGCCAGTAGTTGAAAGAAACTGTTCAAAGCCGATCGTGCACGATCGAGAGTCGCTGTGTCGTTCGTTCCGCAGAGCACTCCCGGGGCAAATTCTTTCTTCTTTAGTATAGCTTCACCAACCAAACCAGATCTACGAAGTCCATCTTTCAGAGCTGGTACTGTTAAACATGTTTTCTCTGTAGGAGAGATTCCCTGTTGAGTCACCCGACCATAGAGAGGTTCGCCTATATCGTTATTCAATAATCCAATGAGCCTGGCGCTTACAGCACCAATTCGTTCTGTCGGGCGATCTGACCCCCATTTCAATTCTCCTTCTAAATCATCCAACAAGGTTTTGGGTACGGATTTTTGCTCATGATTAATTGTAACAAAAAGGTTGGCCTCTTCTTCTTTCTTCAAGTTTTCGAAAGCGACAACCATAATATTTTGATTCAGGTGTTTGTCTGATAACGGGGCGTATCCATAGAGTCTGTGCTGTCCGTCAATAATCCAAGCAGATCTGTATTGAGACGGCAAATATAGGTTCCCAAATATAACGTTCGTCTCTTCATCTTTGGCGACGTGTTCAAAGCGACATTTGCGAGAGAAATTCACAAGAATATTTGTAGGGAAGAATCCACCGCCATGAATAAAGCGAGAAACCTGGCGAAGCCGTGTTCTGCTAACAAGTCGCTGGTAGGATGGTGCTCCAGCAGGATCATTCAGGGATCGGTGGTTCACAAATGCAATTTTAAGCATTTGCTTGGGCGTTGAGACAAAAGAATAGAAAACTTTTCCTCCAAGTTTGCCCCTTACAGCGGGTACATGAATACCGTCCATCTCAGGTATCTTCTGGTCTTGCAGAAATTCAGCTAAGAACTGAAAGCGTGCTGCCGCTCTGAGGTGATCGGCAATTTGCACGTAATACCTCAATTGCTTTTCCGTTATGATATTGATGCGTGCTCCAGCCGCACGTTGCCTATCCGGTTGAGACCATGCAATGTTGCTTGTTACAAATAGCCAGATAATCTTCGGCTTGTAATGAGGGCCATAATGCTTCTTTATCGCGTTTGCGATTGGGCTTTTAAGGTTTGCAAACTCCTCTATGTCTTTTTGTAAGCTTCGGCGAGTGATGCGGGCGGAAGATTTACATTCGGTGACAACGACAGTTTCGTCGTCTTTTGCTAATACATCAATCTGCTTCGTATAAGGATCAGCACCTTTGCGCTTGATTGTAACCTGAAAGTTTCTTCCCTCGCTAATTTCAGGATAGCCAAGCAAATGAAAGAGGTACCATACTTTGTTTTCCAGTTTTTCGTCATGGGACCATGGTTTGCGTATGCGAGTTTTGATCTTCAGCTCTTTATCCACTTCCCATCCATCGTCAATATATTCTTGGACGCTAGATTTCAGAACAGAGAGTTCTTTATATGCTTTTCTTCGCTTGGCGGCCTCTCGCTTTAGCTTCTTGCTGTCTGTGTATATTGAATTTAGCCATTCTGTATCTGGCATGTCATTTATCTCCTCTATTTGTGGCGAACATTGTTAATAACTGGAAAAAGTATGTTATATTTTATAACTGTACGATTTTTCCATAAAATTCGATATCAAATTTAGAGACATGGAAGAATCTTTCCATGCTATCAATTTTCTCTAAGTCCATCTCTTTGTTGTAGTGCTACCACATACATTATGGAAAATAAATCAAAATTTACGTCGAACCCTCAACTCAAATTGATGGATCAGGTGCGGGAAACGTTGCGTTATCATCATTACGCTTATTCGACTGAAAAAACTTATTGTCAGTAGATTACACGCTATATCTGTTTTTTACGATAAAAAACATCACCTCCGAGATATGGGCGCTATGGAGATCTAGCGTTATTTGTTGCATCCGGCATCACCTGAGCATGTTGTCGCTACGACTCAGCGGCAGGCATTGAATGCGCTGGTTTTTCTCTCTCCTCTCAGGTTTTATCTCCCACCTTTTTATATAAGAAAATTCCGGCCGAAAATTTTTTTTATCACCTCTCTTGACATTCGAAAATGTCGTAATTAATTTTTTTTCCAGAAGGCGGAAAGAGGCCTTTATGGATTGTTATGAAAGATGAAATCACTTGGTCTTTCAGGTGGTTGAAGGATGTCCGGCCAGGAATTGAAAGTTTCCATCGGACGTGGGGCCGGATAAATTTTAACCCTAAAAATTTTTATTAAAGGAGGGAATGGTTATGTGGACAAGAGTTAGTGATATTGACCGGATGTACGGGGCTATGGATCTGCTGCGCTCGCACATGAATCGACTGTTCACCGATTACGACAGAGGCTTTGGTGATGAGTTCGGCTGGAGGGTTGCCGAAGCCGCGCCGCGGACAAATCTTTACGACAATGGAGATCAGTTTGAGGTTCGAGCGGAGGTCCCGGGTTTAAACAAGGACGATCTGAAAATTATGATTCAGGGGAACTATCTCGAACTCAGCGGCAGCCGCAAGTCCGAGGCTCCTGAGGGCTATAAAGCCCATCGGGTGGAACGGGGTGATGCCAGCTTTACTCGCAGTTTTACTCTACCGTCCGATGTCGATGTGGATAAGGTTGAGGCCGGTTTGCAGAACGGTATCCTGACGCTCACCTTGCCGAAGGCCGAGGCGGCCAAACCGAAACAGATCGGTATTAAGTAATAATAATTTTAGGCGAAAACTTTATTAATGGAGGTTTGAGTCATGAGTGAAAATAAAAAAATAGCGACCCGCAGTGAAACCCTGGCCGAGCGAAGCCGTGAGATTCCGGTTATCTCGCCTATGGTTGATATTTATGAAAATGATGATGAAATCCTGCTGCACGCGGATATGCCCGGAGTGGCCAAGGAAGATATTTCGGTAAATGTTGATAACGGCAAACTCCTGATCTCCGGGGTGCGCAGTCTCAAGATCTCCGGCGCCGCTAACTGGGAGGAGTTTGGTGATGTTGAGTACCGGCGTACCTTCTCGGTGCCTCAGAGTATTGATGTTGCCAAGGTCAATGCCGAACTTAAAGACGGGGTTTTGAAACTCCATCTTCCCAAATCAGAAGCGGCCAAACCGCGCATGGTTGAAATTAAAGCGGCTTAGGGGAGGCGTGGTTAAGTGTTAAAATAACTTTGGATCGGTGGCGGAGCCCTTCTCCCCGCTTGATTGTCGCTCTGTCAGTCAGGCTCCGCCACCGGTCTTTTCTATACTCTTCTCTTTTTTTCGATAATTACCAACCTAGAGCATATCCTTTATTTTACCCCGTGAAAAAAACGGATAGAGGGCCGGCAGGACGAAGAGGGTGAGTAGCGTCGCACTGACGAGGCCGCCGACGATGACGGTTGCCAGAGGTTTTTGAATCTCGGCGCCGATGCCGTTTGAAAGCAGCATCGGGATAAGACCCAGGGCCGAGGTTGCGGCCGTCATCAGCACCGGCCTGAGGCGGGATGTGGCCCCGGCAAAGATTG
This sequence comes from Thermodesulfobacteriota bacterium, assembly GCA_024763535.1. Classification (GTDB taxonomy): domain Bacteria; phylum Desulfobacterota; class Anaeroferrophillalia; order Anaeroferrophillales; family Tharpellaceae; genus Tharpella. The sequence continues at coordinate 61,972 of JANTFH010000001.1, forward strand.
CTTCCGGGAGTTTGAGGCCGCCGCTGAGGCGCAGGTTAATGCTCTCCACCATGACCACCCCGTTTAAGACGGCGACCCCGAAAAGGGTGATAAAACCGACCGAACTGGGCACCGAAAGATACTGCCCCGATACGTAGAGGGAAACCACGCCGCCGATTACAGCCAGGGGCACGTTCATCAGAATTAAAAGCGCCTGACCGATGGAGTTGAAGGCAAAATAGAGGAGCAGGGCGATTAAGGCGAGAGAGAAAGGCACCACCAGAGCCAGCCGTTTCTGGGCCCGCCGCTGATTTTCAAACTGGCCGCCGATAGCTACCGAATAGCCGGGTGGTAATGCAACCTGAGCCGCGATAGCCGTTTGAATATCGCTGACCACACTTCCCATATCACGATTCTTTATATTGGCCTGGACCACCACCCGGCGCTGAACATCATCCCGGCGGATTTGGGGCGGGCCGGATTCGATGGCGATGGCGGCAACATCACCGAGCCGAACCAGGGCCCCGGTGGGTGACTGCAGACGCAACTCGGCAATGGTTCGGGGATTGTCGCGGAAATCTTTTTCGAGGCGCACATAGATATCATAACGTTCATTACCGTTGATGATCTGGCCCGCGGCCCGGCCGCCGAGGACGTCCCGAACCAGGTTCATAACGTCGCCTACGGCCAGGCCGTAGCGTGAGAGGCGGCGGCGATCCGGGCGAATGACGAGCTGGGCTTCCCCGGCGATCTGCTCCATGGCGACATCACGGGTACCCTCGATACTCTGTACAACTTTGGTTATCTCCCGGCCTTTGGCCGCGAGTACGTTCAGTTCCGGGCCGAATATTTTAATTGCGAGCTGCGCTTTGACCCCGGAAAGCAGTTCGTCAACCCGGGTGGCGATCGGTTGGGAGAAGTTCAGCAGAAGCCCGGGAAACTGTTCCAGTCTCATCTCCATCATCTCCTGTAACTTCTGCCGGTCTGGAGCACTGGTCCACTCTTTTGCCGGTTTTAGGCCGACAAAAATCTCAATATTATTGACGGGCTCAGGGTCGCCGCCGATCTCGGCCCGGCCGATCCGGCTGGAGGCGTAAGTGACTTCCGGAAATTCAAGAAGCATGGCTTCCAGTTTCGGAGCCACCGCCAGGGCGGTATCAAGGCTGGCCGACGGGGCCAGAGTGACCCGCAGATTAAGTGTTCCCTCCTCCAGCTCCGGCACAAATTCGGTGCCCAGTTGTGGGATCAATCCCATAACCGCGATAAAAACTATAAGTGCGGCGCCGATTACTGTTTTTCGATGGTGCATGGTCCAGTTAAGACCCCTTCGGTAGAGCCAGGCGAGGGGTTTTAAGAGCAGGCTTTCGCGTTCTCTGATACCGCTGCGGAAAAGATAGGTCGCCAGTGCCGGAACAATGATTAAGGCGACCATGACCGAGGCGATAATCGCGATAATAATACTGATTGCCAGCGGCTGGAAAAGTTTGGCTTCGACACCTTCAAAACTGAACAGCGGCATGAAAACGACAAGAATAATCGAGGCGGCAAAAAATATCGGCCGGGCCACCTCCTTGCCGGCCTCCTGCAGGCGCAGGGCGATCCCCCGCCGGTCCCGGGTTACGTCGTGGGGGTCGGAATCATCCCCGGCAGTATTGCCGGGGATGTCCTGCTTGTGAACCGGATCGGGGTGGGAGAGGTGTTTGAACATGTTCTCGACCATCACCACCGAGCCGTCGACGAGCATGCCGATAGCCACCGCCAGGCCGCCTAATGACATCAGGTTGGCGGAAAAACCGAATTGCGCCATCACCATCAGAGCGATGCCGATCGAGATGGGAACCGAAATCAGCACCAGCAGAGTGGCTCTTAAATTCATCAGGAAAAGGGCGAGAATAACAACGATAAAAATGAAAGCCAGAGCCAGGGTATGGACGACCGTGCGTACCGCTTTTTCGATCAGGTCGGCCTGATTGTACATAACCTTGAACTCCACTCCCTGAGGCAGCGCCTGGCGGATCAGATCGATGCGTGAGTTGATACCGTCGATGGTGGCTTTGGTGTTGGCGCCCATGCGTTTCAAAACGATTCCCGAGACCACTTCGCCCCGGGATTCCGCCTCACCGTCGGCGTTTCGGCCGGTTACGGTTACCGCCCCCTGACGGATTTCGCTGCCGAATTCGACCTTGGCTATATCGGCGATCCGGATAATTTTGCCGGCGATGGTTTTCAGCGGAATTTCGCGGATCTCCGTCAGGCCGGTGCGGCCGTGGCCAAGCCAGCCGACACCCCGGATAACCAGCTGCTCCTGACCCCGGTTCAGATACCAGCCGCCGGCATTCCGGTTGTTGTTCTCCAGCGCCTGAAAAACATCGTCCTGGGTCAGTCCGTAGGCGAGCATCCGGTTGGGGTTAAGGTTTACCTGATATTGGCGCACACTGCCGCCGAAAGAGAGAACATCAGTGATGCCGTCAACCGGCATCAGCAGCAGTTTTACGACCCAGTCATTGAGACTGCGCAGTTTCATCGTATCATAATCAGAATCGGGCTCAGCGATCAGCAGATATTGGTAGATCTGGCCGAGACCCGAGGTGTTGGGCCCCATTTCCGGAATTCCGACCCCCTGCGGGATCAGCTCTTTGGCGCTCTGCAGACGTTCGAAGACCAGCTGTCGGGCAAAGAAAATATCGGTCTTCTCTTTGAAAACCACAGTGACTCCGGAGAGGCCGGTTTTAGAGATTGAACGGACCTCTTCAACATCCGGCAGGGCATACATCACCGACTCGATGGGGAAGGTAATCAGTTGTTCGACCTCGGCCGCCGCCAGGCCCGGAGCTTCGGTATTGATCGACACCTGAATATTGGTGACGTCGGGAAAAGCATCAAGATTTAAGCGCGGAATCATGAAAAAAGCCGCGATAGTCAGTGTGAACAGAGAGATAACCACCAGCAGACGGTTGCTCACGGCCCAGTCAATTATTTTATTTAACATATTTTTTTTCTCCAGGAGATAATCATAAATTCGTAAAAAGTCACGTGACTACTAAGTAGAATATTCAGCTGCGAGGCTCCGAAAAGTTGATGAATGAGGCGTACATGGAAGTCCGCCGCAGTAACGAAGATTTTTCGAGAACAAAGCAGGTGGGCTTTTTACTTAGCCATCAATGGTTGTGAGGGTCGAAGCCGCCTTTTGCAAGTTGCGAAGCGATAAAAAAAGCTCCTTCAACGACAACCCGGCTACCGGCGGCAACCCCGGTTATCTCCTGTAAGTTCCCGAAAGTCCGGCCCCGGTCGACTTCGTGGGCCTGGTATTCACCCGCTTTCTCTTCAATAAATATGGTCCAGTCGCCGTCGCCGCCGCGCATTAAAGCGGTTTCGGGAACGGCAAGAACGGGTTCAGAGGCCGGTAAAGAGAGATAGACATCGACAAACATGCCGGGGTGGAGCTTGTGTTTTTCATTGTCAACCAGCAGGCGCACGGTTCGGGTGCGGCTCAGCGAATTGATGGTGTGTTCCTGCTGACTGACGACGGCCGGGTAGGAACGGTTGTCAATCATGATCCGGGCTTTGGTGCCGGGAGCAAGGTCAAAGGTCAGGTTCGGGGTCAGATAAGCCTCGGCCCAGAGATTTCGTTCATCGGCCAGCTGTAGCAGCTCCTCCCCGGCGGCGACCCGTTGACCCTGTTGAAAATCATCCCTTAAGACTGTACCGCTGATGACCGCTTTCAATGTGTATTCGCCCAAAGTTGTCGAGTTGGCGGCAGTATTTTTAATCGCGCCGGCATCCAGACCGAAGATCTTCAGGCGGCTGTAGGCGGCTTTATAATCCATCTCGGCCCGGATATAACGTTTGGCTCCGACCGTTTTCCGGCCCATTTTTTGTACCCGCTGCCACTCCTCGCGGACAACCAAAAACTCGGCCTGCGCGGCGGCCACGGTTTCCGCAAACAGGGTTACTAAAGGCTGCCCTTCTTCGATATGATCGCCGAGTGCAACATGGCGTTTAAGCACCACGGAATCGGTGCGGGGCGATACCAGATAGCTGGTGTAATCGTTGGCTTTAAGCTCGCCGGGGGTATAGATTTCGGTGGAGAGATTGCGGTATTCTAAAACTTCAACTTTGATGGCGGCGGTTGCCAGCTGGGTCGGTGACAATTTAACCCCGGCTTCACCCTCCTCGTGTTCATGCTCATGCGAACCGGGTTTTGTTGCGGCCGCGTCGTGGTGGTCATCTTCATGCTCTCCGGCAGGCTCTTCAGGTTCGCTGTGATCGGCCGGGTGGTCGTGATCTTTGTGATCTTCGTGATCGCTATGGATTTTTTCGGCGGCCGAAAGTTTTTTGCCGGCTGAATGTTGATGCTCGTCAGCGCTCAGGCCGATTGTCGTCAGGCTGAAAATGAGAGAAAAAATTATTATTATCTGTAAACTCGGTTTCATGGTTTCCCCTGTTGTTTAGAGTTGATTGAAGATAGTGCTAAGATGTCCGCTCTGCAGATAGAGGTCGATCAGGGCCGTGTGGTAGAGGGCCTCAAGTTCGATGCCGGTACGCAGATTTTCATTCTGCTGCTGGCGGATGCGCAGGTATCCGGTGGTGTCAAGATCGCCGCTCTGCCAGTGTTTTTCCAGTAACTGTCGGCTTTGCTCACCTCTTAAGCGCATAATCTCCTGCCATTGTTTGTAACTCTGTTGGTACTCTTTCATAGTTTCTGCCGCCGCTTCAGCGGCAATCAGCTGCCGGCGTTTAAGTGCCTGATAACGGGCCTGAGTTACCACGATATCCTGGTTGGCGGCATCGGTTTCGGCGCTGAACGAGTTGAGTATATTTAAGGGGATGGAGAATGTCAGGGCGAAAACATTTTCCTCACCGTCTTCACCGGCGTTAAAACCTATGGTTGGATCCGGTTTCGCCTGCTGCCGGGTCAGTTCGGCCGTATGTTTCCGGGCTTCCCAGTTGAGGCGGGCCAGAGCTACCCGGGGATGGTTGTCAATCAGTTTTTGCAGGTCGTAATTGGCGGCGGCAGACCAAAACTCTTCCGGAATCGGAGCCGCCGCTACCGACCACTCCGGCAGCTCTTCTTTGAGACGGGCCTCCGTCCGGCGCACCCGGATCCGGGCCGCAACCGTATTCTTCAGATTCTCGGAGAGATTGAGAAAGGCCAGTTCGCTGTCGATGAGACCGGCATCACCGGCCATCTGCCGCTGTTTTACCTGCTCCGCCAGGGCGGTCATGGCATCTTTCTGCTGCAAAGAGAGAGCCGCGGCCTTTCCGGCGGCCTGCCACTCGGCTAGAAGTTTCAGAATTTCTGCCGTTTTTTCTAAGGTTTTAAGTTTGAATTCGGTTTCGGCGGCCGTCAGCTCTGCCTGACTCTGCTGAGTGCGAATCCCGCGTTTACCCCAGATATCAAGGGTCTGGCTCAGGCCGATCCGGTAGTTGTTGTCATCGCCGTTGCGTTCATATTCGGTTTCAAATTCCGGATTATAGAGCGGTTGCTGCCGGCCCGCGGCGGTTAATCTCAGGTGCTCCAGATTCTTCCGGGCGACCACGATTTCCGGGTTCTGGTCGATCTGAGAGATAAGTCTGGAAGTCCAGCTTTCCGTTGTCTGGGCCAGGATCTGTCCGGGATTGCTAAAGATCAGTAAAAACAGAATGATTACAAGACCTTTTATTGTTTTTTTAGACATAGAAATTCCTTGTTATAGAGGTGCGGCGGCCCGGGGCATCCCGGATGCCGCAGCGGAATCATTGGTGGTTACTATCGATTACGGGTAGTGGCTTGTGTAAATTGCCGGAGATGCACTGCTGCAGTTGTAGAAGGCTTTTTGTGACTTTTGTTTTAAGGCAATTTACAGGGAATGGAACTCAAATCAGGAGGACTATGCTTTGCAGATGGGTAAGGGCTGGGTCAATTGTTGCCGGGTTGTATGAAATAGTAGAGAAGGTGTTGCTAAGCTTTACTACCGGCTCTTTTAACTGTCCGGTTGTCAACTGTGGGTCGGCAATGAATGTGATGAGATGGTTGATGGTTTCATTACGCTGAGCAAAGAGTTGAAAAGAGACCTCGAAATCTTTGCAGGTAGCCCGGGTGTTACAGCTTGACATGGTGGTGTTCAGGGTTTTGGTTCGAACCGTATGACCGGCCTGTTTCGCCCGGTGCAGATGATTATCGATACAGCGATGGGGTCTGTTCTTAGGCCCCAGCTCCAGGGTTGCCTCACCATTTTGTTCGAGACAGATCACGGCCCGGGCGGAGCCGCTGCCGATAGATAAAAAGCAGGCTATGACCAGAAACCAGATGATGATATTTCTGGTGTATGAGTTTGCGTGGGACAAGGTGTCGGCTTCCAGTAATGAAGGTTAAGTCAGGCAGATTTTCAGTTCACAATTTATCAGATTGACCGGTCTCATTAATAAACCTATCCATTTTTGTCAAGTAATTTTGTGTTTCCGGCGGCTGCCATAATGCTGTGTGACGGCTCTGATGATAGTGCGGGTGTAGGTAAATTACCTAAAGAGTTTTCAGCTTTTAACCTATGCCGGATTACCTTATTCACCGATTTACATGTTGTCCATAATTGGCTAAAGTTAATTTGTCTCAGACTCGGTTCAGGCAATGGCTGGAGGCGCAAACTGCAAGACATTATGAAAATTCAAGACGTTTTTTTGATTTTGTAAATTTATGGCACTTCTGGAAGTAAATAATCTTCATCTCTCCTTTGGCGGCCTGCAGGTTCTGCATGATGTCAGCTTCGCGGTTGAGCCCGGTCAGATCTACGCGATTATCGGGCCGAACGGGGCCGGTAAAACCTCTATCTTAAATTGTCTCGGCGGTTTTTATCAGCAGCAGCAGGGAAAAATTATCTTTGCCGAAAATGATATTTCACATCAATCCCCGGACCGGCGGGCGGCTGCCGGACTGGCCCGGACGTTTCAGAATATCGCGCTGTTTAAGGGGATGACGGTGCTTGATAATATCAAGCTGGGAAGTCATGCTCACTTAAAGACCGGCCTTTTGGGGGCCGCACTCTACTGGGGCGCGGCTCATCGTGAAGAGATGCGGCTGCGGGAGGAGATCGAGAATGACATTATTGATTTTCTCGAGATCGAATCTATCCGCAAACAGCCGGTCAGTACCCTGGCTTACGGCCTGCAGAAGCGGGTCGAACTGGCCCGGGCTCTGGCGATGCAGCCGCGTATCCTGCTGCTGGATGAGCCGGTGGCCGGGATGAATGCCGAAGAGACCGAGGACATGGTGCGTTTTATCCTCGATATTCAGGAAGAGCGGGATTTGACGATTATCATTATTGAACACGATATGCGGATGATCATGGATATCTCCGATCGGATTATGGTGCTCAATTTCGGTCGCAAGATTGCCGACGGCACGCCTCTGGAAGTGCAGCAGCATCCCGAGGTTATCAAAGCCTATCTCGGCAGCGAAAAGCGGAGGACGGGCTGAATGGATTTCTTTCTTCTGCTTTTGACCAGCGGGATTGCCGTGGGCGGTATCTACGCCCTGATCGCTCTGGGTTTTGTTCTTATCTATAAAGCGACCAGTATCATCAATTTCGCTACCGGGGAATTCATGATGATCGGGGCCTATATCTTTTACACCTGTTCGGTGCTGATCGGCTGGCCGGCAATTCCCTCTTTTCTGGTGGTCATGGCCGGGGCCGGTCTGCTCGGCCTGATGGTGGAAAAAACCATTTTACGTCATATGCTCGGGCAGCCGACGATCAGTATCGTCATGGTGACCATCGGTTTAAGCTCAATCCTGACGGGTCTGGCCGAGATGATCTGGTCATCCGATTTCAAGAGTTTTCCCCCGCTTTTCCCCCGGGCCCCGATAATTATCGGTGATCTGATTATCCGATCCAATCTTTTCTGGGGATTTGTCGTGGCTATGGGTACGGTGGCGGTTTTCGCCCTGATTTTCAAATATGCCAAAGTCGGGGTCGCCATGCGGGCTACGGCCGGGGATCAGATGGCCGCATTTTCAATGGGTATCAATGTCCGCAGCATGTTTACTCTGGCCTGGATTTTCGGGGCCATTGCCGCATCCATCGGAGGTTTGATCATCGGTAATATCGGCGGGGTTCAGCCTAATCTCGGCGGGATCGGCTTAAAAATCTTTCCGGTGGTGATTCTCGGCGGACTCGATTCGATCGGCGGCGCGGTTTTAGGCGGCCTGATTGTCGGAATTATCGAGAATCTGGCCGGCGGTTATCTCGATCCGATGATCGGCGGCGGGGTCAAAAATATTGCACCGTTTGTCGTTTTGGTCTTGATTCTGATGGTTCGCCCCTACGGTCTTTTCGGCCGCAAAGAGATTGAGAGATTGTAGAAACTTATGCGTATCGGTGACTATAAAGAGAGCTATTCCGCCGATGAAGCGGTTTTCGTGACGCCGACCAGCCGTTTCTGGCTGGGAGTGCTGTTCGTCTGTCTGGCACTGTTTCCCTTTTTTGCGGGAGAATATCTGCTCTATATGGCCAATATCACCGGTATCGCCGTCGTCGCGGCCTTAGGTCTGAATATCCTGACCGGGGCCACCGGGCAGATCTCTTTAGGGCATGCCGCCTTTGTCGGAATCGGTGCCTATACTTCAGCCGTATTAACTAACCGGCTGGGTCTGCCGCTGCTTTTGTGTCTGCCCCTGGCGGGTCTGGCGTCAGCCTTTTTCGGGGTTTTGGTCGGGGCGCCCTCAATGCGGATGAAAGGGCTCTATCTCTGTATCACGACCCTGGCGGCTCAGGTTATCTTTGAGTTCTTTTTCGTCCACTGGGAGTCTTTGACCGGCGGCATTCGCGGCCTTAATGTGCCCTCCCCGTCGATCTTCGGCCTCGATGTCGGCAGTGAGTTCGGTTTCTACTGGGTGACGCTTATCGTAGTGATCCTGGCGGCCACCATGAGCCGCAATCTCTTTCGCACCCGGATCGGCCGGGCTTTTATCGCGATTCGCGACCGGGATATCTCGGCGGAATTGATGGGAATCAATCTTTTTCGTTACAAACTTTACTCTTTTGCCGTGAGTTCTTTTCTTGCCGGAGTGGCCGGCTGTCTCTGGGTTAATCATCTCAAATCGATTACCCCGGAACACTTTCCCCTGCATGAGAGTATCCGCTATCTGGCAATGATTATTGTCGGCGGTCTCGGCAATATCCTGGGGGCGATTTACGGGGCCGTCTTTATGACCCTGATCCCGGAAGCTCTTTCCGCCGTACTGAAATTTTTCGAAGGTTATTTCCCTCAGGCGATGGCCTATCTCTACCCTCTGCAGACCGTGGTCTTCGGTTTTCTGATAGTGCTTTTTCTGGTTTTTGAACCCCACGGACTGGCAGAGATGTGGTGCCGGGTTAAGGCCTATTTTCGTCTCTGGCCCTTTAAACACTGATGGCTGCGCAAAAATTCCGCTATACTGCGTCAGTTCTCAGTTTCTACGTTCGACATACTGTATGTATGGTCTCACGCAGAAACTGAAAACTTCCTTGCCTAGCGAAATTTTTGCTTTGCCATTCGCGTTGGCAGAGTTTTCTCGATGTGGGGACAGAATTCAATTCTGTCCCCGGTAACGGTCAGCGAAGCGGAGTTTGCGCTGTTTGCTGCAGCTTTACGGTATGACGGTAAGCAAGTCGAATATTTAAGCAGGTTTTAACAGAACAACAATTTTTTCGTACCGGACCGGCGGGGGGATGCTTTTCGGCCCGGTTGCAAATTAACCTGAATCAGGATTAGGAGGAAGAGAAGATGCGTACTCGACTATGGTGTGGTTTAATTGTGGGGTTGTGCTTGAGTATGGCGGCGGGAGCTGCCTGGGCGGGTAATCCGATTAAAATCAGCGCCCAGCAGCCTTTGACCGGACGTTTCGCTTTTGCCGGGAAACATATTCATGCCGGTCTGGCCGATTCTCTGGCTTATGCCAATGAGCAGGGCGGGGTTGACGGCATACCGATTAAGTATATTTACGATGATACCGGCTACGATCTGAAACGGGCGGTTGCCTCCTTCAAGAAGGTGATGGCGAAAGAGAGCCCGGTTATGAATTACGGTGAGTCAACCGGTGAAGGTAAAGCTCTGGCACCGGAGATCAACAGCAAATACAAAATTCTTTACGGTTCGACCTCCTTTTCACAGGAGTTGGCGGATCGTAGCAAAAACCCTTATATGTTCGTCTCCGGGCCGACCTATGCCGAGCAGTTCGGCCTGCTGCTTAAATACATCTCCAAACATCCGAAAACCAAGGGCAAAAAAGCGACCGTGGCTTTTTTCTACAGCGATACTGAATTCGGCCGCGACCCGATACCCTATGCCCGCAAGATGGCGAAAAAATTCGGCGTAGAAGTGGTGGCTGAAGAGATTACCAAGGTTGGTGCCGTGGATGTCTCGAGTCAGATCCTGGATCTTAAACGGCACAATCCCGACTACTGTATCTTTCAGGGTTATGTTGTGCCGCCGATTCCGTCAGTCATTAAGGGGGCCCGCGATTTCGGTATGAAGACCACCTTCATGGGAACCTTCTGGGCCATGTCGAAGATGCTTCTGGGGAAACTTGGACCCGATGCCGAAGGCTACATGGGCGTCAATCCCTATGCCTACTGGCAGCAGACGGATGTGCCGATGATCAAAACCATTCAGGCCTTCAACAAGAAGCATCATCCGGAAATTAAATACCGCCCCAACTCCTATATGCAGGGCTGGTTTACGGGTATGGTTTTTGTCAAACTGGCCAAGATGTGCAAGGCCAAAGGCCTGCCGATTACCGGGCCCAATCTCAAAGATATGATTCCTCAGGTTAAAGACTGGGATACCGGTGACTTTGCCGGCAAGATCAGTTTTAGCGGCAGCAACGCCACCGGTGTTGGTAAAGTTTTTGTCGCCAAGAGCGGCGAGTTCGTACCGGCTTCGGACTGGATCTATCTGCAGTAAAATATGCAATCAGGGGTCGAATAGGTCTAAAAGGTCGAAGTGGTTATCCTCTTCGACTCTTTTAACCCTTTCGACCTCTTCGACCTATTAGACATTAAGCGAACAACTCAATATGATCGAGCAAGAGGAAAAAATGGCCCTTCTGCGGGTTAATAATATCGAGGTTATCTATAACCACGTTGTCCTGGTGCTGAAAGGGCTGTCGCTCGAAGTACCTCAGGGTGAGATTGTCGCCCTTTTGGGCTCGAACGGGGCCGGAAAGTCGACGACCTTAAAGGCGATCAGCGGTTTTCTGCCGTTGGAGGATGGTGAGATTCGTGATGGTTCGATCGAATTTATGGGGCAGGATCTGGTTGGCCTGGCCCCGCACCAGATTGTTCGTCGGGGAATCTTTCAGGTGCTCGAGGGCCGCCGGGTTTTTGAGGATTTGACGGTGGAGGAGAATTTAAGCTGCGGCGCTTATATCCGGCGGGATCGGGCTCAGATTAAAGATGATATTGAGAAATGCTTCAGCTATTTTCCCTCACTGAAAGAGCGCCGCAAAAGATTGGCGGGCTATCTTTCCGGCGGTGAACAGCAGATGCTGGCGATCAGCCGGGCCCTGCTTGCCCAGCCTAAACTGATGATGCTGGATGAGCCCTCTCTGGGACTGGCGCCGCTTCTAGTGGATGAGATCTTTGCCATAATCAAAGAGATCAACCAGCGTGAAGGAACGACCATCCTGCTGGTTGAACAGAATGCCCAGATTGCCCTCTCAATCAGTTCCTACGGTTATATCATGGAGAACGGCCGGATGATGCTTGACGGCCCGGTTGAACAGCTGCTCAATGATCAGGATGTGCAGGAGTTCTATCTCGGTTTCGGCCAATCGGGCGAAGAGAAGAGTTATCGCGACGTGAAACATTATAAACGGAGAAAACGGTGGCTGAGCTGAGCGGCAAGACAATCTGTCAGGCTTTTCTGGAGATGGCTGCCAAACGTTCCGATCAGGTGGCTCTGCGGGAAAAGGAGTACGGAATCTGGCAGCGGATTACCTGGCAGCAGTATCGTGAACATGTCACTAATTTTGCCCTGGGCCTGAAGGTTATAGGTTTTAACCGCGGCGATCATCTGGCGATTCTCAGTGATAACTGCCGCGAGTGGATCTACGCGGAACTGGGCACCATCGCTTTGGGAGGAGTGACAATCGGGGTCTACCCCACCAGCCCGGCTCCGGAAGTACAATATGTGATAAACCATGCCGACGCCCGGTTTGTCGTGTGCGAAGATCAGGAACAGACCGATAAAATTCTTGAGGTCTGGGATGAACTGCCCCTGGTAGAAAAAATTATCGTTATAGATATGAAGGGCCTGCGTAACTATGACAAGGAAAATATCATCTCGTTTCAGGAGATCGAGGGTCTGGGTCGGGAACTGGCCGCGGAAAATCTGGGCCTGTTCGCGGCCGAGGTGGCTCAGGGTGATGCGGAAGATGTCTGTATCATGATCTATACCTCGGGTACCACCGGCAAACCCAAAGGGGCGATGATTAATCATCGGAATATCGAGGCGACGACCTTGAGTACGATCAAGGCGATTGCTCCGACCGTCGATGATACGGTGGTTTCCTATCTGCCTTTATGCCATGTCGCCGAGAAAATCTTTACCCTGTTTTTACCGATATATGTCGGCTTCACGGTAAATTTTGCTGAAAGTATCGCCACCATTCAGTCGGATCTAAGGGAGATCGCTCCGACAATTTTTCTGGGTGTGCCCCGTATCTGGGAGAAACTGCAGTCGTCGATTATTATCAATATTAAAGAGACCTCGCCATTTAAACGCTGGCTCTATCATCGCTGCATGGCGATCGGCCGGCGTCGGAGTGAGCTCTCACTGTGGCCCGGACTCAGGATACTTGACATCCTGGCTTACTGGTTGATCTTTCGCTCTCTGTTGAATTATATCGGCCTGCGTAAGGCCCGCTTCTGCTTCTCGGCCGCCGCCAAGATCAGTCCGGAGGTCCTGCGTTTTTTTCACGATATCGGTCTGCGGGTCAAAGAGGGTTACGGGATGACTGAATGTACCGGGCTCTCCTTTATCCATATGGGAGATGATATTAAACTCGGTACGGTCGGTAAAGCGATCGATGTTATCGAATTCAAGATCAGCGAGCAGGGCGAGCTGCTGAAGCGGGGGGATTCAATCTTTGTCGGATATTACAAGGATAAAGTTGCAACTGAGCGGGTGATTATCGACGGCTGGCTTCACACCGGTGATGTTGCCACCCTGGATGAGGACGGCCATCTGCGGATCATCGACCGGATGAAGGATATCATCATCACCTCGGGCGGCAAGAATATTGCTCCTTCAGAGATCGAGAATGCCCTGACTACGAGTATCTATATCAAGGAGGCAATCGTTGTTGGTGAGGGCCGCAACTACCTGGCGGCGCTGATTCAGATCGATTTCGACAATGTCGGCAAATGGGCGATTGATCAGGACATCCCTTTCACCAATTTCAAGAACCTCTCGATGCTGCCCCAGGTTTATACCCTGATAAAGGAGGAGGTCGAGCGTTTCAACAAGCAGTTTGCCCGGGTTGAAAACATCCGTCGTTTCAAGCTTCTGACCAAAGAACTCGATCACGACGATGACGAGATGACCGCCACCATGAAGATTCGCCGGGCCAATGTCTATCGTAAGTTTGCGGCAGAGATAGATGAGATTTATCGTGCCTGATAAGGGTTTTCTTTTTGTTTTTCCGGTAGCATTTATGCTTTTTCCCGCTCTCGCTTTTTCATGACCTGATCGTCACTTCCTCTTCCCTTATTCCAGAGCGATTACCGGCTGCCATTTAAGCCACTCCTCTTCCGGCTCACTATAGAGCTTGAAATGCTGGCCGGAGAGAGCTTTAAGGCCCATCTCCTCCCGGTTCGGGGTTGCCAGGCTGATGCCGCCGGCAATCAGGGCTTCGACCGATTCCGTATCTATCTTGACTCCGGAGAATAGTCCGGCTTTCACCCGGACACCGCTGCTGTTCCAGAATCTGGAGTTGGCGTGCACCAGACGATCATAAGGAGGCCGGATATTAATATGAATCCAGACCTGCTGGGAGGTCGGTGCCAGTTGACTGCCGATGACGTTGCCGATCTCAATCTGACGATAATAGACTGGTGATCCCTTGCTCAGGGACCCGAGGCGGTCGGCTTCAAGAATGAGGTTCAGTCCGCTGTCATTCAGTGCTGTTATGGGGGCCTGTTTCAGGGCCGTGAAATTGGTAGCGGGCTCACCGCTGCCGGGGTAAATGGTGATATAGGCTCCTCTGATTACGGTGTCCAGGTTCCTGACACCTTTCAGGCTGATTTCGGGCTTAACCAGCCAGACTCTGGTATTCGCAGTGAAAAGCTTCCGGGCTTTTTTGTCGATCAACGCCTGGCAGATAACCGCATCCATCTCCGCGTTTAAGTTGATCTCTTTAACTTCTCCGATAATAATGTTTTGGTAACGTATTTTAATCCCCGGATGTAGATTATGGGAATCAATAAATTTAATGGTAATTATGTCTTTATCGATATTTAAGGCATCCTCCCGGCTGTCGTAGAGGATGTATTGCTGATCCCGGCTGATTTTGACCGATTCCGGGTTTTCAGGATCCGGTGTAATAAAGGCGATGCCGCCGGCCAGCATGCTCCTCAAAGAGCCGGTTTTGATTTCAATACCGGAAAGATCACCCTTAACGGAAACATTGCTGATGTTATAGAACAGGCTTTCCGGGCTTAACAGGTGTACATATTTTTGCGCGATAAAGGTATTGATGAGAATCCATTTGCCGTTTTGATCTAGGCTGAATCCGGTTATCTTGCCGACCTTGATGAATTTATAGAAAACCGGGGACCCCTCCGAGAAGTCTTTGGCATTTTCAGCCCTGAGTTGGATGGTGATACCCTGTTCGCTGAGTGCCGGGATCTGCTTGGTAGCCTCCTCTACGTCGTCATAGACGGTGAAAGAGTGGAACTCTTCAGCCGGTTTCATCGGACTGCCGTCATCCGGGTTGGTGAAGGTGAGTCCGCCGGTCAGCATGGTGTCCATGGTTCCGGTCTCTATATTGATGCCGGTTAAGTTTGCTTTAACTTTGACGCCGCCGATCTTCCAGAAAACCGAGTTCTTTTGAATCAGATGGGTATATTTTTTATAAATAAGGATCTGACCCAGTACCTTGCTGCCGTCGGAGCTTAATCTAAAATCTATGATTTCACCGATTTTCAGCTTGCGATAGAGAATCGGAGCGGCGATGGCAATTGAACCGGAATCGCTGGTGATGATGGTGAATTTTTTGCCGGCCGGCAGGATACTGTCCGTAGGAGGCGCTTTCTGGACATCAAAATAGTCTTTGAAAATTCCATCTCCCGGTTCAAAAGCGATATAGACCCCTTTAATCAGAGTCTCAAGGTTACGAATCCGGTTGATTGATATCTCCGGCCCCACCACCCAGAAGCGAGTATTTTCCCGCAGGATAAATTCGGCCCGCGGATCAATATTGATGGTTGCCGTAACCTGGTGTTTAACCTCGTCAAAATTTATATCGGTAACCACTCCGGCCTCAAATCCGCGATATATTACCTTAGTGGTTCCGGCCTCAATCCCCTGGGCCGAGGGCAGGCGCAGAGTCATCTTGAGACCGAATTCAGCGGCGTCGTAATCTTCATAAAGAGAAAAAGTTCGGTTATTTTCCGCCGCCGGGCTGTCGGCCTGGTAGGCGGGTGTGTAGAGGCTGATACCGCCGTAAACCAGAGAGGCCATACTCTCCATTCTGAATTTGAATCCGGAAAGTCCCCCTTTAAAATTGATGCCGCTGCTGTTCCAGAAGCGGGTTTTGGTTTTTATAAGGTGCTTAAATTGAGGCTCAACATAAGCGTTGATGATTACGCCTGGTCCCGATTCGTCCAGGGTGTAGCTCTGGACGGAGCCTACCGCAATATTTTTGTAATAGAGCTTGGTGCCGCGTTGAATCGAGCCGAGGTTTTTGGATAACAGTTTAAGGTGCAGGCCGGGAGCTTCCATGGGAATCGGCGGCGGTTCCGACAGACCGACAAATTCGCGACTGTCCTGCTTGGAAGTCCCCCGCCGAACCTCAATATAACTGCCCGAAAGCAGGGTTTCAAGGCCGCGTATCTGGCCGGCTGAAACTTCCGGCTTGACAATCCAGAACTTGGTATCTTTGACGAGCCCATGTTTTGCCCGTTTATTCATCTCTATAGTTATCGAAACACTGTCAACTCCGGGGTCTATTTCAATATTGCGGACGACACCTATTTCGATGCCCTTGTAGATAACCTTGGTTTTGCCTACGGTGATGCCCTCGGCGTCGGGGAAATGGACAACTATATCGATACCGGCATTCTGGAAACTGTCGAAGAGCAGCCAGCCGCCTATCAGCAGGGCAAGAAAAGGTAAGATCCAGATCGGAGATACGCCCCGGCGTTTTTTTACTATCGGTGTTTCCATGAATTGTATCCTTTACAGTGTGGCTGAGTTTGTGAACTCACGCATCCCATAGCAGTCTGGGGTCAAAGGTTATAGCCGCAAACATTGTGCTTATGACTACTCCGACAAAGTAGGGAGCCGCTATATCGGCGGTAATCGTTGTAATATTTGTAAAATTTACCAGAACCTGAAGCAGGGCGATAACGAAAATGTCCAGCATTGACCAGCGGCCGATAAATTCAATGATACGGAAAATCAGGGCTTTATGGCGCATCCAGCTGTCCCAGCGGAAATGAATTGAGAGCAGAATCAGAATCAGGCCGATTATCTTGAAACAGGGTACCAGGATGCTGGCCGTGAGAATGACCATGCCGATACCGTAGGAGCCTTCCTGAAAAAAGTAGATAATTCCGTCCATGATTGTCGAAGCTTCGGCGTTACCAAGATAGTTAACGTTCATGATCGGTAGAATATTGGCCGGAAAAGTCAAGATAAGAGCGGTTAAAACCAGGGCCCAGGTGCGATTCAAACTGCCGGGTTTGCGTAGATGAAGAGTGGCCCCGCAACGCGGGCAAACAGCCTCATCGGTAGAGGCTTCCGGCTGCCGGGGCGTGAGTTTACGGCAGTCGTGGCAGAGTACCAGATTGGCATCACGAGCGGTTGTAGTCATGGTTGAGCTGTTCATCGCGAGGCCCTCCCGGCTTCAATCTCCTCCCAGAACTCTTCCTCACTGAGGGATAAAGATGAACCAACGGTGGTTGCCATAAGAGCGATAAAACAGAAAAAACCAACATTGTAATGGATACTGGCCATATGATGCATTTTAATGATGGTGACAAGGATGCCGATCATCTGCACCTCGGTCATTCCCCACTCATCAATTTGAATATAGATACGCATCATTTTCGGCAGATAGTTGGGGATGCGTTTGAATTTAAGGTGGAGGCTGATCCAGAAGACCAGACAGAGTTTTGTCAGGGGGAACACTACACTGGTCAGGACCAGAGCGATTGCGATAGTAAAGTAGCCGGTGTGCCAGGTTGAAATTATCCCGTCGAAGATAGTTCCGGTATTTTTCAGGCCCATCGTATCGAGAGTCATGATCGGCATGAAAACGGCGTAGGGAAAGAGCAGCAGACCGGTCAGGGAGAGCCCCAGGCTGTGGTCGATCGAATTTCTTTTCGGGGCTCTGAGAATCTCATCACAGCGCGGGCAGACAAGTTTTTCTCCCGGTTGAACCGGGATATCTTCAAGCAGAAGATCACAGCCGGGGCAGGCCAGTACCTGAGACGGATCAAGCTTGTCGAATCCTGAATCGGTTTGCTGTTTGATGGTCGATTGCTCGGAAAATGTTTGATTCATGGCCATCTACTCTGCGTCCCGGGTGAAACTCTGGGCGACTTGAATACCGACCAGCCGGGCCACCAGGACAGCGGTGAAAAACTGTCCGATGATCGCTTCAATATGACAAAAAGCCATGGCCGCCGGGGTCTGCGGGGTGATGTCTCCGTAACCTAAAGTCGTCAGGGTGACAAAACTAAAATAGTGAAAATATTCAAACTGCTCTCGGAAAGGGATGCCGTTTTTTATCCCCGAGAACGAGCCGGGATGAATCTCTTCGAGCAGCATTAAAGCTGAGGCCCAGAGCAGACCCAGTAAAATATAGAGACAGAGAGCGGCCGCAATGAGTTCGGAGTCAATTTTGCGGGCGTGAAAAATATAGCGGCTGAAAGCCAGAACCAGAAGCAGCAGATAGGTAACCAGAACGGCATTGATTGCAATCTCGTTGATATGCATCAGCCTGAAGGTGCGGCTCCAGAGTATAACTGTCACTATCGCCAGCAGAGTAAACCCCGGCAAGCTGATAATCCTGCTCTCCTGGTGAATTGTATAGACCGCCGCAAAGAGAACGATGGAAAATAGGAATTGGACGGCTACGTCGGTGTGGGGGGCGGCATTTAAGAAAGGGCTGATAAGAAAATAGAGTAAAAGCCAGACCAGTAAAAATTTAAATTTGAAATGAAAACGAGTTCTCTTTTTTGAATTGTTACTATTCATATTGAGAGAATCCTTAAATTAAAAAAACTGGTCCGGCTCAGATTATTTACTTGCCTTTTCGGAGGCTCGTATTGGTTGGATGATTATTCGACGTCAGGTAATTTTTTAACCCAGTCACCATTTTCCAGCCAGAAATCGGTTACCCTTTTCAACTCGCCGCTGCCTTTGAAAGAGATCAGTAAATTGTTCAGCCAGTTGACCAACAGCGGGTCATTGGCCGGGGCGGCAATGCCGATCGGTTCAAAGGTGAAAGGCTTCAACATGGTGGAGAGTTCCTGCTCGGGAAAACGAAAGGCGGTTATCAGACAGATGGGATAATCGGCCACCAGAGCATTGACCTGACGCTCAAATACCAACTTGACGGCATCGTTGTAAGTCTCGGTTGTAACCAGTTTTGCCTTAGGCAGCATGGTTTCAACTACCTGTTGACTGGTTGAGCCTTTCAGCGCTGCTAGAGAGATATCAGATTTATTGAGTTCAGCTCCGCTGTTGAAGGAGGCGATGGCGATATCTTTGGTCAGGATGGATTTGCCGGAGATGAAATAGGGCCCAACAAAAGCGACCTTAAGGTTGCGTTTGCCGGTCATGGTCATATTCGACATTACTAGGTCAATTTCACCGGCCTCAAGTGCGGGCAGCAGTTCATGAAAGGCCATCGGTTTCATGGTCAATTTAACCCCCATGCCGCCGGCGATAAAGGTGGCGATATCGGGTTCTATGCCGATGATTTCTCCGCTTTTGGTGGTCATGTTGAGCGGCGGCATTGAGGCGGCGGTACCGACAATAAGTTCACCCCGACAGAGAATACGTTCCAGGGTTGGTGATGCCGCCGCATTTTTTTGGTTCTCTAGACCATTGCAGGCAGCCAGTAACAGGGGAATTAAAGCCGCGAGGGCGATAATTTTACAGATTCTGATCATTTCTTCTCCTTCAAAGTGGTGGGGATAACCGCAATAATTATAGAATCTCAGTCAGTAGAATTCGTAGCATTTTAATAGGTTAGCTGTCAAGTGAAAAGCAACAAAAAAGGTCTTCTTTATTCAAGAAATGGGTGGTGTTCGTTCCGTAAGAAATTTTTTTAATTTCAGTTTCCGGGTTTTACCGGTAAGTTTCAGGAGGGTTGAACCAGCTGATCCCAGAGCAGGCCTTTGAAACCGAAACGCTGCATGACCTGCATCCGCTCCAGGGCTTCACCCGGGGGAAAGAGCCTAAGCCTCCGGCCCTTGCAGGCGGCGCTGATCTCTAAATTCATCGCCTCGTTGTTGATCATCGGAGAGAAGTAGTAGGTTGGGCGCAAAAGTGAGGTCGCAGGTGTTATTACACCCTCTTTCAGGGACCGCTGGTAGAGATTGGTGCCGGGCAGAATCCGCAGCCCGGAAAAGAGAAAAAGCACCCCGCCTGAAAGTTTGTCCAGATTTTTGAGGCCTTGAGAGAGGGTGGCCGGGGTTTCCTGCGGCCCGCCGAAAATGAGATAGTGGGCGATCGGCAGTTTAAGCTTACGGCAGAGATTGTGGGTTGTCAAAATATCCTCAAGCGAGAAATCCTTGCCCAGTCCCTCGAGGGTCTCTGCGGTAATAGCGTCACTGCCGGATTCCAGGGCCGAGAGTCCGGATCTCTGAAGCAGTTTCAGGGTTTTACTATCCAATCCGGCGGGTCGGAAAAAGGCGCTCCAGTTGATTTTCAAAGAACGGTTTAAGATCTCTTCGGCAATGGCCAGATGGTGCCCCTGATTATCATTGAAGACGGAATCAACAAAGAAGATGGTTCTGACATCGTAGGTTTTAGTCAAATGTTCAATATCATCCACTACCGCGGCCGCCGGGCGCCGGCGAAAGTGGTGGCCTTCAAGACCGGGGTAGGTGCAGTAGTGGCAATGGTGGGGACAGCCGCGTTTGCTCTGCAGGTTGGCGATACCGCTCTGCTGCTGATAAAATTTGAGGATTTCCGGGTGAAACAGAGGTTTCGCAAACTCTTTGCCGGTCAGCGGTTTCCGGCCCTGGCTGATGGCCGGTGGTCGGCTGCCGGAGTTGATCTCACTTAAGAGTCGAGGCAGAGCCTCTTCGCCCTCCCCGGCAATGCCGTAATCGGCGGCCAGATAATCAAGGATGGCCTCCGGCATCAGAGAGAAGGCGGGGCCGCCGATAATCGTCGGGGCCGAACTTAGAGCCCTGATTTCGGCAATCGTCTTGCGGGCCGTTTCCAGATACCAGCCTTCATCCCCGCTTAAAGAGTCGGTGTTGTCGATATTGCGCAGGGAAAAACAGATAAAATCCGGCTTGAGCCCCGAAATCATCTCTTTCAGAGCTGCCTGGTTATTTTCCGCCGCGAGCAGATCGAACTGCTCAACCTGATGGCCGCTGTCAGTCAGGGAGCGGGCAACCAGTGCCATCCCCAGCGGGTAGACGGCATACGGCGCGGTCGCCAGATTGGTGGAAATCAGGAGTACCCGACTCATGCGGAGACCGCGTCGCTGCGCTTGAATTTACGTGATTTTTTCGGGTCATAACGGCGGTAGGTGCCATCCGCCATTTCCCGGGCGATAACATTCTGAAAAAGGGCCCCCATCTTGATCTGATAGCCGCCGTCGGCGTAGAAGGTGTCCCAGGCGTAGTGAAAGAGCTCCTGAAGTTTGTCGGGAGAGAGCTGTCTGGGCTGGAAAACCACCTTGTCGGTGGTGTATTCAATCCAGTTGTTATTTAAGATACGGTTCTCTTTCTCCAGCTGCCGGCGCAGCGGGGTGTGGAGAAAAGGTGTCAGAATCGTGAATTCGGCAACATCAAGGTTGATCCCCATGAGAAAATCGACCAGCTTGCGGATGTAGGTTTCATCCTGATCGTCCGTGCCCAGAAGAATGGTTCCTTCGACTCCGATACCGTGCTCTTTTAAGCGTTCGATGCGGCGGACTATGACCGGTGAGGTATCGATTATTGCCTGATAAACGTACCAGCAGCCGGCCTCGGCCGCCAGTTTGACAACCTCTTCATCATCTAAAATCGGATGTGAGACCCATTTTTTCTTGAGCGGTTTCATGGCCGTGAAGAGTTCGATGAGCCAGTCGCGGTCCTGGGCCAGAGAGTTATCGACCACGAAAAGGCGGTTGTTGGGAATCTGCTCCATCTCGGCAATGACCTGTTTAACCGGCCGCGGCCGGAATTGACGGCCCCCGAGATAGGCGGTGCTGCAGGGGAAGCAGTTAAATTTGCAGCCCCGTGAGGCGTGGACCAGATCAAGCATCTGCACGCCGCGATAATTGTAGAGTTCGCGGTTCAATATCTCCCGCCGGGCCGGGCCGACAAGTTCGATGTCGGGATGATGGTTGAGATAGTCATAAACCGGTTTCAGCTTTCCGGCCTTAAAATCATCTATAACCATACCGTAGCGGCCTTCCGATTCGCCCAGAAAAATCGAATCGGCGTGCTCTTTGACCTCCTCGGCATGCAGCATGGTGGCGATGCCGCCGAAGATTACCGGGATCTTCCGGGCCCGGAAATGGTCGGCCAGAGCAAAAGCCCGGGGCAGTTGACAGGTGAGCATCACCGAAACCACTACCAGATCGGGCGTCTCTTCAAGATCAACCTCTTCCAGGTTGTCATCGGTAAATTTAATCTCCACCTCTTCCGGTACGGTCGCGGCAAAGACCACGGGGCCGTGCGGCGGCAGGTGAAATTCGGTCTGCTGTTTCAGTTTGGGCCAGCGGGGGTAGATAAGTCGCATCTTCATGGTTGACAGGTTCCGTAAAATTCTAGCCGCAGATCCGTTCGCAGATGGAGAAGATATCCGGGCAGGGTTGATGGTTGATGTAAAAATTTCCGGTCTTAAGATCGCAGCTTAAAACGGCGTGCACCCGGGCCGGGGCCTGCGTCTCTTTCTCTAAAACCAGAAAAAGCGCCCCCGAGTACCGGGGCGCGGCTGAAGTTTGCGCAAAAAGGTTGCAGATTCCAGCAACAACCACCTCGTCGTCGCCGGTGATCAGCTCTTCCAGTGCCAGTTTAAGGGCGGAGTCGGCCCGCGGTTGGGATTCGAGTACCGTCATGCCGGCTCCGGTCAGAGAGAAGCGCAGAGCCGCTTCACCTAAAAAACTGGTGGCCAGAGTATAGACGAAAAGTCCGGGGCTGGCAAGGCCGGGTTCTTCCTGAATGGTTCGATAAAAATCCCGGTCGGTAACCCCGCAGCTGCTGGTGGTGGCACTGATCAGAGCGATGGAAGTCTCAGCTGCCGGTTGTTTCGCGGGGAGATAACCGGCATCTTCCAGAGCCAGGCCGATTGCGGCCACGCCGATTCGGGAAAAGAGATCGAGCCGGCCGAAGCGGGAACCGCCTTTGAGTGACTTAAGCATCGCGGCGGGTACGGTCGGGGTGCCCACATCCCATTCGGGCTTGCACCGGTCAGAACCCCGGCCCGCATTGACGGCGCTGATCCAGCCGATACCGGTAATCGGCACATTTACGATAGAGGGTGAATGAAAATTATTGATCAGGTTCATTTTAACTTTTACTCAGAATAAGGGCGGCGTTAATCCCGCCAAAACCGGAGTTGGTAAGGAGCAGATGGTTGCCGGAGAAGTCCTGTCTCTGCGGTTCGATCCGGTTGCAGCTTGCGGTTTCAGGCTGCCGCAGACCCATCGTCGGCGGCAGACACTGTTCCTGAAGCGAATTGACGGCAATGGTTGTTTCCAGAGCGCCGGCCGCCCCCAGGGTGTGACCGAGAGCGCCTTTGACCGAGTGCAGCGGTATCTTTTTCGGAGTGGCGGAATTGTCGAAAAGATGGTTGAAAGCGGCAATTTCCATCTCGTCGTTATGGATGGTGGCGGTGCCGTGAGCATTGATGGCTGCAATCGCTTCAGGTTTCAGTCGGGCCCGGTTCAGAGCCCGGCGACAGGCTTTGAGCAGACCCCGACCGTCCCGGGCCGGGGCGGTCAGATGCACCGCGTCATTGGCAATGCCCCAGCCGGAGATTTCGGCCAGAGGTTTTAATCCTTCTTGTTGTGCCTTCTCCTTTGACATCAGGAGCAGGGCGGCTGCGGCTTCACCCAGAATCAGACCGTTACGATGCTTATCGAACGGGCGGCAGCAATCGGGAGTCAAGGCCTTGATCGAGGCAAAACCGGCAAAGACAAATTCGGAGATAATTTCCGCCGCCCAGACCAGAATACAGTCATCAAAGCCCGCGGCAATCCGGCCCGCGGCCCGGTTTAAGGCCACGGTTGACGAAGCGCAGGCGGCATTGATCAGCAGGCCGGGTTGATTCAAAGAGAAGTGTTCTGCCACCAGCTTCGCCGTCGCTGCCGGAGGAGAGATCTCCTCCGGCAGCGCTGGTTTACCGTCGGCTGCTGCCTGCTGCCACTTTTTTTCCTGAAGATCGATGGCGCCTTTG
This sequence comes from Thermodesulfobacteriota bacterium, assembly GCA_024763535.1. GTDB lineage: Bacteria > Desulfobacterota > Anaeroferrophillalia > Anaeroferrophillales > Tharpellaceae > Tharpella. The sequence continues at coordinate 85,765 of JANTFH010000001.1, forward strand.
AGGGTTGAACCGATTAATCTGCAGGATGCGGGCAGGGTCGGCGGCAGGTTTTTGAAAAGTAGCTGTAAAAGGTGCTCCAGCCGCCCTGCCGCCTGCGGTCGGGAGTCAAGTTTTTTAATCCCGGCGGCGATCCTGCAGTAGTAGGGGGCGGGGTCAAAGCCGGTAACCGGGGCCGTCCCGGATTCTCCGGCCAGCAGCTTATGCCAGGTTTGAGAACGGTTGTCACCTAAGGCCGAGACCGCTTCCGCCGCGACAATTACGACTTCATTCATCAAGGGTTACCGGGGTCGTCGGGGAGCAGGTTTTCCCGCCAGCGTTTGAGGAAGGTTTGAAAAAAAGGCGGCGGCACCATCAGTACGCTCTTATCTTTAAGATCAACCATCATCTGGATTGAGTAGCCCGAGGTGGTCGTCTCGCCCCGGTCATTTATGATCTCGTAGGTTAAATTGAGACGGGCGGCCTCGGACCAGTGCAACTCCGCTTTGATGGTGAGATCCTCGCGTAAACAGAGCGGTTTTAAGTAATCAAAATGGAGCTGGCGCAGGGGGGCGGCAACCTCGGCCTGGAAAAAATCGAGATAACCGATGCCGTAGTGGTCGCCTAAAGCCTCCCTCACATCCTCGAAATAACTGGGGTAGCGACCATGCCAGACGATGCCTAAAGCATCAACCTCTTCAAAACGCACCTTTCTGTTAACCGCAAAGGTGAGTGGTTTCGGGGCTTCGGGGATGGTTCTGAAAGGATTTTTTTTCATCGCAGAATAGATATCTTCAAGTTCTCAGCCGCCGCTTGCAAACACAATCCGGAAAACGGAGTTGGGGTGAGTTTCGCTTCAGACCGGCTCTAGGATTAAAGTCATGCTAGATACTTTTTTTTGGGCTGTAAAAATTGTGATTTCAGTCTTGATTTCGGCTGCCGTATCCGTCGCCGGACGCCGGATGTGGCAGATTATCGTCAGGGTGTCATTCGGTTTGATCGGCACCATGAATTTAGCTTTATCCAGTTTTTTTAAGACCAGACTGCCATTGTATAACTCTTCCGCCACAACCACCCCGAAAAGAACCTGCAGCATGGCGGGCATGATCGGATAACCGGGGAAATGGCCGGAGAAGCCGGCGAAATCGGTGGTCGGCTGAAAGGTTTGTGAACCGGAATCGGGTGCTGTCTGACTGAATTTGCTGATTGCGGTTTTACTGATTTTCCGGCGGATCATGGTTGTTTAATTTCCCGGGCCTGATGCAGCCAGAGGGTTAGTTTATAGTTCGGTTTACGGCTTTGTAAAATAATCTTTTGCGGCAGCCGGCCGCACGGATATAGATGGTAATCGCCGTAGCTGACCACCCAGTCGGGGTGGGCTCCTTCCGGGCTTAAACCGCTGATTTCAGTCGGTATGCCGCTGAATTTAAGCTGCAGCGGCGGCCTGTCTGAATTTTGTTCTTCAGACTCTTTGAGGCTTAAAAATATATGCTGCACCGCGCCTGCCACCGCTTCGGCAAAATGGTGTCTGCGGCCGGTAGCGGCATTTGATTCCGGCGGCAGTTTGAAGCTTAAACTGCTGATTTCAATGTTGAGCAGGGTTACTCCCAGGGCCGTAAAAATTACCAGATGGGCCCGGTTTTTTTTGAGGTCAAGTTCCATGAAGCCCTCCAGGATCTCCTTCTTATCCCGATACTCAAGCGTGGCGCTCTGCCGCAGACGGTAGACGACCGGTCGCGTAAGCCAGCATCCGGCTGCGGTTTGGGTTATGGTGAGTTCATTCTTTGCGGAGTCAACCGGAAGTTTCTGCGTGCAGGAGATAAGGCTGAGAAAGAGCAGCGGAATGATTTTGCAGCTGATTTTCGTTTTTTTCAACGTCATCAAAGTTAATCATTCACGACTGATCGATAATCATGGGTTTGGAGTTGTCATCATCAGGGCGGGATCGTCCGGTTAACTCATGAATATTGTTGAACGAGAGAACCCGGCCGTCCTGGTTCATGACCCGGCCGTCACCGATCAGGATGAGGCCGGTTTTGTCGATTACATCTTTTTTGTACTGGAACTCGTATTCAAGCGTCTTCTTGCGCAGATTATAGCTTAAGAACATCCAGATCAGGCCGACGACGAAGGCGACTGCCAGAACCACCGCCAGGCCGATAAAAAGGTAGTGGGCGGTGCGTTCGCCGACATGTCCGACGACCGCCAGAATGTCGTTCAGTTTGTAGGCCACAACCGAGAGTGCCAGCAGCGTCAGCAGCCCCAGGAGAAAAGGAAACTGGCGCACGACATAGAGCGTCGCGTGCAGCTTGTGGATGCGACTTCGGGTTTCAGAGGCGGACTTGAAGAAGTCTTTGAATTCATCTCCGGAACTTTTGTGCCCGAAGATGTAACGGTCAAAACTCAGGATAATAATTCCCAGCAGAAAGGTGATGGTTACCGGGGTTGTAAAAGCGACGAAGAAATAAGATTTCCAGGGGAAAGGTACGTTTTCCGGGCCGAGCTGGCTTAAAAAGCTGACAAAGAAGATGAAGGCTTCAATGACAAACATGGTGACCAGGTAGCTGCGGAAGAGACTTTTCAGCTCGTCTTTGTCAAATAGGGCGGCGACCCCTTTGGTTTTATGGTGGCTGGTTGACTGGTCGGGCTCTGCGGCCGGGCCGGTTGCCGCTGCTTCGGGATTGGCGTTTTCCGGACGAGGCTTTTCGTCGTCAGGGATGGGGTTGGCGGCACCCTGATTTTCAAGGTTTTCGGAGCCTTGATCTAAAAGATTGTCAGTTGGCGTTTGCTCCATCGGCAGTAACGCTCCCCCGGTTGTGGGTTATTCAGGGATTAACCTGTTTGGACTCGGGGATTTACATCAGCTGGCTATTCCTGTCAAGAACAATGTCGGACTTCAGATCTTTCGTCGGGGCATTATCCGGTGGTCATGTTTGTTGAGTGTTTTATTAAATTCAGACGGAATTTACTTGACATACAAAACTTTGTTTATTATGTTTATTTTGTATATGGTATATTTTTTAAGGGTTAATCATTTGTGACAATGGAGGTCGTTTATGCTCTATCCTATCTTTGAATTTCCAGGCGTCGGCGGGGGGATGATTATTGCTGCCATTGCGACCTTTCATATCCTGCCCTGCCATCTGGCCACCGGAGGTTTCTGGATGGCCTGGTATCTCGAACGTCGCGGGCACGCCACCCATGATCAGGAGCTGCTCGATTATATCAAGCGTTTTGCTCTGCTGATCCTGATTTTCTGTTTTGTTACCGGTTCAATTACCGGGGCCGGGATCTGGTTCGCGAGTACGATTATCAGCCCCCGGGCGATCTCCGGTCTGATTCACAACTATGTCTGGGGCTGGGCGACCGAGTGGGTGTTCTTTCTGATTGAGGTGGTGACGATCTATACCTACTACTACACCTTCGGTAAGGTTAAACCCAAAACCCACATGCGCATCGGCTTGATCTACGCCTGGTCCGCCTGGATCAGCATGGTGATCATCACCGGCATTCTGGCCTTCATGATGACCCCGGGCAAATGGCTTGAGACCGGCGGCTTCTTTGACGGTTTCTTTAATCCCACCTACTGGCCTCAGCTCTTCTACCGGACGATGATGATGCTGGCGATCTCCGGCATGTTTGCGGCTCTTCTGGCCGGCTTTATGAAATCGGGGCCGACCAAAACCTACGTCATCAAAACCGCCGGACGCTGGGGCCTGATAAGTTTGTCCTTAGGGGCTCTGTTTGCGGTCTGGTACTATTTCAAACTTCCGGCCAACGCCCACGAAACCCTCTCCGGGGTTCCCTATGATCAGATTATGTTTAAGATCTCGCTCGGGATCGGCGCCGTGATGGCGCTCTATTTTGCGCTGCTTTTGACCGGGCGTGAAATCCTGGTGAAGCCGGTTCTGGCCCTGTTGATGATTGTGGTTATGTTTGTCGGCATCGGCGGCGGGGAAAGTGTTCGTGAGTACTCCCGGCGTCCCTATCTGATTCCCGGAGTGATGTATTCGAATCAGATAGTTGCCCACGATCTTGAAGCCAAGGGGATTAAATCCGAAGTGACCCGTTATCAGGAAGAGGGCTTTTTGCAAAACAACTATTTCGTTCCGCCCGAATGGCGCCGGATCGATGAGAAAAATTACATGCAGGCCGGGATGCTGCTGACGAAAGCCAACTGCGTCATCTGTCATACGATGGAGGTTAACGGGCGCAGTTCGCTACCGGGGTTGGTGACGGAGATGGGGTCGACTTCGGCGAGTGAACTTAATGATTTTCTCGAAACTATGGGTGAGGATTATAACTTTATGCCGGCTTTCTCCGGCAATCCCCAGGAGCGCCGGGCCGCGGCCGCATTTATCGCGTCAATCGTACCCGATAACGAAAATGAGCCTCCGACAGCGGAGTGGGTTGTCAATGGTGAATAAAATAAGCGCTCTTATTTGCGACCTTGGAAGTGCCCTTGGGTGCGGGCCGATAAATCACTTTTGGGTTGCGGGACTGTTCCCGTATTACTTATAGGATCAGGAGGATCATATTATGGATATCAATACTGCCTTACAGGCTCTGCGTGACCCTTTCGGGGTGCCGTTTTTTCCTTGGGTTTTTCAACTTTTGATGGTTTTAACCTTTGCTCTGCATATTATTTCCGTAAATCTGGCGGTGGGTGGTATCGCCGTGTCCGTCTATGAACATTTCAAAGGCGGCGAGTACAATCGAAAACTCTCTCAGATGCTGGCAAAAGTAGCCACGATTTCACTCTCGTCCGCCATTGTTCTGGGGGTGGCTCCGCTTCTTTTTGTGCAGGTGATATACGATCCTTTCTGGTATGTTTCCAACTCCCTGTCGGCCTGGTGGGCGATAGCTTTTCTTCTCTTTATTACACTCGGCTTTCTGGCCCATTACGTCTTCTATCTCAAACGCCATAAAAATCCTGCGGGCTACGGCCTTTTCGGGCTTTCAGGGCTGGTTTTTGTGCTCGCCGCCGGAGTAGTTATGAGTGCCTTATCGGTGCAGGCTCTGGTTCCGGGAGCCTGGCTCGACTGGTATAGCGCTAACGGAAGTCTGGTGACTACCGGCACGACCCTCTATAAATTTGAACTTGGTCGTTTCCTCCATTTTATCGTGCCGTCGTTTATCAATATCGGGATTTTTATGATGCTCTATGCCTGGTATTTCCGGCCCCGGGCCGACATCGACGGGGCCTGGCTTGACTGGGTCGGCCGGGCCGGGGTCAAGGTTGCCAAAATCGCAACTATGATTGAGATTGTCATCGGTTTCTGGTGGCTGGTTATGATTCCCGCAGATCTCGGTTTTTTGCACAACCACTGGCTCTGGCTCGGATCACTTTTGGGGCTTCTGCTGATGGTCGGCTTGATGAAGGCGGAAAAAGATCCGGAGCGTTTTGCCGTCCCCATGGCCCTTTTATCCTTTATTGCCGTTTTCGGAATGAGTGCCGCTCGTGAAGTTTTGCGGATGGTTTACGTCGGGGCCTTCAAATACTCTATATATGACTATCCGGTAAATGTTGACTGGGGCAGCACCGCACTTTTTCTCGGGACCTTTGTCATGGGCCTGATCGTCATGGCCTATCCCTTGATTGTGGTTTTCAAGCTGGGGCGGGGTCGGTTGTCGGAGTCATAAGCTGAATTGAATCTTGTTACAGGAGAGTAAATATGGATCTGGAAAAATTTGGTAAACTCACTTACAGTCTGATGGTTATCTGGTTTCTGCTGGTAGCCGGTCTGGGATTGATCATCTCTTTCAAGAATGGCGTTTTCTTTTAATTCGCCAAATACTCGACCTATATCCTAAGGAGAGTAACGTGAAAAAAACTGCACTGGCTCTATTATTGATATTGTTAATGGCAATGCCGCTTACCGCAGCCGCCGCCGATGGAATGATTAAGGTTAAAAGCTCTTACAGCGTTGCCGAAACCGCCTCCCGACTGGAGAACATCCTGAAGCAGAAAGGGATGACGATTTTTGCTGTCATTAACCATGCGCAGGGTGCCGCCAAGGTCGGGATTAAACTCCGGGATACCCGCTTAATCATCTTCGGCAATCCTAAAATTGGGAGCCTTTTGATGCAGTCCCGGCAGAGTGTTGCTGTCGATTTGCCGCAGAAGGCTTTGATCTGGCAGGATGATAAGGGTGGTGTCTGGATATCGTACAACGATCCTGAATACTTAAAAGCGCGGCATCAGCTGAGCGGCTGCGATAAGGTTATCGCAAAGATCAGCAAGGCTCTGGCTGCGATCTCTCATAAGGCCGCCTCTAAATAGCTTGGGCCGCGATCAGGGCGGCGCCGCAGGCACCTACCATCTGCGGATTTGCCGGAACCAGGAGTGCGGTCTGCAGCTCCTCTTCAAGCAGTCGGCACACGCAGGGGTTGATGGCCACTCCGCCGATAAAGGCGATGCGGGCTCCGGCAACCGGGAAGCGTTTCAGCATGCTGACGGCCCGGTTGGCGATGGCGCGGTGGAGGCCGAAAGCGATATCGTGGCGATTTTCGCCGCGGCCGATCAGGGAGGTTACTTCCGATTCGGCAAAAACTGCGCACATACTGTTGATCTGGAGCTCTTTTTCGGCTTTAAGCGCCTCCTGGCCCAGTTGGTCCAGAGGAAATCCCAGAGACATGGCGGTTAACTCCAGAAATTTACCGGTGCCGGCCGCGCAGCGGTCATTCATCTCAAATTTGCTGACCCTGCCGCCGGGCATCAGGGCGATAACCTTGGCATCCTGACCCCCGATATCGAGGATTAAATCAGCCTCGCTGAACATAAACCGGGTACCGACGGCCACAGCTTTAATCTCGGTTACGGTCTCCGTTTTGCGGTCGTAGGTGTCGGCAAAAAGATGCCGGCCGTAGCCGGTTGCCAGCAGCCGGTCACAATGTTCTCCGGCCAGCAGTTTTTCCGCCTGTTCGACCGGGCTGAAACCGGTTTCCGTCTGGCGGCTGACAACTACCTTACCATCCTCGATGATCACGACCTCAATCGTCCGGGAGCCGAGATCAATTCCTGCACAGCGCATAGTTTTTCCCAATTTTCGCGATATCTTGATCAGATAAACAGGTTGAATTGCATTGTGGATAACTAACTGATTATTTCGATGAAAGCTTCCAGTCGGGTCTGGAGCTGGCCTACGTCTTCCATGCTGTAGTCGGTCTCTATCCGGAGAAAATTGATATCTTGCTTCTGTAGCCGGTCTTCCAGCGGCATCGATTCAATAATGTAGGGCTGACAAAACTGCAGACCGTAGTGAACTACGCCATCGGCTTTCAAGGCCCGGCTCATTTCGACTATATGACTTTCCCGTTCCGGATTGGGCGTGAAAACGGCGCAGTCTATCTTGAAATAGCGATCGACAATTGCGGCCATAAGCTCCTCCCGGCTGGTGCCGGTTTCAGCCACCAGGTTGCGGCAGCCGCGCTCGCCGACACAGGACTCTTCACCCACGACGACGGCCCCGGCTTTTTCAATCAGCCAGGGAATTTTCCAGTTGGGAACCGCCATCGGGCAGCCGGAAAGCAGGATTCTCGGCGCTCCGTCCGGGGCCGCGCCCGAGCGGTTGCGAATCCTTACCTCCAGTTCGTCGCACAATTTGTTGATAGCTCCGGTGAAACGTACCGGGTCGTCATAGAAGGCCACCTGATTGATCAAGAGAGCGTCCAGGCCTGAAATCGGGGCCGGATCCGCGGCCCGAAGCCGAGCCAGCCGGGCCAGCGCGGCCCGCTTTTTATTGCTGAGATCAATACCGTGCCGCAGCCGCTCAGCCGTTATTTCAACGCCGGTAAGTTGCTCAACGGCCGTCAGAAAACGTTGATATTCTGATTGCAGATGTTCCCGCCCGATGTCGGTTTTCTGCTGCGGCAGATCCATGACGTAGAGATTAGGCTGCAGCTGCTTAAATTGTTCGTAGGCTTTTTTCTTGCCGTCGCAGGTATTTTCTCCGACCACCAGATCAGCGGCTTCAAGGAAGGGGCAGACTTTGCTCAATTTGAAACCGAAAGCCGATTTAATCAGTGCACAGGTGTTGCGGGGGAGAATCTTTTCCACCTCGGCCATGGCGAAATCGGCTCCCGTACACAAACCGACCATGATGGCATCGGCCGCGAGCACAATCTCCTCGGGAACAAAAACGCAAAAAGAGCCGATTACCTTGCGCCCGGAGGCTTTGGCATTGAGCAGTTCTTTGATTCTCAGGCCGTGGACTTCACTCATGACAAAATCAAGGTAAGCCATCTCTTCCGGCCGGTTTTTCCGGTTCAGGAAAAAATCCCGGTAGCCGGTTTCCAGGCTGGATAACAAACTGTCGTGCGCGTTAAGATCCAGGCCCAGATCGAGCCACATTTTTTGATAATCACGGTTCATTAGAATACTCCATATTTTTTTATTTAAGGGTCAGAAGCAGATTGAAGCTGCGATCGGTCTGCGCCCCGGTCGGCTTGAGTTCGTAGATCATAACCGGGCTGGTAAAGCTCGCTTTCGCAAGCGTGGTTTTAATCCTCTCCAGATCATGCCGGCAGGATGTAAGGCTCATGCCGCAGTCGGAACTCAACTCCCGGGGTACCGGTACCATCTCGATCCTGATATCAGCGTCATTGAGCAGCTCCTCGGCCAGCATGACATTGTGGATGGAATGAAAGATGAGAAAGAGATCAGGCCGCGGAATCTCAGTCACGGTAGCCTCCGGCAATAATAGCGATGGCCCGGGCGGTCTCGGTTATCTCTTTAGGGTGGTTAAAATAGCCAGGAGAGAGGCGCACCGTCCCCTGCGGGAAGGTACCGATATTCTGGTGGGCCCGCGGGGCGCAGTGGAGGCCGACCCGGGACATGATGTTAAATTCACGATCCAGCCGGGAGCCGATGTCGGAGCAGTTAAGCCCGGTAATATTGAAGGATATGACCGGTTGTTTTTCATCCTCGGGCCGGGGTTCGTGGAGGGTCAGGTTGGGGATCTGCCGCAGGGAGGAGCGCAGATTCTCAGCCAGTTCTTTTTCCTGGGCGATAATGTTTTGCAATCCGGTTTTGGCGATAAATTCGAGCCCGGCCTTAAGCCCGGCCAGACCCGCCGTGTTGGGGGTGCCGCTTTCGTAACGGTCCGGCAGAAATTCCGGCTGATATTCGGTTTCCGAGCGGCTGCCGGTGCCGCCGTAGTGCAAAGGCTCAGGTTCGATGCCCGCTTTCAGATAGAGGCCACCGGTTCCCGGCGGGCCGAAAAGACTTTTATGGCCGGTAAAACAGAAGATATCCGGGTCGAGAGCCTCAAGATCGATGTTTGCGGCCCCGGCGCTTTGCGCCCCGTCGATTATCGAGATGATATTGTGGGATTTAAGCAGTGGCAGCATCTTTTCGAGCGGGGCCCGGCTGCCGATGACGTTCGAAGCGTGATTGATGACTGCCAGGCGATATTTTCGTTTTTCGCACCACTGTTCCATCAGCTTAAGATCGTAATGACTGGTGGCGGTTGCCGGCAGGATATCAATGGTGATTTGGTGCCTCTCTTCCAGATAGCGTAACGGCCGCATCACCGCATTATGCTCAAGCGAGCTGACCAGAACCCGGTCTTTGGGCTTAAGGAGGCCGAAAAGAGCCAGATTGAGGGCGGCCGTAGCATTTTCGCTGAAGATTATCCGGCCCGGATCACTTAAATTAAAAAGTCGGGTCAGAGCTTTGCGGGTTTGAAAGAGAATGCGTCCGGAGGCCGCCGCCAGCTGATGTCCGGAACGGCCCGGGCTGGCACCGACGTTTGTTAGATAGTCGAGCATGGCCGGGCCTACGCTTTCAGGCTTGGGGAATGAGGTGGCGGCGTTATCGAGATAGATCATATTCTGACGACCTTGTCCGGGCCGGTTAAGAGACCGGCGATCTCAAACATATTGGAGACCTGTCCGACTTGAAGCTGGTCTTTGAGATTATAGAAGTCAAGACAGGTGCCGCAGACCAGAATCGTGCAGCCGGCCGCCTCGAGGGCTTTTATGGTTTCAAGTTCAGGGGAGTCACTTACAGCCAGAAAGACGCCTTGATTGAGAAAAATGATAGTTTGCGGCAGACTTTCAAGCTCCGGCAGGGTTTTCAGGAAAGCCTTCATCAGGATACGCCCCAGCTTCTCATCGCCGCACCCCATTTCCGGTTTGTCGATGTAAAGCAGATAACGGTCTTGAGTGGCGGAGTCCGGGGTCTCAGGCCTCTTGGGGCTCGGCAGTTCGCAGTTGAACCCCCGGGTGATGGTCAGGGTGAAGATATCGTCCTCGCTGGCCTCCTGAGTAACCATGAAATCCTGGCTTTCGGCAAACCGGGTAACATTTTCACAGGCGGCCCGGTTGTCAAGCTGAACCGTAACTATTATCTCTTTCGCCTCTCGATCAAGAGCCGCTAAAGCTTTCCGGGTCTCAATCACCGGTTCCGGGCAGGCTTTTCCCTTAAGATCGAGGTCGATAACCGTAAACTCACTCATCCTGTTTTTCTCCTTCACCCCGGCGCAGTCCGGTTTTCGTGCTGCAACCCGGACTGACCGGTAGTTTCCTTTAGCTTCATAACTGTATATTCTATAGGTTCCGGGGCCCTTTTTACAAATAGTTTTTTCCGATGAGTGGAAGGCTTTGTATTGTTGAGGACTATCGGGAGGGAGTCGTGTCATCATGTAAACGTGGGGCCAAATCTCTATCTTTGACCCCACGTTTACTCATTCCTACATTTGGGTGCACCACAAATTGGTAGTGGGCAATTCGCAAAGAAAGCAGATCTTAGAGGTTACGTTCCAGACTGATAACTGTTTGTGAGGATTGGAACCTGTTTTTTTCAAAGTAATGCATCATTGCTTTATCGTTTTTTTCCACCAGGGTGTGGACTTTTTTGACTCCGAGCTGTCTTAAATGATCAATGAATTCATCCATTAAAAGTTCACCGATACCCTGGTTCTGAAAATCAGGGTCAACTCCGATCGTATCAACGGTAGCTCCGTCGTTGGAAAGGCCGTATTCACCGATATAGAGTTCTCCCATAATGAACCCGACAACCATGCCTTCTGCATCTTCTGCAACAAGTGATGTGGGTAGGTATTCGCCGGATGTAAATAAACGTTCAAATTTTTGTTCATAATACTCCGGTCTGGAAATGTTCAGTACGAGTTTGTCAATTCTTAAAATTGCGTCCAAATCATTGTTTTGCATAAGCCGGATGTTGATCTCTGGTCTCTTCATGGGGCCTCCTTTGTCCATAGAATTAATCGGGGCGTTATCCCGCGGTTGCTCTATTGATTTATTCTATCGTTCCCTTCCCGCTCGTACTATATCGACAATCTCTTCGGTTGTCATATTTCTGAAATTATGGAGCAAATATCAAAAAATCAACAACGTCCCCTCTTTCCTCAAAGCGAACGTCCGCTATGCAAGTGAAAGCGCATTTCCACACATGTTAAGGTACTGTTTTAATCAATAATATTGCTATGGTATACACGGTATTATTATGGGAAGTCAAACTAAATTATGTTAAGATTGATAGATGTTCCAGATGTTTTTTTATACAAATTGATGGAGAAATTTGACGACATATCTCTATTTTTTATTGGAGTGTAAACTCGAGAGAAAAATGAGGGTGCGAATCTTTATTCCCGACATTTTTGGGGTTGATTGATATTAATGGTAATCTCGTTTTCTAAAGTGATTTGGCTTGACAACCAGCGGATAAGAGACTAATTGGCGCTTTCATCATAATAAATTGTTCAGGTGCTCATTTTGAGCCTAACAGGGAACCTCGTGCAAGTCGAGGACGGGCCCGCCGCTGTAACCGGAGACGAACGCCGCAGGTATGCCACTGATTCAATTGGAGTCGGGAAGGCGCGGTGAGTAGGTTTGATCCGGAAGTCAGAAGACCTGCCGGAACAGAAAATGCCGAAAATCGTGGAAAGATTTCGGTACTTGTTGATTCCGCCGGATAAAAAAGGGAAATCCCCGGGTCGAAACTTAGTTGGTTTCGGTGCGGGGATTTTTGTTTTCAGGATAACCTTAGCATCCGGGAGTAAAGGTAAGCGCTATGGCACGAAAAAATATTGACGGCCTCTCTTATGGGCTCCTGCTGGGCGGCCTGGTGCTTCTGCTGCTTGCCGCCATCGTGGTTGTGACCGGAATGGGCTATATGAAGATTCCTTTCTCCGAGGTCATCCGGATGATCGGCGAGGCCGCGGGCGTCTTGAGTGCAACCAAGGTTGACCCGGTGCTGCCGGTAGTCATTTTTGATGTGCGTCTGCCGCGGATTATGACTTCGGTTATGGTTGGCGGCGGCCTGGCTCTTTCCGGGGTGGTTTTTCAGGGGATTTTATTAAACCCGCTGGCCGATCCCTACACGCTCGGAGTTTCGAGCGGCGCGGCTTTCGGCGCCGCCCTGGCCCTGCTTTTTAACCTGACGTTCTGGGGGGCTTATTCGGTAACCCTCTGCGCTTTTGTCGGGGCCCTGATTACGCTGCTGCTGGTTCTGCGGCTGGCCGGCTCCGACGGCGGCGGCCTCTCTTCCAATAATCTGATTCTGGCCGGCGTGATTATCGCAGCCATTCTTTCCGCCGGTATCAGCCTGATAAAATTTCTGGCCGATGAGCAGGTTGCGGTTATCATCTTCTGGCTGATGGGAAGTTTCGCTTCAAGAACCTGGGCCGACCTTCTTTTAGTGGCGGTTTTTGCTCTGCCGGGGATGGGGTTGATTCTCTACTACTCGCGGGAGTTGAATCTGCTCTCTTTAGGTGAGCGGGCGGCGGCGTCCCTGGGGGTCGATACACGTCGGGTGACGATGATTCTGCTGGTGGCGGCGACCCTGGTGGCTGCGGCCTGTGTTTCGGTTTCCGGGATCGTCGGTTTTGTCGGTCTGCTGATTCCTCATCTGGTGCGCGGGGTCGTAGGGCCGGACAATCGTCGTTTAGCGCCGATCGCCTTTTTGGTCGGGGCCCTGCTTTTGCTGAGTGCCGATACCGTTACCCGGACGCTGCTGCCCCGGGAGGTGCCGATCGGGGTGCTGACGGCTTTGATCGGCGGCCCTTTTTTCTGCTATATCTACCAGCGTCGTTTGAAAGGCTGATTTATGTCTCTTTTATCGTGTAAAAATTTAACCTTTACCTATCGTCGGAAGAGAGTGATCGAGGCGCTTGATATTGATCTTGAAGCCGGCTTTTTTTATGCGATTTTAGGGCCGAACGGTTGCGGCAAGACGACCCTGATTGATCTTCTTGCCGGGCATCTAAGCCCTGATAGCGGTTCGGTGTCGCTCCAGGGGCGTGAACTCAGCCGTTTTTCCCGGCGCGAGTTGGCCCGCAAGATCGCCCTGGTGCCGCAGTTTTACAATATCAATTTTCCCTATACCGCGGCGGAAATAGTGATGATGGGGCGTTATCCGCATCTCTCACGCTTTGCCGCAATCGATGCCGGGGAGAAGGAGCGGGTTAAGGCGGTGATGCAGGCGACAGATATCGTGTCGCTGGGGCCGCGGCCGGTTACCGAGTTGAGCGGCGGCGAACGGCAGCGGGTGGTTTTTGCCCGGGCCCTGGTTCAGGATACGCCGATTCTGTTTCTCGATGAAGCGACCGCCAACCTGGATATTAACCATACCCTGAAGCTCCTGGGACTGGTCAAACGTAATGTGAAAGAGAAAAAACAGACGGTGGTGGCCGTGTTTCAGGATCTTAATCTGGCGGCGGCCTGTTGCGACCGGTTTATTCTTCTGCATCAGGGCCGGGTTGTGGTGCAGGGTGAGTTGGATAAGGTTCTGCACCCGGAGCCGATTGCGAAGGTTTTCGGAGTCGAGGCTAAGGTTTATGAAGATCCCTGTTTCGGTCGTAAACAGATAATCTTTAAGCACCCGTAATTGATAGCCCGGGTTGCATTCTTAAATTGGATACCACGGGTGAGGACGTTTGCTATGAAGAAAATGTTTTGGGGAAAAATTATCCTTCTGTTATTTTCAGGATGCCTGTTTTTATTGCCGCAGACAGCGGGAGCAATTTCATGCAGGAAGGTTGTCGATGCCGCCGGGCGGCAGATTCCCGTGGAAAAACCCTTTGTCAGGATTATCTCTCTTTATGGTGCCCATACGGAAAACCTCTTTGCTTTAGGGTTTGATAAATCAATTATCGGAGTGGCTCCGCATGAGGTTTATCCGGCCGCGGCAAAAGAGAAACCGGTCTTTTCCTATCATGACGGCCCCGAGAAGTTTATTGCCGCCCGGCCCGATCTGGTGCTGATTCGGCCGATGATCGACCGGGGTTATAAGCAGTTGGTCAAGCGTCTGGAAAAGAGCGGGATTGTTGTTGTTTCGCTGCAGCCGCACGGGATTGATGAGGTTTATGAATATTGGCGGAAGCTGGGCTGTCTCGGCGGCCGGCCGCAGGCGGCGGAGAAAATGATTGCCGATTTCAAACAGAAAATTGCCCTCCGTCAGGCCAGCAGTGCTCAACTGCGGCATAAGAAAAAAGTCTATTTCGAAGCTATTCACCGACGGATGAAAACCTTTGCCCCCGGGGCCCTGGCGCTCTTCTGTCTCAAGGTTGCCGGGGGTGAAAACGTGGCGGCTGATGCCGTGCCGGTGCGGCCGGGCGTGCTGATTGCCCCTTACGGAAAAGAGCGGATTTTAGCGCACGCCCGGGAGATTGATGTCTTTCTGGCCCAGCGGGGAACTATGAACCGGGTCGATGTCGCAACGATTGTCAATGAACCGGGATTTAAGGTGATTAAAGCGGTCGGGCAACATCAGGTTTATGTCATTGATGAGCCCATTATTTCCCGGCCCACACCCCGGCTGCTTGAAGGTATCGACCGGATTTCCCGGGTTCTCTACCCGGAAACCGCAAACTGATCTTGCGGGCAGTGCCGCCCGCAGCAAGACACTATTGGGAGAAAATATGAAGTATGGAAAATTTTACGGAGTTGGTATCGGTCCCGGCGATCCGCGTTATCTGACGCTGATGGCGGTCGATGTGTTTCGCCGGGTTGACCTGATTTTCAGCGTGGTTGGCCGCAACTCAAAATTCAGCGTTTCGCGTAAGGTTATTGACAGCGTTTCTGACGTCAAAGCCGAAAAGCGGGAGTTGACGTTCAGCATGGCTCGGGACTGGGAAGAGCGGCGGGCCGGGGTCAAGGCCAATGCCGAGGCCATCCTTGAGGAGCTGAAAGCAGGGCGCGACTGCGCTTTCGCGACGCTGGGCGATCCGATGACCTACAGTACGTTCGGCTATCTGCTCAAAATCCTGCAGGCGGAACTGCCGGAGATGGAAACTGAAGTTGTGCCCGG
Organism: Thermodesulfobacteriota bacterium; assembly: GCA_024763535.1. Lineage (GTDB taxonomy): Bacteria > Desulfobacterota > Anaeroferrophillalia > Anaeroferrophillales > Tharpellaceae > Tharpella. The sequence goes on from JANTFH010000001.1 coordinate 101,015, forward strand.
CATTACCTCATTTGCCGCTCTGGCGGCGAAATCGAAGACGGTTCTGGTTGAAGATGACGAATCCCTGCATGTTTTTCCGGGGCAGGATGTCAGTGAGCCCGAAACCTTGAAGCTGTTACCCAAATCAGCGAACGTGATCATGAAAAGCTACAAAAACCGGAAGCGGCTGGTTGAATATTTCGCGAAGGATCCGGGCTGCTCTATCGTTTACGGCAGCCGTCTCTGCCTTGATGGTGAATTTACCGCTACCGATCCGGCAACCATCAACGCCCATCCGGATGAGTATCTCTCGCTGATGATTATCAAAAAAGAGTAATTTCAGTATTGGCTCATTCTCACAGATCAAGACGCGCAAAGTCCGGCCTGCGGCTCTGGCTCTGGCGGGGCTGGTGTCTGCTGGCGCTGCTGCTGATTGTTGCAGTGCTCTTTTATCTGCCGGCGGCAACCAATTTCAAGCTGTTTAAGGGAGCCTTGCGCCTGCTGCTGCTGGTTGGCATTGCGACATTTATCGGCACGGTTTTCGAGATTCGCAACTGGGTCGGCCTGATTACGGCCCTGTTTAAGCCCTTGATAAATTTTGCCCGCCTGCCGCCGGTTGTCGGGGGCACTATGATCACCGCGCTTTTTTCAAATTTTGCCGCCAGCGGCATGCTGGCGGGACTCTTTGACGAGGGGCGGATTACCCGGTTTGAGATGCGGGTCGGGGCGCTTTGTAACTCCTACGTCGCTTACCTGTCGCACTCCTTTCGGATAATGTATCCGGTGATCGGCGCTCTGGGACTGGTCGGGGTCTACTATTTCGGCATGATGTTCGGGGCCGGTTTGGTTATTGTTCTGGTTGCGGTTGTCGTCTGTCGTTTTCGACCGCCTGCTGCAAGATCCTTTGGCGGTGCCGGCCCGGTTGCTGCGGCCGGGAGGCCGGATTCAGCCGCCCCGGATTATGAAAAAAACGGGCCCTTATCCTGGCCTCAGACTTTTGCGAAAGCCTGGAGCCGCAGCCGTGAGATTTTGCTGCGGGTTTTCTGGATTACCGTGCCGCTCTATGTCGGCGCCCGTTTTCTTAATGAAATCGGGGTTTTTCAGATGTGGAGAGAGTTTATGCCGCAGGTCGCCGCCCCCTTTTTCCCGCCTGAGGTTCTGGCCATCATGATGGCTCAGTTCGGGGGGCTGGTGAGTGCCGCCGGGGTGGCTTTTGAGCTTCATAATCATGCCGGGCTCAGTTTCGCCCATATTCTCCTGGCGCTTTTTGCCGGCAACCTGGTCTCTTTTCCGATTCGGCTTATCCGGCGTAATCTGCCGACGGCGATGGGCATCTTTCAACCGCGGGACGGTTTTTTTATCGTTATGGTAATGCAGTTGGGGCGTATGCTGTTTGTGGCGCTCTACATCACTGTTTTGATTGCCTGGCTCTATTTACAGCAGGGTTAAGATAATATGGAAAGTTATCCGGTAAATCTTCTTCTGGAAAATCGCCGCTGTCTGATTGTCGGCGGCGGGGCGGTGGCGCTGCGTAAAGCAGCCCGGCTGCTGGAGGCCGGGGCCCGGGTGCGGGTGGTGGCGCCGGAAGCGGTAGCCGGCTTGCGTGAGCTGGCTAATGCCGGCCGGATCGAACTGGTTTCGCGCAGATGTGAAGCTGCAGATCTGGAAGGGGTTTTCCTGCTTTTTCTGGCTTCCGATGATCACCTTCTCAACCGGCAGCTGCTGGAACAGGCTCAAAACCGCGGGATCTTATGCTGCGCCGTAGATAAAAACTGGTCGGCGGGTGATTTTATCACTCCGGCCAGCTGCAGCGGAGCTGGCTTACAGGTTGCCGTGGCTACCGGCGGGCACTCCTGTGTGCGCTCAAAATCGGTCAAAAATTTTATCGCCGGGCAGTTGGAAACACTGGGCGGCGGGGTGATTTTGACGACGTTTACCGTGACTGTCGAAAAAAATCCCCGGGATGAATTGAATCAGGAATTAATCTTAAAGGCCGGGCCGCTGCTGAAACTGGTAACCGGCGTGCGCGAATTTGCCATCTTCTGTGATGGCGACGGTCTTGAAATTGTAACCCTGCTCACTCCCGATGAGAGGGTCAAGCGTCTGCTGCGGTTGATTCTTGCGGCTGCGGTTTCCACTCCCGAGTCCGGCGATAAGGTCAAAGAACGCTGCGGCGAAAAGGCTTTTACCTATCTCTTACGGAAAACTTCAGGGCTGGACGAGGCCTTATTTTCAGTTGCCGACAACCCCGATGCGGGGCTTATCGGCAGCGGCCTTAAAAGACTGAGATCTATTTTAATCCAGTCTGAATCCTTGCCGGCTGATCCCATAAAAGGGTGGCGAGAGTATTTAGATTACTGCAGGAAGTTCTAGGCAGCTCAGGCAATCTGCGAGACCAGTTTTGCTCCTTATCGGTGCCGATATCAACCGCCGCGCCCGGATACTCAAATAAAAAAACGCTTAGCTGTTCGCGGTCGGTTCTGTATGCAAGTCTTCGGTGATTTCTGCCAATAAATTATTGTTGTGTTTGGATTTTACGGAACATAGTTCACGTTTCTAAAATTTTGGATCAAAAATCAAAAAATCAACAACGTCCCCTAACACTCTCTTTTCGAACTGAGACGGGGGACTGACTTGGAGAGAGGGCGTTACCCAGCCCGAACGGAAGTCTGTTACCCTCGGCGAAGCAAACTTCCTACCATCTCGAATTAACGCAAAAAGAATAGGAATGATGTTCGTTACTTTCATCTTGCAGCTTAAATAGGTCACCTTTTCGTTCTTTCGTTTTGGAGCAAATATCAAAATCAACAACGTCCACCTTTTGTCCTTTCTAATGGGAAATAGATCGTTTGTAAAATTTATCGACTAACTTAGTGCGGTTTGGTTTATTTTATATTAACATTGTGTCGGTTTATTTAACATAAAATAATATATTTTTTGTCATGATTTTATAATTTACCGGAAATAAGTGCATAAATTGCTGGTATTTTTTTTGCTTATACCTAATTCAATTGGAGTATGTATTAACAATAGGAGAAGTTTTTTTAGGAGGTGTGTTATGCGTCTTATTTCATTTGTCCTGAGCTTGTTCGTTCTTTTGCTAATCAGCAGTTCTTGTTTTGCCCTGTCTTACACCCATCTTGATGCCCAAGCTAATGTTTCAGCACGTTATTCCGATGATGATGTAGATCATGCTCTCATCGAAAACGCTTCATCTGGCAGTGCTTCTGCTGCAGTAGAAGCTTTTGTTGAGAAAGATAAAACTTATTGGAAAGTCCAAGACGACAAATCAACAGTTAATGCCAGTTTTGATCTGACGCGAGGCGAAGTGAAGTTTGACCTCTATGCAACAGGATATGGAGCTTACTCTTTCTTGAACATAACCCTCTACGACGAAATATTTCCTCAGTGGGAGGTTGGAACTCTAGGGGATAAACCGATAGAGGTCACACTCAACTGGAGCATGGATGGTCTTTACGAAATTAGCAGCGGGAGCCTTATTAACTTTACATTGCAAACTGGGGCGGTTGCCAAACTGGATACGAATAGTGCTTATGATTTTGACTTTACTCCATACCCCAGCAATACGAATTTAGCCGATGGCTCTGAAACATGGTCGAAGACAATTTTGTTTTATCCAGAAGTTAATACGCATATTGGATTTCAACTTTATGTAAATGCCACGCTCGACACATATACGACGCAGTGGGCTAGCGCAGATTTTTCACACACGGGGCTACTTGATATTCAGTTACCAGAAGGCGCTAGTTTTACGTCTTCTTCCGGTTTTTTATTAACAAATATTGACGATGATCAACAAGGTTCAGATAATAATCCTGTTCCTGAACCCACAACAATCCTGCTTCTCGGAGGTGGATTGTTCGGTCTTGGTTGGTACGGACGTAAGCGCAAGAGAGCCTAGTGTAAAATATTTCGACAGAATAGCAACTGAAGCGGGGTCAGCAATGGTTCCGCTTTTTTTGTTTTAGAAATTAGGGCCCCATAGTTGATAATGGTGTAGCGGAGGTGATAGTGAGTCGCTTTTTAGCGCCGTATTAAGAATCACAACATTTTCGGAAAACCGACAACTTCGTAAAAATCGCACGGATTCCAACTCGTCCATTTACCGCCTTAATCCATAATATTGTTATGGTATACATGCTGTTATTATGGGAAGTCAAACTAAATTTCGATAAAATTGGCAGGGGTGCCGAATGTTATTTTGTACAAATTGCCGGAGAAAAATATAAGGGTATCGAATTAAATGTGGCGGTGGGGTTGTTTGCCGGAGCGGTGGGCGTGTTCGTGGTGGTGGATGTGGAGCTCTTCATCAACCAGGATCTTGCCGTTCTCCATGGTGTAGATATGTTCGGTGGTTTCGGTTAAAAAATCGAACTCGTGTGAGACCATAAGGTATGAGAGGTCTTTGAAACTGTTGAGCAGATCGATGAGTTTATGCTTGGTAGCATGGTCGAGGCCGGCGGTGGGCTCGTCTAAAAGCAGGACTTTGGGCTCCATTGCCAGGACCGTGGCCAGGGCCACAAGTCTTTTTTCGCCGCCGGAGAGTTTGAAGGTGATCCGGTCGGCAAAATCGGAAAGCCCCAGATTTTCCAGAACTTTAAGGGAAAGAGCCCGGGCTTCGGCTTTACTTTTGCCCAGGTTCAGCGGGCCGAAAGCGACATCTTCTAAAACTGTGGGGAAGAAAAGCTGGTCATCGGCATGCTGAAAGAGCAGGCCCACCTGGCGGCGCAGCAGTTTGAAATCCTCTTCTTTACTGATTTCCCGGCCATTATAGATAATCTTGCCGGCGCTTGGTTTCAGCAGGCCGACGATAAGATGAAAGAGAGTGCTTTTGCCGCTGCCGTTCGGTGCGGCAATGCCGATGTGGGCCTTTTCGTTGAGCACGAAATCGAGCTGGTTGATTATGGCCGGCCGCTCCGGATAGTTGAAAGAGAGTCCTTTAAGGGATAGGAGCGGTGCGGATGCAGGGGGTTCAGTCATAATTAATTGGGTTTGAAGTTAAAAAATGTGCGGCCAGGTGATTGCCTGCGTTTCAGCAAGTACGATCAGGGCCGATATGGCCACGATCAGAGCGAGAAAATAGTAGTCCCGGGGCCGGTTGTGATACTCTTCCAGGCTGTGGAAATGTCCGTCAAAGGCGCGGCAGAGCATGGCTTTGTGGACCCGCTGGGCCCGGTCCGCGGCCCGGACAAAGAGCATTCCCAGCAGATTGGCATAGGTTTTATAGCAGTGGAGAGAGGTTCCGGGCCTGAAATTTCTAATTTTAGCCGCTTTTAAGAGAGATTGCAACTCATCTTCCATAAGAAAAAGATAACGATAGGTGATCAGCAGCAGCAGTACCAGTTTCGGGGGCAGTTTGAGGCTGTGCAGAGCGTGGGCCAGATCGGCCGTACTCATGGTTGAAACCAGTGTCAGAAAGATCAGGAGCATGGCGCAGGTTTTAAGGGTCAGTTCCAGGGCCAGATCAACGCCGATCCGGCTGATGCTTAAGAAAGAGTTCTGCCAGAGGATTTCACCGCCGCAGGTAAAAGGCAGAATCAGCCAGATTAGGAGCAGAAAACCGGCAATCACCAGCAGGCGGCGGCCGGCTTTCAAGAGGCTGATCCGGGCTGAGATCACCAGGATTACGGCGATCAGCAGGGCCGTTACCAGGGCGATTAAGTTGTGGCTTAAAGCGACCACCAGCGAGAGTATGATCGCCGCCAGCGTCCGGGTGCGGGGGGCGAGGCTGTGAATCGGCGAGCGGCCGCTGCTGAAGCTCTCCTGGATCATGAGTTATTATTCCGTTTCGGGTCGGCTGAGCGTTTGCGACTTTGGAAATAGGCGGCTATGCCGACCAGACCGAGGATATAGCCGAGGCCGCCCATAATATCCTTAAATCCGGGATCGGGGTTGAGACTTTCGGCAATCATGACCTTGAGCGGATGCAGTTTCTGATCCAGGGTTCGGGCCATAACCTTTTCCACAACTTTTTCAAGTTCAGCGGTGCTTACGGTTGTCGTTGCCGCCGCATTGGTGAGGACTGCCGGGGCGCTCTTTTGGGCCGGGGCCGCAGCCGTTGGTTCGGCGGCCGCCGAGTCGTTGGAATTGGAACTGCCGGAGGCGTCTTTTAATTCCGCTTTTTTAATCTGCCAGCTGCCGCGGTGGCCGGTTCCGGCCTCAACCACAACCAGCAGGTCATCAACCTTTGGAACCGGGAATGAGAAAGCTCCTTTTTTATCGCTCTTTCCTTCCAGAAGCAGTTTTTTCTGGCTGTCGTAAACCTCGACCCGGCTCTCCTGCGCCGGCCGGCCGCCGCTGAATTTAGCCGTAGTATAGATGGTATTTCCTTCAACCCAGGCAAAAACCGAGACCCGATGGGCCTGAGCCGGGGTTGATCCGATCAATCCCCAGCCGGCAAAAACCATCAGTATGATAATAAACTGTTTGCGCATAATCTCTCCTTTCATAAATGGCGTCGTCGACGAATTTACTTAAAGCTCTTCAACGCAGCATCTCGGGCTTGACCTTTTTCAAGAAACCGACGCAGAATAAGGTGATAAATCCTTCAATAATCATGATCGGGATATGGGCCGAGGCGGCGATGGAAGCCACCTCGAAGAAGTTTTCGTTGCTGAAATAGAGAGCTCCGGCGAGCAGAATCGTGCCGAAAAAGACGGCGAGGAAACCGCAGGCGAAGGCGGCAACGGCGGAAACTTTGCCCTGTTTCCGAATGAGCGGGGCGAAGAGATAGTAACAGATGACTGCAGGCAGGGCCATGATTACCGTGTTGGCACCCAGTGAAGTGAGACCGCCGAACTGAAAGAATACGGCCTGCAGCAGCAGGGCCACGGCGATGGCCGGGAAAGCCGTCCAGCCCAGCAGCAGTCCGATAATGCCGTTTAGGATCAGGTGGACATTGGCGGGCCCGATGGGCACATGCACCAGCGAGGCGACAAAAAATGTGGCCGACAGAATCCCGGTTTCGGCGATATGCTCAAAATCAAGTTTTTTCAGACCGATACCAACCCCGACTGCGGCGACGGCAAAACCTGTCGCCATGACCGGCCCGGACAATACCCCTTCAGCAATATGCATATTTTCTCCAGTTTTCTCTTTTTCAATTACTCTGCCAGGGTTCAAAATGGACCCAGATTATGGCTCCGAGTTCGACCTCTTTGTCGACGCCTTTCTCTTTTAATTTGTAATCAGCCGTATTCAGGGCGGCAAAACCCCACCACCCGGCTGCCGGCACACTGAAGCTGAAAACCCCGTTGCCGTCAGCCTTGATGGTTTGCGTGATCATATACTCGGTCGGGGCCTTGACCGCGCCGTCGCGGTTGTTAAACTCGACCTCGATCTCGGCATAGGGTACGGCTTTGCCGTCAAGTTTGACAATGCCCTGAAAGAGATTGCCCTTATAGAGAGCGAAGGGTTTGCTTAAAGGGACAATCTCGGTTTTCAGGCCGACCTCCTGATCCCAGCCCTCATCGTCTCCGAAAGCCGTGACCACGGTTTTGGTATAGTGGATAATGAAGCAGTCCTCAGCCGGCTCCCAGTAGGGTACCGGTTCCATGACAAACTGATAGATGCCCGGGCGTTTGATCGCGTAATTGCATCTAAAAGCCTTGTTTTTCATGATCGTTACCGGTTTCAGGGAGCTCTTCAAATCCTCCCGTTTACCGTTGTGCAGCACATAAAAGCGGGCCGGTGATTTAAGCTCCATACCGACCCGCTCAAACGGGTGGGAGAAACTCAAATCCAGAGAGATGGTTCGCGGGTCATCCGGCATAACCATATTGTCGGAAGGAATGAGCATGCCGAAATGGGCGGCCGCCGGGCTGCAGATTAAAAGTATCATCAGCAGGGTTATAGCGCAGGAAAGAGTGGTGGTTTTTGTTTTCATTTTGCCTTCTCCGGTAGTTGTCTGGGTGATTGGTTTGTATCTCGGCCGGGCAAAAAAAAGCCACGACGACGGAGATCGTTAAAGCCGATTTCCCACCTTCGTGGCGTAATACCTGGCCTGCATGGCCGGCAGCAGTGTGAATAATAAATTGCGATACAGCTGGGATTTATAACCGGCAAACGAATTTTTGTCTGCCAAAAACACGCTTCTTGCGTGTCAGGTAAGCGCTCTATAGTTTATGTTGTAAAGAAAGTCAATAATTTGTCGTTGTAGATTATTTATGTTGCTTTGTTTGTCACAAATAAGATGAAATGATTACAAAAACAAACTTTTAATTACAAATTATCCTGTTAAAAAAATGTGAGATATGTTAAGAGTTCCTTTTTTTGTTGATTTTTCAAAACAGCTTTTATTGTCTCAGGAGTTAGAAACATGATGAAAAGATTTGTTACCACAATAATTTTACTGGTTGTTTTCGGGGCGGCAATTTCGGCTTCAGCCGCAGATCTTAGGATCCATGGAGATTTTAATAACCGTTTTATGGTGTATACCAACCACAACGACTGGCTGCAGTCGGAAAAAGGGGTTATTCATGATGGAACTGTAGCTGAGAGCTGGGGTGAAGTCCGGTATCGTTTGTGGCTGGATGCGGCGACCAACGACGGTAAAGTCAAAGGGGTCTGGGCCTGCGAAGTCGGGGGACTGGAATATGGAAAACCAGGTTCAGTCGGGAGAAGTGTCGGCGGCAGTTATTCCGGTGACGCTATAAATCTGGAAACCCGCTGGCTCTATACCGATTTTCAACTTCCATGGGTAACCGGCAAAGCCCGGCTGCGGCTGGGTCTGCAGCCTTTTAATGTTAATCCCTATCTCTGGAAAGAGACGATTATGGGGGTGACGGCTGATATTGCCTCAGGTCCACTCAATCTTAAATTGGGCTGGTTGCGTCCCTATCGCGATGAGACCAAAGATCCGGATGATGATGTTGAAGATCTTGATGCCTTTTACGGCCGACTAAATTTCAAACCGTTGCCGAACATAAGTGCGGCTGTATTCGGACTCTATATGCAGGGCGATTCCGGGAACCATGATCCGGCAGCCTATGCCACGATTACCTCGCAGCATTATGAAATTAAAAAATTTGCCAACAAATATGATCTCAATCTCTATACCCTGGGAACCGACGGCAAAGCGAATTTGAGTGGATTTTTTGTTGATTGGGATCTGATGTATCAGGGTGGCAGTATCGACGGTGCCAACTTTAAGGAGTCTTACAACGGTTGGGATTACAACGAAGGTGCGACCGATAAGAATTTCGATGTCAGTGCCTGGTTTGCCCATGTGGATGTCGGCTTTGAACTGGATAAAATGAGGTTCACCTATATCTTCTGGTACGCGTCCGGTGATGATGACGGCAGTGACGGCGACTTAGACGCCTTTATGGCTATCGATATAGACCGGACCGATAACATCTGTATCTTCAAGGCGAAATATGTTGATGATGATTATTATACCGAGAAAGACTATCTGCTCGATAAGGGCTTTATTATGAACAAACTGGCATTCGATTATAAAGTCAGTAAAAAAATAAAAGTGGGAACCTCGGCCATGTATATGATGACAGCCGAAGATATAGTCTATGTCGATGACAACGGCCGGGAGAGAAAAGAGGATAGTGTCGGGGTTGAGTTTGACGCTTATCTGCAATATAAAATCTACAGTGATCTTGAATTTGCTTTTAATGCCGGCTATCTCTTCTGTGATGATGCGATGGATTTTTGGGAGCAGGGACACCGTGACGGCAAAAGCGATGAGGATATCTTTGTCAGCAGCTGTCGTGTGCGCTACAAATTTTGATGAAAACACTTAAACTGCCGCCTCGGTGAGTATCTTTGCCAGTCTCTGTTTGAGCCAGATGCCGGCGATTGTGGCTGAAGTGATGGTGCCGCAGAGTGAGGCGATGGCGACCATGCGGAAGTCGTAGTGGTAATAGAGGGTGAACAAGGCCGCCAGCGGCAGGGCCACGAGAAACAGCCGGACGCCGTTGATTACGAGACCGGGCATGCCGTAGCCTAAGCCCTGTAAAGCCCGGTTGCAGGAGATGGTGACGGCCATGAAGGGAAAACAGAAAATTTCCAGGCGCAGATAGGAGACCGCCAGCCGCAGCGGTTCGGGTTTGTCGGTGAAAAAGCGGAGAAAAATGTGCGGCCAGAGAAACATAGTGAGGCTGCAGAGCAGGGCAAAGCTGATATTAACCAGCAGGGCGAAACTGATTATTTTACTTAAGAGCTGGTAACGGCGACCACCGTAAAAGAGAGCGCTTAAGGTTAAAAGGGCGACCGAGAAGGCGACCATCGGGATAATGACGGCACTGTCGAGCCGGGTGATCAGACCCAGGGCCGCGACCGTATCGGTACCGTAGCCGGAGATCATCCGGTTGATACCCATCATATAGATTGCCATCAGGAGCATCGTGAAACTGGCGGGCAGGCCGATGGCGAAGATCTCCCGGATGGTGGCCGGAGAAAAATGCCAGTCTTTACGGCTCAGACGCAGAATCGAACGGCGCCGGAGGAGAAAAGTTGCCAGGATCAGGCCGCAAAAGAGGGCGATATCGGTGGCGATGGCGGCCCCGGTAATCCCGAGATCAAAGGTGAAGATAAAGAGCGGATCCAAGATGATATTCAAAAACAGCGTGAAAAATTGAACCTTCATCGGGGTTATGGTATCACCCTGGGCCGTGAAGGTGCTGTTGATGGCGTACATCGCGAACATGAAGAAGGCCCCGGCGGCGATGATGCGCATATAGTCGGCCGCGAGCTTGTGGACGTGAGCCTGGGCCCCGAGAATGGTCAGAAGCGGATTGAGAAAGATTTCAGCGAGCAGAAAAAGCACGCCGGCACAGAGCAGGGAACTGGCAATGCCGTGCAGAACCGTGTTGGCGGCGGCCGGGCGGTCGCCGGCCCCGATAAGCCGGGCGACGGTCGAGTTTAAGCCGACGCCCATGCCGACATTGAATGAAACCAGGGTGAAAAAAAGCGGAAAAGAGAAGGTCAGGGCCGCCAGCGGTTCGGCACCGAGGCGGCCGATATAGGCGGTGTCGACGAGGTTGTACATGGTCTGCATCAACGTCGCCATCAGGGTGGGCCAGGCCAGGTGAAACAGGGCGCGTTTCGGCGCCCGGGCAAACTTCTCAAGTTCTCTTTTTATGGGAGAGCCCTCATTCGTTAAAAAATCCAGATATAGGCAACCCAGTAGCCCACGATGACGCTGAGAATATTCCAGTGGGCGTTGTTGTTGAAGAAGAGATCCCAGCTGAAGCAGTAAATCTCATCTTTGTCAAGCTTCTTGAACTCGGGGATGAAACGGTTGACCTGGTTGCAGTATTCAAGATAGGCATCGCCGAAGATCTCCTTTAAGACCTCCTCTTCACGGGCTACCCGGTTGGTCATGTAGAAGTAGTAGATGACGGTATAGACCACCATCAAAAAGAGGCTTCCGGTAATCGCCACAGCTCCCAGAATCAACAGATAGCGGCCAATATACATCGGGTTTCGAACCACGGCATAGGGGCCCTTGGCGGCGAGATCCTTTTTCTTGTTCAGGGTGGCAAAACACCATACCTGCAAGCCTTCACCCACGACTGAGATCAGCAGACCAATCCAGAAATACTGCGGCTTCATCAGCAGGATAAAAATAATCGCCGCCGCGATCGCCAGCGGCCAGCGATAGGTTACAAGTTTGGCCCGAATCTCCGGGTCGTTGAAGAGAGCGTTGATTTTGTCAAGAAAATCGTTCATTTTGATCTTTTCCTTAGTAAATTGTTAGATAGTTTGAGGAGTCTTGCCGGGAAAGCGCCCCTGTTAACATAAAATAGATACAAATAGCAACCTATGACAAGATACAGCCGCAGCTGCGGAAATCATAGCCTTTGAAAGCGGCGGTTTTCAGGGTCAGTTTTTCCGGTTCTAGGAAAGCAAAAAGATCTTTTACGGGCGGGGCGGCGAAAGCCTCCTTCAAACAGACCAGATCGAAACGCTCTTCCACCAGCGGGATGAAATCAAGTTTCAAAAGATGGGCGACATACTCAATGCCCATACCGGCATCGGCATCGCCGCGCAGAATCTCAAGGCCGGTTTCCAGATGGGTGACCTGCTCACGTTCGTAGCCGTTAATCTTATCCGGGGTAAGGTGCTCTTTTTCTAAAAGAAAATCAAATAGATAGCGGGTTCCTGAGCCTGGGTTGCGGTTGCTAAAACGGGATTTTTTTGCTGCCAGATCGGTAAGTGTCCGCAGGTTGTGCGGATTTCCCGATTGTACCAGCAGCCCCTGCCGGCGATAGGCTAAATTGACGACAACAAATTTTTTACCGGCCAGATGTTTCTCCACATAGGGAATATTGTACTGGCCGGTGGGGGGATGGAAGAGGTGGACTCCGGCCACCTGGGCCTTGCCTTCGGCCAGAGCGATAAGTCCTTTACGGCTACCGATAGCGGCTTGAAAAATAAGCTGTTTCGGAAAATGAATCCGGTTGAACTCCTCCACCAGATTGAGCAGCAGCGGGTCGTCACTGCCGGCAATCAGGATGCTTTTTGTCAACTCCGTCTGTTCCTCAAGCCAGCGGTTAATCTGTTTTAAGGGGAAAAGCCATTTACCGACCGCGCGGGTACAGGGAATACTGCCTTCCTGGATGAGTTGATAAACCTTTTTCTCGTTAATCTTCAGGTAGGCGGCGATCTCTTTGGTGTTGAGCAGCTCTTTGGTATCCACAGTTTCACCTTGCTGATATTCGGGGGCTTCGGGGCCGAGACGGAGTCTAATTATATTTTGCGGCCGCAACTCAGGTTTTTGGGAGGGATTGCTTAATCTCCAGCGTATGGGTATCGTTATATATCCTGATAAATTAAAATGTCAAATATAACTTGACCGGTCAGTTGTTTTTATTTCGGCGAAAGAGTTTGAACGGGTCTGTTTTCCGGGGAAGTGCAAACCCCGCCGGATTTTGCTTTTATATTGACAATTGCGGGTAATTACCCTATCCTGTTGCGCCTTATGAGTTTAGGATTGTCAACTGATTAACGATTAGTGCCTTACAGGTTATTTTCTGGTTTGAAAAACAAGAAAATGTTAAGTGCTTCACAGGTTCTTTGCCGTCAGGCAGAGGTTCTGATGAAGAAACTTATGCAGAGCTCTGATAAGAGCACTTATTTGCGGGCCGAAATGGCCCTTTGGATTGCGGGAGTTATCCCCGCATTAGGAGAGTTGGTTTATGCATATAACCGTAATCGGTACCGGCTATGTTGGTCTGGTGTCCGGAGCCTGTCTGGCGGAATTCGGCATGAAGGTTCTTTGTGTTGATCTGGATGAGAAGAAAATTGATGGTTTGCAGCGGGGTGAAATCCCGATCTTTGAACCCGGTCTCGATGATCTGGTCAAGCGCAATATGGCGCAGAAACGGCTCTCTTTCAGTACCGATCTGGAAGCCGGAATTACGGATTCCCTGGTTATCTTTGTCGCCGTCGGAACCCCCCCGGCCGAAGACGGCTCGGCGGACCTTTCTCAGATTGAAGCGGTAGCGGCGGATATCGGCCGTTTTATGAACGGCTATAAAGTGGTTGTCGATAAAAGTACGGTGCCGGTTGGTACCGGCCAGATGGTGCGCCGGATAATTGCAGAAAACCAGGTCACAAAAACTAATTTTGATGTGGTTTCTAATCCCGAGTTTCTGCGGGAAGGTTCCGCGATTCCCGATTTCATGCGCCCGGACCGGGTGGTGATCGGTGCGGAGAGTGATCAGGCGGCAGCCATCATGAAGGATATCTACAGTGTTCTCTATCTCAATGAGACGCCCTTCGTTCTGACCAACATTGCTACCGCCGAGTTGATAAAATACTCCGCCAATGCTTTCCTGGCGACCAAAATCAGTTTTATCAACGAGGTTGCCAATCTTTGTGAAAAGGTCGGGGCCAATGTGCAGCAGGTGGCTAAAGGGATCGGGCTTGACGGCCGCATCGGCAAAAAATTTCTCCATGCCGGCCCCGGTTACGGCGGCTCCTGTTTTCCTAAAGATACGCTGGCTCTGGCAGCTACCGGCCGCAAATATGATGAGCCGTTATCAATTGTTGAGACCGTGATAGAAGTCAATCAGCGCCAGCGTCAGCGGATGGTGGATAAGGTCGTGGCCCTTGCCGGCGGTGATGTGAACGGTAAAACCGTGGCCCTTATAGGTTTGGCATTCAAGCCCAAAACCGATGATGTACGCGACGCTCCGTCTCTTTATATGGTTGAGAGCCTGACGAAAATGGGAGCCCGGATCAAGGGTTATGATCCGGAAGCCATAAACTCTTTTAAGAGTGTAAGCCCGGTTGAGATCGAATATGCCGAAGATGCTTATGGCGCCGCCACCGGAGCCGATATCCTGGTTTTGCTGACGGAGTGGAACCAGTTTCGCTATCTCGACCTTGATCGCCTTAAAGAAGTTATGGCCCGGCCGGTATTTGCGGATCTGCGTAATGTTTATGATGGAGATAAACTCCGGGAAGCCGGATTTGCTTATGTCGGGGTCGGCCGCGACTAGATCGGTTGTCTCTGCGTACTCTCCGGGAAGGTTCGGCCACCGCAACATTAGAGAGGCCCTTTACTGTAGTTGAAAAAAATTCCTCTTGACAGGGGGACACTACTATAATAGAAGCCAGTAATTCTGGTTTGGTATGCAGTATACAATTTACCGTTTCATACAATCTTAACCGTCGGGAGAGAGACAATGTCATTAAAAGAAGCACAACTGGAACGTTTAGAGCAGATGAATAAGGCGGCCGAGATCAGTGGCGGCGAAGCCCGCATCGCCAAGCAGCACGAAGCCGGGAAGATGACGGCCCGGGAGCGGATGCTCTATTTCTTCGATGAGGGCACTTTTGAGGAAGTCGATAAATTTGTTACCCATCGCTGTGTCGATTTCGGCATGGAGAAGAAAAAGATCATCGGTGACGGAGTGGTCAGCGGTTATGGCCGGGTAAACGGACGTTTGACCTATGCCTGTGCTCAGGATTTTACGGCAATCGGCGGCACCTTAAGTGAAACCAACGCCCAGAAGATGTGTAAGATTCTGGATATGGCAGCGAAAAACGGGGCTCCCTTCGTTGCCCTGAACGATTCCGGCGGCGCCCGTATTCACGAAGGTGTCTCAAGTCTTGGCGGTTACGCTGAACTCTTTTACCGTAATACCGTCTATTCCGGAGTAATCCCGCAGATTGCCACCATCCTGGGGCCCTGTGCCGGCGGCGCGGTCTACTCCCCGGCGATCATGGACTTTATCGTGATGACCGAAAAGAGCAGTTATATGTTCATTACCGGGCCCAATGTTATCAAAACCGTCACCAATGAAGATGTAACCCAGGAGAAACTCGGCGGCTCGAATACGCACATGAAGATCAGCGGGGTTTCCCATCTGGCCGGTAAAGATGATAAAGAGAGCATCGACAAGGTGAAAAAGCTTTTAAGTTTTATTCCCCAGAGCAACCGTGAGAAGGCACCTTTAGTTGAATTTACCGGTGCAGGCGAAGAGCTGATTCCTGAACTTAACGACATCGTCCCGGCGGATTCCCGGCGGCCCTATGATATCAAAAAAATTATTAAACTGTCGGCTGACAATGGAGATTTTCTGGAAAGTCAGCCTCAGTATGCGGCCAATCTGGTAACCGGTTTTGCCCGTTTTAACGGTGAGTCGGTCGGGATTATCGCCAACCAGCCCAATTTCATGGCCGGTTGTCTTGATATCAACGCTTCCGATAAATGTGCCCGGTTTATCCGTTTCTGTGACTGCTTCAATATTCCGTTGTTGACCTTCGTTGATGTGCCCGGTTTTCTGCCCGGCAGCGGCCAGGAGTTCGGCGGGATTATCCGCCACGGGGCCAAGATTATCTTCGCCTATGCCGAAGCCACGGTACCCAAGATTACGATTACGACCCGGAAATCTTTCGGCGGGGCCTACTGTGCCATGTCCTCCCGGCAGCTGGGTGCGGATATCCATTACGCCTACCCGACGGCCGAATTTTCAGTTATGGGGCCGGATGGGGCCGTTAATATTGTTTTCAACAAGGAGCTGAAAGCGGCTGAAGATCCGGTCGCCAAACGTCAGGAACTGGTTGATGAATATAAAGAGAATTTCGCCAATCCCTACCGGGCCGCCTCCTACGGTTTTGTTGATGAGGTGATTAAACCGGAAGAGACCCGGATCAAGATTATCCGGGCCCTGGAGATGCTTCAGGATAAGGAGGAGCAGCAGCCTTACCGTAAACATGGCAACATTCCGCTCTAGGAGGCTGTTGGCAAGTCTTTATTACTGGTTGGTAACTGAAGTTTTTGAAATAATTTGAGGTGAATTATGAGTTGTACTGAGAATAAAGCCCGTCTGGCTGAACGTCAGGAGCAGTGGCAGGTGATGGTTGAGAAGGCTCTGGCCCGTTTTCCGGAGCGCAAAGAGAACTTTGCCACAACCTCCGGGATCGAGATGAAACGGCTCTTTACTCCGGCGGATGTGGAAACTATCGATTATAATGATGAGGTTGGTTTCCCGGGCGAATTTCCCTTTACCCGCGGGGTTCAGCCGACGATGTATCGGGCCCGTTTCTGGACCATGCGTCAGTATGCCGGTTTCGGTTCGGCCAAACAGACCAACGAGCGCTATCGTTACCTTCTGGAACAGGGCCAGACCGGCTTAAGTGTCGCCTTCGATCTGCCGACCCAGATCGGTTATGACTCCGATCACGAACTCTCCGACGGTGAAGTCGGCAAAGTCGGCGTGGCCATCGATTCACTGGCCGATATGGAGATCCTTTTCGATCAGATCGCCCTCGACAAGGTCAGCACTTCGATGACGATCAACGCTCCGGCAGCCGTCCTTCTGGCCATGTATATCGCGGTTGCCGAGAAACAGGGGGTTAGTTCCGACAAACTCCGCGGCACGATTCAGAATGATGTCTTGAAAGAGTATTTTGCCCGCGGCACCTATATCTTCCCGCCGCAGCCGTCGATGAAGATTATCACCGACATCTTCTCCTACTGCAAGGATAATCTGCCGAACTGGAATACTATCAGTATCAGCGGTTATCATATCCGGGAAGCCGGTTCTTCAGCGGTGCAGGAGGTCGCCTTTACTCTGGCTGACGGCCTGGCTTATGTTGATGCGGCGGTAAAAACCGGCCTTGATGTCGATGTCTTTGCCAAACGGCTCTCCTTCTTCTTCAATGTTCATAATAATTTCCTTGAAGAGGTGGCCAAGTTCCGGGCCGCGCGGCGTTTGTGGGCCAAGTTGATGAAGGAGCGTTTCGGAGCGAAAAAGGCCTCTTCCATGATGATGCGTTTTCATACTCAGACTGCCGGCTGCAGTCTGACCGCCCAGCAGCCGGACAATAATGTCGTTCGCGTAACCATGCAGGCGCTTGCCGCGGTTTTGGGCGGCACCAACTCCCTGCATACCAACTCCCGGGATGAGGCTTTATGCCTGCCGACCGAGGATTCGGTCAGGATCGCCCTGCGGACCCAGCAGATCATTGCTCACGAAAGCGGGGTTGCCGATACGATTGATCCGCTGGCGGGCTCCTACATGGTTGAGTCGATGACCTCCGAGATTGAGGCTAAGGCCTTAAAATATATTGAGAAGATTGATGATCTGGGCGGTGTGGTGAAAGCCATTGAGGCCGGCTATATGCAGCAGGAGATCGGCGACAGTGCTTACGCTTACCAGAAATCAGTCGAAACTGTTGAGCAGGTAATCGTCGGGGTTAACAAGTTTACGATTGAGGAAGCGGCTCCGGAAAATCTCCTGCGGATTAAGAAGGAGATGGAGTTGGAGCAGCTTAAGAGTCTGAAGGCGATGAAAGCCAACCGGGATGCTGCTGCGGTTGCCGCTTCACTTAAAGAACTGCGTCGGGTTGCCGAATCCGGTGATAACCTGCTGCCGGTGATTGTCTCTGCGGTTAAGACCTATGCGACACTGGGTGAGGTCTGCGGGGTTCTGCGGGAGGTTTTCGGCGAATATATCGAGGGCTAGTAGACAATTTGGGGACAGAATTCAATTCTGTCCCCGTTAACGGCAAGCGAAGCGGAGTTTGTTATATTAATTCTACCGTAGTTTTACTGTAAGCAAGGCGAATATTTACAATTGTAACCGGTTCAGCCGGGTCAGGAGCTGTAAAATGGATAAGAAAATTAAAGTATTGGTCGCCAAACCTGGTCTTGATGGTCATGATCGCGGAGCCAAAGTGGTTTCCCGGGCCCTGCGTGATGCGGGAATGGAGGTTATCTATACCGGAATCCGCCAGACCCCCGAGCAGATTGTCGCCACCGCCGTCCAGGAAGATGTCGACAGTATCGGTTTAAGTTGTCTTTCCGGGGCCCACAATAAGCTTTTCCCCAAGGTGGTTGATCTGCTTAAGGCGCAGGGTGCCGGTGATGTGCTGGTATTCGGCGGCGGGATCATTCCCGACGAAGATATCCCCGGTTTGAAAGCGGCCGGTGTTGCCGAAATCTTTCTGCCCGGCACCTCCACCGAAGATACCATCGCTTTTATTAAAGAAAACGTTACCACCGCGTAATTTTTACGGTGTGATATTAAGGATTTAAGATTGAAAGATTTAGTCACGGGTCTTTTGGCCGGCAAAGTCCGGCCCCTGGCCAAAGCTATTACTGTCGTTGAGAATGACCGGTCGGGGAAAAGAGAGTTACTGAAAGAGATTTATCCGAGAACCGGTAACGCTTATCTTCTGGGAATTACCGGCCCGCCCGGGGCCGGCAAAAGCACCCTGACGGACAAGGTTATATCCAAGCTGCGGCAGCAGGGTAAAACCGTCGGTGTGATCGCCGTCGACCCCTCAAGCCCGTTCTCCGGTGGTGCCATTCTCGGTGACCGCATCCGGATGCAGCAGCACGCCTTGGATGACGGGGTTTTTATCCGCAGTATGGCCACCCGCAGTCATCTCGGCGGTCTGAGTAAGAGCGCTGTAGATGTTATGCACCTGATGGATGCCTCCGGCAAGGATGTGATTATTATCGAAACCGTTGGTGTCGGTCAGGATGAGGTCGATATCGTCCGCATTGCCAAAACCACGGTGGTGGTCATGGTTCCCGGTCTCGGTGATTCGGTGCAGATAGCCAAAGCCGGAGTTATGGAGATTGCCGATGTCTTTGCCGTCAACAAGGCTGACCGTGAAGGCGCTGATAAACTCTTCAGTGAGATCAGGGCGATGCTGGATATGATTAAGGATAAGGATAAACCTGAAATTTTTCGAACGGTTGCGGTTGATGATGTAGGCATCGATGAACTGGTTCAGGGCATCTTCGCCCACGGAGACAAGGTGGTTGAGACCGGTCTGATCCAGAAAAAGATAGCCGAAAAGGCGGAAAGTGAATTGCGGGCCTACCTGCTTGACAGTATTATGGAACGTTCAACCACCATGACTGACTATGATGAAATCGTCAAACGGGTTGCCGATAAGCAGATTACGCCGATGGATGGGGTTGACGAAATTTTCGCCGGTTTGGGAATGACTATTAAGGAGAGTTGAAAATGTTGCAGAAGATCGATCATATTGGGATTGCGGTCAAGGATATTGAGGAAACCTCTAAATTTTACCGGGATATGATGGGGATGAAGTTTTTAGGTATTGAGGAGGTCGCCGACCAGAAGGTCAAGGTCGCCTTTTTTGAGATTGGTGAGACCCATATTGAACTTGTCTGTCCCACCAGCTCCGAATCCGCTGTGGCTAAACATCTGGAGAAAAAGGGTGAGGGCATCCACCATATTTGCTATGCCACTGATGATATTGTGGCCGAACTCAAGCGTCTTAAGGCTGAAGGCGCTCGTCTCGTAGATGAAGAGCCCCGCACCGGGGCGCATGGGGCCAAGATTGCTTTTATCCACCCGAAAACCTCTAAAGGGGTTTTGACCGAGCTTTCACAGAAGGGCTGATGTTATATTTTAAGGTTAATTTTCGGCCCGGCCCGGTTCGATGAACAGCTATCCCGAATCTCTTACCGAGCTGGTTGATCAGCTGAAAAAACTTCCCGGTGTAGGTCGGAAAACCGCAGCCCGGCTGGCTTTTCACATGGTGCGGATGCCGGATGGTGAAGCCGGGAAACTGGCGGAGGCAATTCTTGAGGTCAAGAAACGTCTGTCGCTCTGCTCCTTCTGTCAGAATCTGACGGAAAAGGATCCCTGTTCAATCTGTCGGGATCCCCACCGTGAGGTTTATCAGCTTTGTGTCGTCGAATACCCGGCCGATGCCTCATCAATCGAAAACAGCGGCGCTTTTCACGGACGCTATTTTGTTCTGCATGGCAACCTGGCTCCGATGCAGGGGCAGGGACCGGAGAGTCTGCGGCTCGAAAGGTTGAAAGAGCTGGTTGTAAGTCAGCAGATAAGTGAAGTTATTATCGCTACAAACCCGACGGTGGAGGGCAATGCCACCGCTCTGCTCATCAGCCGCATCCTTGAACCGCTCGGAGTTCAACTGAGTCGTCCCGCCTGCGGTCTGCCGGTTGGGGCCGATCTTGAATATATGGATCCGGTGACTATCCGCAAATCTCTTGACGGTCGCGGGCCGCTCTAAGAGGTCCGCTTACGGATTCCTCATCAAGGTGTAATTGTTGAAACAGGCTTTGTTTCTAATCTGCCGACCTTGAGAAATTTTTACCCAGACAATTATATTTTATTAATTTTAGCTGTTTTAGTTAAATAGTGCTTCACATTTAAATTTTTACATTGTATACAGTGTACTGTTAAACATTATTGTATACATGGCTATTGTTTTCTGTTGACAGCTTCTCGGCAGAAAAGTATCGATGAGTAATTAAGGAGAGCTTCTTATGATCGAAGTTAGAGTGCATGGCAGGGGTGGCCAGGGCGGGGTAACCTCGGCCGAAATGTTGGCAATCGCCGCGATCAACGAAGGCAAATTTGCCCAGGCCTTTCCCAGCTTCGGCCCGGAACGCCGGGGGGCGCCGGTAGTGGCTTTTGCCCGCGTCAGTGATAAGAAAATTCGTAACCGGACCAAGGTTTACACTCCGGATGTGGTGATGGTTCTTGATCCCTCGGTACTGTCGATTGTTGATGTTACTGAAGGTTTGAAAAGTGACGGGATGCTGGTAATTAACAGTGCTAAATCAATTGCTGAACTGCGGACGGAGTTTGGGTTTAAGACTTCACTGGCCCGAGTTGACGCGACCCATATTGCTCTTGAGGAGTTGGGACTGCCGATTACCAATACGACAATGCTGGGTGCGGCCGTAAAAGCGGCAACACTGGTGCCGGTGGAAGCTCTGGTGGGGCCGCTTGAAGCTCGTTTCGGCCGGATTGCGGCCAAAAATATTAGAGCTTTGCGCCGCGCTTTCGCTGAAACTGAAATCGAGATGGTCTGATCTGGACGATATAAGGAGATAAACGGTGACGAAAAAATTTAATGAAAAAGCCTGGCATGAATATGACCTGGGCTTTATGGTGTCGAAACCCGGCTGCTCGGCCGAGTACCGTACCGGGGACTGGCGTTCGCAGCAGCCGCAGACCAATAAAGATAAGTGTATAAAATGCGGAGTTTGTTATCTGGTCTGTCCTGAAGGGGCGATTCAGCTGGCTGCCGATGGAACTTATGATTTTGATCTTGAGCACTGTAAAGGCTGCGGCATCTGCGCGACCGAGTGCTGGACCGGATGTATCAGCATGGTCGAGGAGGGCGAATAATGGCTAAGCGCGTAGGAATAGAGGTTTCGCTGGCCATCAGCGAAGCGGTTAAACTGGCTAAGGTCGACGCGGTTGCCGCCTATCCGATCACGCCGCAAACGCATATCGTTGAACATCTCTCGGAGCTGGTGGCTGAGGGTGAGCTCGATGCGGCTTTTATCCCGGTTGAATCGGAGCATTCAGCTATGAGTGTCTGTGCCGGAACCTCGGCCGCCGGGGCCCGGACTTATACGGCTACCAGTTCTCAGGGTCTGGCTCTGATGAATGAGATTCTTTTTATTATCCCGGCGTTGCGGCTGCCGATAGTTATGACGATTGCCAATCGCGCTCTCTCCGGGCCGATCAGTATCTGGAATGACCACAGTGATATTATGAGTGTGCGGGATACCGGCTGGATTGCGATGTTTGCCGAAAACGGCCAGGAGGCTTTTGATCTGACGCTGCAATCCTTCAAGATTGCCGAAGATCATCGGGTGCTGTTGCCGATCAGTGTCAATATTGATGGTTTTACGTTGAGCCATGTGATCGAACCGCATGAGTTTTTGGATCAGGATGAAGTTGATAAATTTCTGCCGGAATATAAACCGGCAGTCCAGCTTAATCCCGATGATCCGGTGAGCATGGGGACCGTCGGTGTGCCCGAGATCTACGCCGAAGCGAAAAAGTGTCAGGATGAAGTTCTGAAAGGGTCGATAACCGTAATTAAAGAGGTATTTGCTGAATTTGCCGAGATGTTCGGGCGTGAATATAAGGTTGTCGAAACCTATCGCTCGGAGGGTGCTGAGACTCTGTTGATGACGATGGGCAGTGTCAGCGAAACCGCGATGGAAGCGATTGACAAACTCCAGGAAGGCGGGCGTAAAGTCGGCCTCATTCGTCTGCGTCTCTGGCGCCCCTTCCCGGCTGATGAGCTCAGGGCTGAAATGGCCGGGGTCAAAACTCTGGCTGTGCTCGACCGGGCCGTATCCTTCGGCGGGGCCGGCGGACCCGTGGCCGGTGAAGTTCGCTCAGCACTTTATTCGATAAAGGATGCGCCGTATGTTGCCAGCTTTATTGCCGGGCTTGGCGGTCGCGATATTACGGTCGATGATTTTGTGATGATGGTCGATCAGGCGGAAGCGATGGCCGAAGCTAATGAAATTCATGAATATAAGATGATAGGAGTGCGGGAATAATGGAAAATTTAAACGTTTATGCCGCCAAGATGACACCGCAGCAGGAGTTTTTAGCGGGTGGGCATCGTGCCTGTCAGGGCTGTGCCGAACTGCTGGCGGTGCGGCTTGTGGCCAAGACTTTAGGGCATGATTATATTATCGCCAATGCGACCGGGTGTCTTGAAATTGTGACCTCATCTTTTCCGCATTCGGCCTGGAAGGTGCCCTGGATTCATGTTGCCTTTGAGAACGCTGCGGCGGTAGCCTCCGGGGTTGAAGCCGCGGTTAAGGTTTTGCAGAGAAAAGGTAAATATCCGGTTGACCGCAAGGTTACGATTTTAGCTCAGGCCGGTGACGGCGGCACGGTTGATATCGGTCTCCAGGCGCTCTCCGGAGCCCTCGAGCGCGGTCACGATATGATCTATATCTGTTACGACAATGAGGCCTATATGAATACCGGGATCCAGCGTTCAAGTTCAACCCCCTACGGGGCAACGACGACGACCTCCCCTTCCGGCAAGGCTGACCCCTTAGGCCAGCATACGATGAAGAAAAATGTTGTCGAGATCGCCGCCGCCCACAATATTCCCTATGTTGCCACGGCTTCTCCCAGCTTTCCTTTTGATCTGATGGCCAAGGTGAAAAAAGCCTCTGAAACTCCGGGGCCGGCCTATATTCACTGTTTTGTGCCCTGTCCCACGGGTTGGCGCATGGCGCCGAATCTGGCTGTAAGTATCGGCCGGATCGCCGCGGAGAGCAAGGTTTTTCCTCTCTATGAGATTGTCAACGGTGAATACCGGATGACGGTGACCCATAAAAACCACCGGCCGGTTAGTGACTACTTGAAGCCCCAGGGTCGTTTTCGGCACCTGAATGATGATAATATCGCAGAAATTCAGCAGCAGGTGGATAAATCATACGAGCGCCTGTTGAAAAAAGTTAAAATGAGCTCAATCGAACTTGATTGAAGGGGGCCTAAATGAGTGCAGAAAATATAAGCAGTGAGGTTGCAGCCCTCTACGACAACAATCCGGCAAATCTGATTGCCATGCTGCAGGAGATTCAGAGCCGCAATAAAAACCACTATCTGCCCCGGCCCGAGCTCGAAGCTCTGGCTGACTGTCTCAAGATTGCGGTGGCTAAAGTCTATCGTATCGCTACTTTTTTCAAGGCGTTCAATCTCGAGCCCAAAGGTGAACATATGGTTTGCCTCTGTGTCGGAACCGCCTGCCATGTACGCGGAGCCGATAAAATTTTAACCGCACTTGAGGGTGAATTAGGTATTGCCGATGGCGGCACCACTGACGACCTTAAATTCTCGATTGAAACAGTCAACTGCGTCGGTGCCTGCGCCTTAGGGCCGGTAGCTGTAATTGACGGAGACTATTTCGGTGAATTGGACGGTGAAAAACTCCCCGAAATCCTGAATCGCTTCCGCTAACCTCCATCGACCTGTCTCGATGTGGGGACATGGGGACAGACCTTCAGTTCTGTCCCCGGTTACGGAGGGCGAAGCAAAGTTCGCCGTTACCCGCTTTATTTAATATTTTGAAAACTTGTTTAATCGAAGGATAAGACTATGAAAAAAATAGAAAATGCCGCGCAACTCGATGCCTATCGAAAACAGTGTGCCGCCGAGCGCGATCCCGACCGGGCCATGATCGCGGTCTGTACCGGAACCGGTTGTCAGGCGCATGGCTGTGATAATGTGGTTGAGGGGCTTAAACAGGAACTGGTGAACGCCGGACTCGGTGATAAGGTTGAGTTGAAAACCACCGGTTGTCATGGTTACTGTGAAAAAGGGCCTTTGGCCGTAGTTCGCCCGGAAGGTATTTTATATCAGCGCGTCAAAGAGAAACATCTGGCTGATATTGTCAATAAGACCATCGCTAAAGGTGAGGTTCTCGATAAACTTCTCTTTTTTGATCCGGCGACCAAAGAGCGGGTTAAACTGGAAAAGGATGTGCCCTTCTATAAACTTCAGGAACGTCTCGTTTTCGGGGATAACGGCTATATTGATCCCACCAGTATCGAAGATTATCTCGGTATCGGCGGCTATCAGGCCCTGGAAAAGGTTTTGACCGGGATGGATGCCGAAAAGGTTGTGGCTGAAGTTGAAGAAGCGGGTCTGCGCGGTCGCGGCGGCGGCGGTTTCCCGACCGGTCGCAAATGGGCTTCGGCGGCCAATGTTGAAAGTGAAGTTAAATACGTTATCTGTAATGCCGATGAGGGTGATCCCGGGGCCTATATGGATCGCAGCCTTTTAGAAGGTAATCCCCACGCAATTGTTGAAGGTATGATGATCGGCGCCTTCGCTATCGGCGCGACTGCCGGTTATGTCTATGTTCGCAATGAATATCCGCAGGCGGTGCGTAATCTCCAATGCGCGCTGGAGAGCGCCCGGGAGTTGGGTCTGCTCGGTGAGAATATTTTGGGCAGCGGTTTTAATTTCGACATCCATATCAGCAAAGGCGGCGGCGCTTTTGTCTGTGGCGAATCAAGTGCCTTGATCGCCTCGATTGAAGGCGAGGTGGGTGAACCCCGGGCCAAGCATATCCATATGGCCGAAAGCGGTCTCTTGGGTAAACCGACGGTTTTAAATAATGTTGAAACCTGGGCCAATGTGCCGTTGATTATTAATCGCGGCGCGGTCTGGTATAAAGGGCTGGGGACGGAAAAGAGTTCCGGCACCAAGATTTTCAGTCTCGTCGGCAAGGTTAAAAATACCGGCTTGGTTGAGGTGCCGATGGGGATCAGCCTGCGGCAGATTATCTTTGCTATCGGCGGCGGGATTCCCAAAAATCGAGCCTTTAAGGCGGTGCAGACCGGCGGTCCTTCGGGCGGCTGTATCCCGGCGGAACATCTGGATATGCCGGTTGATTTTGATGCCCTGACGGAACTCGGTTCAATGATGGGTTCCGGCGGGATGATTGTTATGGATGATCAGACCTGTATGGTTGATGTCGCCAAATACTTTGTCGGTTTCCTTAAAGGTGAGTCCTGCGGTAAGTGTACGACCTGTCGTGAAGGTCTGCAGCGGATGTACGAAATTCTCGACAAGATTACCTTGGGAACCGGTACTATGGCCGATCTCGAACTCCTGGAGGAGATGGCACCGGTGATTCAGCAGGCTTCAATGTGCGGTCTCGGTAAAACCGCGCCGAACCCGGTTTTAAGTACGCTGCGCTATTTCCGTGATGAATATCTGGCTCACATAAATGATAAGAAATGTCCGGCCGGGGTCTGTAAAGCTCTGACTTCTGATACTCAGGCTTAAGGGGAGAGGATGATGATTAAAATAACCATAAACGGGAAAAAGAGCGAAGTTGAAGCGGGCACGACGATCTTAAAAGCCGCTGCCGCCCTCAATATCAAGATTCCGACCCTCTGTAATCACGAACTGTTGGAGCCTTACGGCGCCTGCCGTCTCTGTCTGGTCGAGATTATCGATGGTGACTGGTCCACGGTTACAACTTCATGCAACTACCCGATTACGAAAGAGATTGTCGTCGAAACCGAGAGTGCGGCCGCCGTCAAAGCCCGGCGCATGGTTTTAGAAATGCTGCTCGGCCGCTGCAATACCTCGCCTGAACTCGACCGTCTGGCGGCCGATCACGGTCTCAAAGGCTCACGTTTTGAACTTAATTACGACGATTGCATTCTTTGTGGTCAGTGTGAGCGGGTTTGCCGCGAGGTGGTCGGTGCCAACGCCATAACCTTCGCCCAGCGCGGGGTTGACCGGGTGGTGGTACCGCCTTTCGGGGAAGAGGCCGAGCAGTGCATCGGCTGCGGCGCCTGCGTCTATCTCTGCCCGACCGGCGCCATCCAGATTCAGGAAGACGGCGAGCAGAAGATTATCGACCGCTGGTCCCGGGTTCTTGAGCTCAAATACTGTAAATCATGCGGCGTCGAAGTCGCTCCCGTTTTCCAGTGCGACTATCTCCAGAAAAAAGCCGATCTTCCGGAAGACTTTTTCGACCTCTGCCGCGACTGCCGGGTAGCTCAGCGCTGACCATTGTGATTGTTTCTTATTTCAAGCTGTCTCGGAGTGGGGACAGAATTCAATTCTGTCCCCGTCAATGGGAAGCGAAGCGGAGTTCATACTGTTTATTGCTGCTTTACTGTAATCCGGGGCCGAGGGCGGATTTTCTCCGCCAGGCGTTAAGATTTCTGTTTTTCTAACACTCGCTTCGCCCGCATTGCAAAACTCGCTTACGCTCAGACAGTTGCAATGCTTGTGGGCGAAATTTATACCCTTTAGGGTACTCGCCTAAGAAAAACAACGAAATCATTTCCGCAACCGCTTGAGAAAAACCACCCCCGTCCCCTCCAGAAAGACGGGAGATATGTTTGGCTGAATATATACAATAATTTTTGTAGAAGAAAGGGTTCAGAACCGGCATGAGTTTTGAGCCCTTTTTGGTATGATAAATGAGTCTTAAGAGAAAACCGGTAATCGTCGTCAGTCGCTGTCTCGGTTTCGGGGTCTGCCGCTGGAACGGGGCTGTTCTGGAATCTCCTCTGGTGGCGGCGCTGCAAAATGAAGTCGATTTTATCCCGGTCTGTCCCGAATGTGAAATCGGTCTTGGCTGCCCGCGGCCGCCGATTCGCCTGGTGCGGAAAGATCTCGGCATCTCCCTGATCCAGCCGGAGACCGGAATCGATTTGACTTCAAGGATGGTCGATTTTTCCCAAAGATTTCTGTGCTCTCTTTCTCATGTCGACGGTTTTCTTCTGAAACGTAAATCGCCCTCCTGCGGCCTTGCCGATATCCCGATATATGCAGCCCCGGCTGCGGATTCTTATCTCGATAAAACCGGCACCGGACTTTTCGCCCGGGCCGCCGGCGAACTTTTCCCGAAAACTCCTAAAATTGATGAAGCGTATGCGGCGGAAAGCTTTCTTAAACTTCTGCTGTAACCCTCGTAAGCTTTCGCAACATCAGGCGCTGCTTTTTTCCCAGTCGAGGATTTTCTGCTTAAATGCACTGCCCCAGCGATAGTTGCCGAGGCGGCCGTCATTTCTGATGACCCGGTGGCAGGGAATCAGAAAAGCGATCGGGTTGGCGGCCATGGCGCT
>JANTFH010000002.1 GCA_024763535.1 Thermodesulfobacteriota bacterium
ATTGTTTCATCTTGAAATCGGGTAGCAACGCTTTGTCGTGGTTGATGCCGGTCATGGGTTTTTTAGCATGCAAAATTAAGGTTACTGCTTTCAAGGCAGCACTTTTTGTGTTATAGGTCGACGTTGCCTTTCTATAATGTCGAGTAAATTACTCAATATTTTAGCGAGAGTCCCGCTGAAATCCTGATTTCCAGGATAGTTGCAAGTATTATTGAAAAACTTTTTAGAGCTCTGCAAATCTGATGACGGTATTCCACAACAGTGATTTTCTGGTTTTAGGCAGCGGCATTGCCGGGCTTTTTTTCGCCCTGCAGGTAGCCGATTCCGGCCGGGTGCATATTATTACCAAGCGTAAGGAGGCCGATGCCAATACCAACCTTGCTCAGGGTGGCATCGCGGCGGTTTTAGATTTGGATGACAGCTTTACGGCCCATGCTGAAGATACGATGCGGGCCGGGGCCGGTCTCGGTCATCGCGAGGTGGTCGATCTGGTTGTCAGTAAAGGACCTGAGTGTCTGAAAGAGCTGATCGCCATGGGGGTCAGCTTCAGCCGTAATCCTGAATCCGCAACCGGTTATGACCTGGCCCGGGAGGGCGGCCACTCCCGGCGCCGGATTCTGCACGCGGCCGATTCCACCGGCCGTGAGATTGAAGAGGTGTTGATTGCCCGCTGCCGGGAACATGAGAATATTGTTTTATGGGAGGATATGGCCGCCATCGACCTTTTGACGGCCAATAAATGGTTGGGAGCGGCCCGCCGGGATGACTACTGCTGGGGTACTTACGCTCTTAACCGCATAAGCGGCAAGGTGCATGCCTTTGTCGCCGGGTCGACCCTGCTTGCATCCGGCGGGGCGGGCAAGGTCTATCTCTATACGACCAACCCCGATATCGCCACCGGGGACGGTGTGGCCATGGCCCAGCGGGCCGGGGTCCGGATTGCCAATATGGAGTTTTTCCAGTTTCATCCGACCTGTCTCTACCATCCTTTAGTGAAAAATTTTCTCATCTCCGAAGCCGTTCGGGGCGAAGGGGCGATCCTGAAATTAAAGGACGGCTCTCCCTTTATGGCGGCTTACGATGAGCGCCGGGAACTGGCCCCGCGGGATATCGTCGCCCGGGCGATCGACCATGAGATGAAACGAAGCGGTGACGACTGTGTCTTTCTTGATATCAGTTTTAAGCCGGCCGATTTTATCCGCGAGCGTTTTCCCTTGATCTATACCACCTGCCTGAAACTCGGAATTGATATCACGAAAGAGCCGATTCCGGTGGTTCCGGCGGCTCACTACCTTTGCGGCGGGGTGCAGGTGGATAAAGAGGGGCGGACCTCTCTGCCCGGGCTTTATGCCGCCGGCGAGGTCTCCTGCACAGGTCTGCACGGGGCCAACCGGCTGGCCAGCAATTCGCTTTTAGAGGCGATTGTTTACAGCTCCCAGGCGGCGGCTGAAATAAAAAAGGTGCACGCCTTGAAAAAATTGTCTCTGCCGGAATTTCCGCAGTGGCGTTATACCCATAAGAACGATCCCGATGAGAAGGTGGTGATCACCCAGAACTGGGATGAGATCCGCCGCTTCATGTGGAACTATGTCGGCATTGTCCGCTCGCACAAACGGCTGCTGCGGGCCAAGCGGCGGATCGACTCGCTGGTGCATGAACTGCATGAGTTCTACTGGGATCAGACTCTTTCGGTCGATCTGTTAGAACTGCGCAATATCGCTGTTGTCGCCGATCTGATTATCACCTCGGCGCTCTATCGCAAAGAGAGCCGGGGCCTCAACTACAATATCGACTATCCCGAAAGTGATGCCGACTGGCTGGTGGATACCGTCATTGAAAATGGTCAATGTTACAGTTTAAGGCATTAATAGTGATGAATCTTGTCAAACCGGGCCGCTGCCGTCTTACCGAAATAGATTTTGCCGACCGCTCATTTCCTTTCTCTTTTGGTGAAATTCCGCCGAAACTTCAGGCTTCGATCAAGCATGTCGGTATCCTTCAGCCGCCGCTGCTGCTGGAATCTGAGGCCGGATATATAATTGTCTGCGGCCGGCAGCGGCTGGAGGCTTTCCGGCGAAGCTCTCCACCGACTCAGGAACTTGATATTCTGGCTGCCGCCGGCGCTTGCCGCAAGGAACTTTTTTTACGGGCTTTGTGGGAGAATCTGGCCCAGCGTGAGTTTAACCCGGTTGAAATTGCCGATATCCATGCCGCCGCCGGCGAACTGTTTAGCCGGGAGGAGCTTTTAAGCGAAATTCAACCGGCCTTGAAGATCCCGAAAAAAGAGCGTTTTTACCGGCGTTACCAGGCGCTTGCCGGATTTTCTAAAGATTTACGAAAACTGGTTGCCGCCGGAGTCATAGACCCCGAAAGTGTTGATCTGCTGCGGGAGTGGCATGAGCCTGAGTATCAGGCCCTGATTGAACTGATTCGGGAGACCGGTCTGCGGCGCAATAAGCTGCGCGAAGTAATCGGCCGTCTGGACGATCTCGCCCGCCGGGACGGGGTTTCCCCCTGCCTGCCGCTGGCGGCGGCCGTTACCGCAGCTAAGGATGATGAGGGCCGGATTGTTATCGCTGAACTCAGACATCAGCTTAAGGTTAAACTCTATCCTCACTTGACCGCGGCCCAAAGTGATTTTGCCGAAAAACTGGCAAAACTTTCCCTGCCGCCGGCGCTTATTCTCGATCCGCCCCCCGATTTTGAAGGCGGTGAATATCGTCTCAGTTTCAGCTTCAGCGACAGCCGGAAGTTTCAGTTATGCTGTCGGGCCTTAAATGAAGTCGCCCCGGAAGATATCGATGAACTCATCTCCAGAACTTGACTGGCAACGTTCGGTTTTTTATCCGGCAACCGTACTCGTCGAAGAGGCGGCGGCAGATTATCCCTTGACCCGGAGTATTCTGAGCCGGCTTAAAAATACGCAGGTGGTTACGGTGAAACGGCCGGCCGGTGATGATTTCAGTTCTTTAAGCCGGCTCTATTCACCCCGGACGACGCTCTTTCTCGCCCTCCACCGCGGCCGCTTTCTCAAAGCCTGCCCGGGGACGGCCGAGAGTTATCGCTGCTGTCTCTACCAGATTCTGCATCTCGGCTTAGGCTGTAATATCGGCTGCAGTTATTGCGTTTTGCAGGGTTATCTCAATAACCCTTTTATCACCCAGTTTGTCAATCTGGACGATGCTTTTGCCGAACTTGATGAGGAACTGGCCAAACCCGGCGTTTTCTACCGGATCGGCACCGGCGAGTTTACCGACAGTCTCTTTATGGATCCCCTGACGAATCTGGCACCGCGCCTTATCGACTATTTCGGGGGTTGTAAAAATGCAATTCTGGAGTTGAAAACCAAGAGTGTAGCCATCTCCAGCCTGCTTGACTATCCGGGCGAGATCGGCGAGACGGTGGTCTCCTGGAGTCTCAACGCTCCCGCGGTGACGGCCCGGGAAGAGGGGCTGGCCGCTTCGATCGAAGAGCGCCTTCAGGCTGCGGCCCGCTGCCGGGAGCGGGGTTTTCGCATCGGTCTCCATTTTGATCCGCTGCTCTATTTTCCGGGCTGGGAGGAGGGCTACCGACAGACGGTGGCTGAGATTTTCAAATATCTCAAAGGCAGTGATATCATCTGGATATCGATCGGGGCCTTTCGTTTCATGCCGCAGGTGAAAGAGGTGCTGCGGGAGAATCATTGTCAAAGTAACATTACGGCAGGTGAATTTATCCGCGGTCTCGACGGTAAACAGCGCTATTTCAGCGCGATCCGCCGCCGCCTCTACCGTTTTCTGGTGGATGAAATAAAGAGTTACGCCCCGGAGGTTTTTATCTATTTCTGCATGGAGGATCAGTACCTCTGGCAGGATACCTTCGGCTACGCTCCGGCCGATAACATCGAACTCGGCCACTGGCTTGATAAATGCTGTTACCGTTATGCCGGAAGTTGAGGCGGCCTTGAGTTTGGCGGCGGGTCAGCGACTTTTTTAACGATCATGTTTCGGGATTAAAATGTTTTCTAAGATTGTTCTGATCGCGGCCCTGCGCCATGAGCTTAAGCCGCTTTTGAGCCGAGGCAGCTGGTCTCTGGAAAAGATTGCCGGGCGTAATTTTTATCGCCGTACACTGGCCGGCAAAGAGGTGGTGGCAACGACCTCCGGCCTCGGTAAGGTTATGGCGGCGGCCACCACCCAGATGCTGATCGATCGTTTCGCGGCTGATCTGGTGCTTAATTTCGGCTCCTGCGGGGCCCTGGCTCCGGATCTTAAGGTCGGCGACCTGATTTTAGCGGAGCGGGTGATTGAATACGATTTTACCAGTGACCACAAAAGTGTGCCGGTAACCGCCTGCGATCCGGAGCTGTTAGCAGCTCTGACGGCCCGTTTTCCCGAATTTAAGCTCGGCCCTTTAGCTTCGGCCGACCGCAATGCCGATACCCCCGCGGTCCGGGAGAATCTGTTTACCCGTTATCAGGCTCTGGTTGCCGACTGGGAGGGGGCTTCAATCGTCCGGGTGGCTAAAAGGATGGCGGTTCCGGCTCTGGTATTAAGGGGGGTAACCGATGTCGGTGATCACGATTTGGCCAGTGAATACGAGAGTAATTATGAGAACGTCCTGCCGCAGGTGGCCGGGGCGGTTGATGATATGACCCGCTTTTTGGCGGAATATAACAGGTGAATTATTGATGTTTAAGCATGAGTTTGCCGATTCCGTAACCCTGCAGACCCTGGTCGGGGAGGGTGGCGAACACTTAACCCAGCTGGCTGAAAGTGCCGGGGTGACGATTAATACCCGGGGCACGACCGTCATGGTTGAAGGCGATGAGTTAAAAGCCGAGCTGGCGCTGGCGGTGCTGGAAGAGCTCTACGATTTGGTGCTTGCTTCCTACCCGCTGTTTGTCGCGGATATCGATTATGCCTGGCGCATTAAATCCGCCGATGCCGGGGCTTCGTTAAAAGAGATCTTTTTAGATAAGGTCTATATTCGGGGCAAGGGCGGCAAACGGCGCTTTATCTCGCCGAAAAGCCGGGGCCAGAAGTTCTATATCGATGCCATCCGGCGGCATGACATCGTCTTTGCGATCGGCCCGGCCGGTACCGGCAAAACCTATCTGGCAATGGCCATGGCGATTGCCGCCCTGCATGATCATCAGGTGGAAAGAATCGTTCTTACCCGGCCCGCGGTTGAAGCCGGGGAGCGGCTGGGATTTCTGCCGGGGGATCTTCTGGAAAAGATCGATCCCTATCTGCGGCCGCTCTATGATGCCCTGCATGATCTGATCCCGATTGACAAGGCTCATGAAATGTTGGATAAGGGGATTATTGAGGTGGCGCCGCTGGCTTTTATGCGGGGGCGCACGTTGAATGACTCGTTTGTTATCCTGGATGAAGCCCAGAATACAACCAACGAACAGATGAAGATGTTTCTGACCCGTTTGGGTTTCTCTTCGAAAGCCGTGGTTACCGGAGATGTGACCCAGACCGATCTGGCCGGAGAGCGGCAGTCGGGGCTGCTTTCGGTGCAGAATATCTTAAAGGATGTCAAGGGTATCGGTTTCTGCCATCTGAGCGCGGTTGACGTCGTCCGGCATCCGCTGGTACAGAAAATTATAAATGCCTACGAGCGGCATGGTTCGAGGTCGGAGTAATGTCTCTTTGTATCGTTGATCGTCAGAGTCTCAGAGTCGTCGATATTGACTTGATTTCGGCGCTTTTAGTACCGGTTATCGAGGCGTTGGAGATCGGGTCTCGGGATCTGGAAATCGAGCTGCTTGACGATGTTCAGATTGCCGCGCTTAATGAAAAATTTTTTAGTCGTTCCCGACCGACTAATGTGATATCTTTCCCTTTAGCCAAAGATCGGGGTCATCTCGGCAGTATCGTGGTCTCAGTCGAGACCGCAGCCCGGGAGACAGAAGCTTTGGGTTACACCCTTGAAGAAGCGCTGGTCTACTATCTGATCCACGGCCTGCTCCATATTCTGGGTTTCGAGCATGTTGATGTTGAAGCGTCCGAGGCGGCACTGATGGAGCAGCGTCAGGATGAGCTTTTCGAGCTGGCACTGGGAATAGATTAATTCAACAGGAAGTGTTGAAAAGTTTTAGTTTTTCATGGCTTCCGGGAGTTTTTTTATAAAATGACTGATAAAGTGCAAAAGTCGATTCAGGAGATCAATCAACGCATTAAAAGCGGGAAGGTGGTCGTTGTTAATGCCGAAGAGATGATTGAGATTGTCGAAAAAGAGGGCGCCGAAGCGGCGGCCCGTCAGGTCGATGTGGTGACCACCGGAACCTTCGCGCCGATGTGTTCTTCCGGGGTTTTTCTCAATGTCGGTCACTCTACGCCCAAGATCAAGGCCAGCCGTGCCTATCTCAACGGGGTTCCGGCCTACGGCGGCATGGCGGCGGTTGATTTCTATCTTGGCGCGACCGAGCCCAGTGAAAGCGATCCTTTGAACAAGATTCATCCGGGTCAGTTTCACTACGGCGGCGGCCATGTGATTCAGGATCTGGTGGCCGGGAAAAAGATCTCTCTCAAGATGGAGGGTTACGGTACCGATTGCTATCCGGCTAAAGAGGTGGAAACCGAGATTGACCTTCAGTCGATGCCCAACGCGATTCTCTGTAATCCGCGTAACGTCTACCAGAATTATAACTGTGCCATCAATCTGACGGCGAAAACCATCTATACCTACATGGGCGTCTTAAGGCCCCGGGGCAGTAACGCCACCTACTGCAGTGCCGGGCAGTTGAGCCCGCTTTTTAACGATCCATACTATCTGACGACCGGTCTGGGAACAAAGATATTTCTGGGCGGGGGCATCGGTTTTGTGACCTGGAACGGAACCCAGCATAACCCCTATGTCAGCAGAGGCGAAAACGGTGTCGTTAAGGAGGGCGCCGGAACCCTGATGCTGACCGGGGACCTGAAACAGATGTCGTCCCGCTGGCTGGTCGGAGTCAGTATGCTCGGCTACGGCTGCAGCCTGGCGGTCGGGGTCGGTATCCCGATCCCGATTATCAACGAGCGCATGGCTCAGTTTACGGCCGTGCGGGATGATGACCTCTACGCTCAGATTGTGGACTACGGCTATGACTATCCGCTGGCGGTCTCCCGGAGTTACGGTGAAGTCAGTTATGCCGAGTTAAAGAGCGGAACCATTAAAGTTAACGGTAAAGCGACCCCTTCAACCCCGCTTTCGAGCTATTCCCGGGCCCTGGAGATTGCCGATACCTTGAAAGAGTGGATCACTTCCGGGCGTTTTACTCTGGGTGAAGCCCAGATGCTTTTCCCCGGCCATGAACTGGCCGATGAATAAAAACTTAGTTGTTTGAGTGTAACCAGAAAATAATGACACGAATCAAACATTTCTGCGCCTGGCTGCTTATACTGGTCTTTCTCTTTAACTGGCAGCCGCTTTTTTCCAACCAGTCCGGAGCCGGTCTTGAACTGCCGGAAGTGGTGGTTATTGGTGAAGACAGTGCCCGGCTTGAGGGTTTTCGTGATTTCGGCCTGCTGCCGAAACTGGCGCCCGGGATAAAACTGGAGCCGGTGGCCGATAACCTGACTCTGAAAACCGGTTCCACCGGTTCCGGGCCGGGATGGGAGACGGCGCAGACCAAGGCGCCGGGCTGTGCCTACCGGAACGCCCTGACGGCCTCTCTGGCTCGCGGCTTCGAGGGCGCGGAAGGTTACTACCGCAGCGGCCGCCAGAAATATATCGAGGGCCTTTTGCTGGAAGCGCAGACCTATTTCAAAGAGGGCCTCGAAAAATATCGGGAGTCGCCGCTGGTTTCCGATTTTCACTACTGGCTGGGAGAGATCGCTTTTCGCCGGCAGGACTATACTGCCGCCGCCCGTCATTTTCAGATTGTGGCTCAGTCTCCGGAGTCTCAATTTTATCACTTTTCATGCTATTCGCTGGCCTGGCTGGATTATCGTAAACAAAACTATGAAGCGGCCGTCAAATGGTTTGCGGTTGCCGCGGAAAGTCCGGAACGGCGCCTGGTTTCGGCGGCTCTCTTCTGGAAGAGTGAGGCCCTTTTTCAGGTCAACGATCAGCATGGCGGCCGGACCACGCTTTTGCAGTTGGTCTCGGAGTATCCGGAATCAGCCGAGTATCGGGCCGCTCTCTACCGCTTGGCCACCCTCGCCTTTAATCAACACGACTATAAAACGGCACTCGATTACCTGACGGCGATGCCGGCCCCGGCGGCCGGTTCCGATATGCTGCAGCGGCAGGCTGATCTGGCCCGGGGCTGGTGCAGTTATCTGCTCGAATCCTATAGTGACGCGGAGAAACTTTTCCGACAGCTTCAGGCTGAAGTTAACGGGGTTGACGATGTTGTTCCGCTGGCATTTTTAGGCGAGATCCTGGCCCAGCTGAAACAGGACCGACTCAGTGATGCCCGTAAGACCTTTGCCCAACGTCCGGAGGAGTTGCGGGAAGCGCCGGCTGCGGCTGCGGCCCTGCGGGAGCTGGTGGAGGCCTTTTCGGTGGCGGATGACCCGGAATCCGCGGCGGCTCTGGGTGAAGAGTTGGTCGGTACTTTTCCGGTGACCCTGCTCCAGGTGGATGATTTTCGGCGTCTGGCCCGGCTGCAGGCGGCACAGGGGGAGTCGGAGAGAGCCCTGCAGACCTTAAAATCTGGAATTGAGGCTTTCGCGGAAGAAGACAAAAGCGATGAGCTGCTGTTCTCTCTGCGGCTCGAACAGGCCCGGATTTTATATGACGCGGAAGCCTTTGCCGAGGCATCCGTCATCCTTGAGAGACTTTACGCTCAAAGGTCAAAAATCGGGGAGATGGCGGATCGTTCGCAGGTCTATCTGCTTCTGGCGCGAACCTTGAATCGGAGTGCCGCCTATCCCCGAACCCTCGAGGTGCTCTCCTCACTGCCGGTTGAGTTTTCTCTGAAGCGGCGGGCGGAACTTATCTACGAAAGAGGCTGGGCGGCTCTACAGAGCGGCCGGTTCAAGCTGGCGGCCAATGATTTTTCAACCTATCTCAAGATAGTTAAAGAGAGTGATGTCAGCCGGAGTTTAATCCAGAATGCCGAGATTAATAAGGCTGAAGCTCTCTTTAATCTGCATCAGGATCAGGAGACAGCCGCCCTTCTGGCCGGCTTTGTGAAGCGCTGGCCGCAGAGTCCCTTTCTTCCCCGGGTGCTTAACTATCAGGGTCTACTGGCCTTAAGGCAGGGGGAGTTTGAGAGAGCTGAAGCCATTTTTTCCGATCTCGCTTCAGCCAATCTGCATGGTGATAAAAAACTTGAGAACGAGGTTCTCTATAACCTGGGTGAGAGTCTGTTCAGTCTGGAGAAATATCCGGAAGCGATTACCGTCTATAAGGAGCTTGCGGATAAAAATCCTCATTTGCAAATCAGCGGTCAAGCCCTGATCCGGATCGGTGAGAGTTACTTTAATCAGGGTCAATATCTAAAGTCGCAACTGGTCTATCTCAAAGCGAAACAGCTCTGGCCTGGAAGTGAGATTGATGAAAAGGCCAGTTACGGTATGCTGCTTCTGGCCTATAATCAGGATAAGTTTGACTACCTTGAAACCGAGGTCAAAAATTTCATCCGCAATTTCCCTGATTCATCCTATACCGTACCTTTGATGCTGCTTCTGGTTGACCTTTATCAGCGTCAGGGTCGTGAAGCCGATCTACTTCAGCTTTTTAATAAGCTGGAAACCGGTAATTACGCGGATGATTTGAAGCTGGAAGCCTTTTATCGACATTTTATGCTTGATGCGAAAAAAGATCGCCGGGAGGCCGCCCGTAAGGACTGCCGGCGGCTGATGGCTCGTTTCCCGTTGAGTAAATACGAGTGTGACTGCCGCCTCTACCTGGCCCGTTATGATTTCTCCAAAGGAAATTACAAGACGGCTCTGACTATACTGGAAACCCTGCCGGAGAGTGGTTGCCCTGATCCTGAACTCAAACGACAGATATCTCTGCTGCGGGCTCGGAGTTACCAGGAACTGAGTAAATTTGCCAAGGCCCGGAAACTTTATCTCCTTGTTGCCGAGGATCGTCGCAGCAGTGAAGCTCAGACCTTTCTCGCTTTTACCGGATTAGGTGATATCTTTGTCCAAGAAAAAGAGTACGATGAAGCCCTCTTTTTCTATGATAAAGCAAGGCAGAACTCGGTTAAATCAAAGGCTGCCGCCGCCGCTCTGAAACACGCTTCGACTCTGGAGGCGGCCGGTCGGGTTGCCGCCGCCCGCAAATCCTATCTCCGGATAGCTTACCTCTATCCGGATCAGCAGCAAACCGTCGGAGAGGCTCTGCTCGCCGCCCTGCGCCTGGCAAAACAGGAGAAAGATACGGCTACTGTCAAGAAAATGGCGGAAAAACTGAAATCGATTAAGCTTGACAAAGTCCAGAGGCTTGAGTTTGAAAGAATAATGGGTTTGTAAAGATTTGAGCGTTATGATAAGATTAAGAGAGTCATGAAAAATTACTTTGCTCTTGCCCAAGATTGAATGAAAATTCTGACTTTTTGAGCGATGTTTTAAGAATGTTTTTCGTTTTTTATACAGTTGAACAACCCTTAAGTTACCATTAACCGGAGGATTTTTGATGTATCAGTTCGTTATGAAAGGCGGGTATCTGATGTACCCGATTATCTTGTGTTCGATTCTTACTCTGGCCATTCTGTTTGAGCGGTTGTTCGCCCTGCGCCGCAGCCGGATTATACCGGAAAAGTTTATCATTGAAGTCAGTGACCTGGTTCGCCAGCAGCGGATGGAAGATGCCATGACCCAGTGTCGTTTGAATGACTCTTCGATCTCCAGAATTATGATGGCCGGAATCTCCCGTCATGATAAATCACGCCAGCAGGTGAAGGAGGCGATTGAGGATATGGGGCGTCTTGAAGCCGCAAATCTGGAACGTTTTCTCAATATCCTCGGGACTATTGCCGGTATCGCACCGCTGCTCGGACTGCTGGGAACCGTAACCGGTATGATTAAGGCTTTCAGCGTCATCTCCCATGCCGGTATCGGCAACCCGCAGATGCTGGCCGGCGGCATCTCAGAAGCTTTGATTACTACGGCTGCCGGTTTGACGGTGGCGATTCCCTCTTTCGTTTTTTATAAGCTCCTGCGCTCCCGGGTCGACAAACGCATCTTACGTATGGAGCGGGTTTCAATCGAGTTGCTGGATCTTATTAATTTGGAAAAGGGGTGA
Organism: Thermodesulfobacteriota bacterium; assembly: GCA_024763535.1. Taxonomy (GTDB): domain Bacteria; phylum Desulfobacterota; class Anaeroferrophillalia; order Anaeroferrophillales; family Tharpellaceae; genus Tharpella. The sequence goes on from JANTFH010000002.1 coordinate 11,176, forward strand.
GTGTAGATTATGCGTTTTCAGACTCGCAAACAAGATGATGTTCAGCTTGATATGACTCCGCTGGTCGATATTGTCTTTCTGCTGCTGATCTTCTTTATGCTCTCTACCAGTCTCTCCGTGAATCCCGGCATCAAGATTGATTTGCCGAAATCATCCGCCGAGCAGGTGAAAAAGAAGAAGACGACCTTGAGGGTTGCGATTGAGGCCGGCGGCCATATATTTCTTGAGGGTAAAAAACTGAGCCTGGAGCAGCTGCGAGAAAAATTTGCCGTGGTCGGCAAGGCCAAGGGTGATGATGCTCTGGTGGTAATTGAGGCTGACCGGAAAGTCTATCATGGTCTGGTGGTTAAGGTTATGGACGCGGCCAAGACCTCCGGACTGAATAAACTGGCGATTGCGACCCGGCCGGAAGATAAGTAATAAATGCAAAAAGAGGTGACTTTTGCTTGATGTACCCCGTTATAAGCCAGTTCGCCTGATACCTTTTCTGCTGCTCTCCTGTCTGTTGCACTTTAGTTTCCTGCTGGCGCTGCCGGATCTGAACCGTCTCTTTAATATCCATATAAGACGGCTGATACCGTTGGCACAGGTTGAACTTGAGGTGGATCTGATCAAACCCGATCGTAAGCCGCAGCCCAAACCTAAGCCCAAATCCGGTGTCGTCGAAAATAACTCCTCCCGTAAGTTTGATCAGCACATAGCCTCCCTGATTGATGCCCGTATGCAGCAACTTCCCGCTCTCGGTGATGCCGAAGAACCGCCGCCGGCGGCGCTTGAACTGCCGGCGGTAAAGGATCTGCCTGAGAATTCAGCTACGGTTCTGGCGCTGCCGAAAACCGACCCCCTGGCCCGGCCCCGGGAGTTGCTGGGAAAACTCGGCCGCCAGTCCCAGGGCCGCTTGAGCGGTCGGCGTCTGGGTGGAGTAATCGATAAACCGGAGAGCGATGACCGCCTGACCCGGTTGTTGGCGGAGGACGTGAAAAAGGCTCTGGATCACTATGCCGTGGCCGAGAAAAAGCCGAAAGAGCGAGACTACAGTTTGAGCGGTCCGGTGGCCGTAAACCGTAAGGTTCTGTTTCGCCCGGCTCTGCCCAAGGTTACCCTGGTTCGGGATGTTACTGTCAGTTTTCGTTTCTGGGTGCGGCCCGACGGCAGTGTTAACCGGATAGAGACCCGGCGCATCGGTGATCTGGAACTGGTCAATGTGGCGGAAAGATATCTGAAACAGTGGCGTTTTACCCGGCTCTCTCCCGAAGTCAAGCAGCAGGAGCAGTGGGGGACAGTTAACATTACTTTTCGGGTGCCGCGATGAGACGCCGTCTGATCTCAGCTCTGCTGTTGCTTTTGATCTTCTATTTCGTCTGGCTGACCTGGTTCGGGAGCCGGGGAAATCGGGCGTTGAGTGCGGTTGAACACGAGATTGAGCGTCTGCATGATCGTAACCGGGAACTCAAGGTGGAGAATCAGCGTTTCAGCCGTAAAATCCGTCTGTTGCAGAGTGATGTTCGTTACCAGGAACTGGTTGTCCGCCGGGAACTTTATATGATTCGTGACAACGAGATCATTTTTCTTTTTGCTGAGCATAAGTAGTCAATGTTTGCTTGACAATTTTTGAGCAACTGACTACTATCCTGAGACTTATATTTTCCATTCTCCCTCTGCTTAAGGGTTGAGGGTATTTTTGTGTTAAGGCACATCCGCCAAGAAAAAATATTTATGAAAAAACGAGTTACAGGATACGTAGAAACCGCAGTAAAAGCTGTGGCTGCCGCCCGGGGTCTGGCTGAGGCTGAACTGCCTGAGATTGTGGTTGAGCTGCCCCGGGAGAAAAGCTTTGGTGATTTTTCGACCAATATCGCGATGCAGCTGGCTAGGCCCTGGCGCGATAATCCGCGTCGGATCGGCGAAGCTATAAAAGCCGAGCTCGAAAATGAGAATGCCTTATCGGAAGTAACGATTGCCGGACCCGGTTTTATTAATATGACTCTGGATCTCTCGCTCTGGCATCAGCGCTTAAAAGAGATCTATCGGCAGCGGGATAAGTTCGCTCATCTCGACTACGGCGCCGGTAGGCGGGTGCTGATCGAATTTGTCAGTGCCAACCCTACCGGTCCTCTGCATATCGGTCATGGTCGCGGAGCGGCAGTCGGTGATGTCTTGGCCAGGCTCCTGAAACGTACCGGTTTTGCGGTTGATCGTGAGTACTACGTTAACGATGCCGGTAACCAGATGCAGGTTTTAGGTCGTTCCCTGCGCTGGCGCTACCTGGAACTTTCAGGTAAGCGCTCCGGTGAGATTCCGGAAGGCTATTACCGGGGAGAGTATCTACTTGATCTGGCCCGGGAACTGATGGCCGAGTCGGGGCGGGAGCTGGTATCTCTCGAGGTTGAGGAAGAGGATGATACGGCCCTTGAGTTTTTTACCGCTTATGCCGCCGACTCAATTCTGGATGGTATCCGCCGTGATCTTGAGCTTTTCGGGGTCGGTTTTGAGCATTGGACCAGTGAAAAAGAGTTTTTTACCTCGGGCAAGGTTGATGCCGCTCTGGCTGACTTGAAAGCCAAAGAAGTTCTTTACGAGGATGAGGGCGCGCTCTGGTTTGCCTCCTCACGTTTTGGTGATGAGAAGGATCGGGTGGTGGTTCGGGCCAACGGTGTAAAAACCTATTTTGCTTCCGATATCGCCTATCACCGGGAAAAATTTGCCCGGGGTTATGATCTTCTAGTCGATATCTGGGGTGCGGATCATCACGGTTATGTCCCGCGGCTTACGGCCGCGATTGAGGCTCTGGGCGGTAAGCCGGACAGCTTTGCCGCTATTCTGGTGCAGTTGGTCAGTCTCTCCCGGGGCGGAACGCCGGTGGCGATGTCGACTCGTTCGGGTGAATTTATTACCCTGAAGGAGGTGGTCGAAGAGGTCGGCAGAGATGCGGCCCGCTACTTTTTTCTGACCCGGGATTCGAACAGTCATCTTGAATTCGATCTTGAGCTTGCTAAAGCCAAAAATAATGATAATCCGGTCTACTACGCTCAGTATGCGCATGCCCGGATCTGCAGTATCATGCGAAAAATTGAGGCCGAGGGCCTCTGTGATAAAGCGGTTGAAACTTTTTCCGGGGCTTCACTGACTTTGCCGGAAGAGCTTGAACTGATCAAAAAACTGGACAGTCTGCCGAATGTTCTGGAGCGGGCGGCCCGAACCCTGGAACCTCACCGTCTGACCTACTATCTGGACGATCTGGCGGCCCAACTGCACTCCTACTACAATCGCAATCGTGTGATCAGCGATCAGCAGGAGGTTTCCGGTGACCGTCTGCTTTTATTCGAAACCATTCGTCAGGTATTGGCGATCTGTTTGAACCTGCTTGGAGTTTCAGCTCCGGAGCAGATGTAGGGTCTCTGCCGGAATGCAGGCGTAGGGGGTCGGTGTGGAAACTTTTTTATGCCGACAGGTTTATGGATATAAAATAGACAAATAACGGTTTGTGGGGATTATGTTTGAGCAATTAAAAGCAGCCTTGGTTACATTTCTGGTTATTTTCGTTTTCTTTGTCGGCGGTATTCTGGTCGGCCTGAAACTGCCGGAGACGGAAATTTATCAGGAGTGGGCCGGTATCCAGCAGCCGGCCCCGGAAAAACTGCGGCCCACCAAGGTGGCGGTAATTCAGATTCCGGGATCTCGGCAAGCTTCCGCAGCTACTCCTGAAACCCCCGTCGCGGCGTATCAGGAAGCCTGCCCCGGCGGGGTTTGCAAAATACCGGAAGCGGGACAGAAGCCGCATCAGCAGGCACCTGTAAAGCCGCAGGAGAAAATTGATCTGACCTTTTACGACGAGCTTGCCGATAAACCGACCGAGAGCGGCGGGTCGGCTCTGATCGTCAAGCAGACGCCGATAGTGAAAAAAAAGAAATCCGGTTCCATGGCAACAGCCAAAGTTAGGCGTCCGGTTTCCGACTCACAACGCTGGGAGATCAGGGTCTGCTCTCTGCCGCAGGAGATCAAAGCCCGTTTGGAGCGGAGCCGGTTGATTAAGGATTTCCCGGGTGTTAAGATTGAACCGGTGCAGGTGGCCGGTAAGGGCACCTGGTACCGAATCAAGATCAGCGATATCAAGGATCGGGATACAGCGGAACGTTATCAGCAGGAACTGAGTCGTAAATATCACTATAAGCCTCTGCTGCGGCAGCAGAAATAAGCGATAAAGATTATGAGTGTCTGCAAAAATTGTCTCTATTTTTCAAGACACTCTTATGGAGATTCAAGCGAATTTTTTTCGCGTATTTTTTAACTCAATCAGGCGCCTGGCGTCTGTTTTTGTATTTAATGTTTTGACCTTGGGTGGGCATGGCTTTTCCGCAGAAAAATATTCGTAATTTCTCGATTATCGCGCATATCGATCATGGTAAGTCAACTCTGGCCGACCGCCTGCTGGAGATGACCGGGGCGGTTACTTCACGGCAGATGAAGGATCAGCTCCTGGATAACATGGATCTTGAGCGCGAACGGGGCATTACGATCAAAGCCCAGTCGGTCTGTCTTGACTATGAGGCTGATGACGGTGAACTCTATCAGCTCAATCTGATTGATACCCCCGGTCATGTCGATTTCTCCTATGAGGTGTCGCGTTCGCTGGCGGCAACCGAGGGGGCTATTCTCGTGGTTGATGCCGCTCAGGGAGTTGAGGCCCAGACCCTGGCTAATGTTTACCATGCTCTGGACGCCGATCTTGAGATTGTGCCGGTCTTGAACAAGATCGATCTGCCGGTGGCGGAACCGGAACGGATTAAACGTCAGATTGAGGACGTTATCGGTCTGGATGCCGAAAACGCCATCCTTATCAGTGCTAAAACCGGAGTTGGTATTGATGAATTTCTGCGGGCCGTGGTGGAACGGGTTCCGGCTCCACGAGGTGATCTTGACGCACCTTTGAAAGCGATGATTTTCGACTCCTGGTTCGATCCCTATCAGGGGGTCATAGCCCTGGCTCGGATTTTTGACGGGATAGTCAAACCGGGTATGAAAATCAAGATGATGTCAACCAATTCCGAATTTGATGTCCTGCGGGTGGGGAAGATGTCTCCAGCCATGGTTGACAGTAAAACTCTAGAGGCCGGAGAGGTCGGTTTTGTCATTGCCGGGATCAAGGCGGTCGTCGACTGTAAGGTTGGTGATACGATTACCGGCGTCCGGGATTCAACCGCAACTCCATTTCCCGGTTTTCAGGAAGTGCAGCCGATGGTTTTCAGCGGGCTCTATCCGACCGACTCTATTCAGTATGAGCCGCTTCGGGACGCGCTCGATAAGCTCAGGCTCAATGATGCCTCCTTTACCTTTCAGCCGGAGACTTCGGTAGCTTTGGGTTTTGGTTTTCGCTGCGGTTTTTTAGGCCTGCTCCATATGGAGATTATTCAGGAGCGTCTGGAAAGGGAGTATCAGCTGGATCTGATTACAACCTCGCCGACGGTTGTCTATGAGGTTGAGTTAAAAGACGGTTCGGTGGTGGCCATCGATAATCCGAGCAGCCTGCCCCTGGCCGGGGAGATCAGCCATATCGGGGAACCGATGGTGCGGGCTTCGATTCATGTTCCGAATGAGTATATCGGCAATATCCTGAAACTGTGTGAAGACAAACGCGGTACCCAGCAGGAGATCAAGTATCTGGACGAGACCCGGGCCATGGTGGTCTATGACCTGCCCTTAAATGAGATCGTTCTGGATTTTTATGACCGTCTGAAATCTTTAACCCGGGGATATGCTTCTCTCGATTATGAGCCTTGTGGTCATCGTCACGCCAACCTGGTAAAACTGGATATTTTGATCAACGGTGAACTAGTTGATGCTCTGTCAATGATAGTGCATCAGGACCGGGCTTTTGATCGCGGCCGGGATCTGGCGGTAAAGATGAAGGAGTTGATTCCCCGGCAGATGTTCGAGGTCGCGATTCAGGCAGCCATCGGTACTAAAGTGGTGGCGCGAACGACGGTAAAAGCTTTGCGTAAGAATGTTACCGCCAAATGTTACGGTGGAGATATTACCCGTAAACGTAAACTGTTGGAGAAACAGAAAGCCGGGAAGAAACGCATGAAGCAGGTCGGTAAGGTCGAACTGCCGCAGGACGCTTTTCTGGCGATTTTAAATATTGATTCATAGTGCTTAATAATTCCAGATTAAAGAGAAGATGTTTTGAGTAAAAAGATAGCGTTAACCGCGGATCGTAAGGGCGGGATGATCCGTGAGTATGCCGAATCGATCATCATCGCCATTCTGATTGCCCTGTTTATCCGGGCTTTCATTGTCCAGGCTTTCAAGATTCCCTCCGGTTCGATGGAACCGACCCTTTTAATCGGCGACCATCTACTGGTAAATAAGTTTGCCTACGGTATAAAGCTGCCTTTGGTCGATCAGAAGGTGCTGGTTTTCAATGAACCGGAGCGGGAAGATATCATCGTTTTTATCTTTCCCAAGGATAAGAGCAAAGACTTTATCAAGCGGGTTGTCGGGGTTCCCGGCGACACGGTTGAGATCCGTCGGAAAAAGATCTACATCAATGGTAAAATCTGGCATGACAGCCATGGTGTCTATCGCGACAGTGAGGTTACCTCACTGGTTCCACGTGATAATTTCGGCCCGGTGGTGGTGCCGCCGGATCAGGTTTTTGTCATGGGCGATAATCGGGACCACAGTTACGACAGTCGCTTCTGGGGATTTGTGCCCTTCGACCAGATTAAAGGCAAGGCCTGGATTCTCTACTGGTCATGGGATAGTGCAAGTAAGAAGCTTATTGATAAAGTGCGTTTCAAGCGAATCGGCAAATTGCTTCACTGATGCTGTTAAGTTATGAGGCCGATGATTGGTCGAATTTTATAATTACTGGATGAAAGTGTCGGATTATGTCACCAAATGAAGAGAACAGCGTCTGCAGTGCCCGGGATGTGGAACAGATACTTAAGCGCATCGCCTTTGAGATTGTCGAACGCAACTCGGCCGTGGAAAAACTGGTGCTCGTCGGGATTTTGACCCGGGGTGTCTCACTGGCCCGGCGGCTCAAGAGGATTATTAATGAGACAGCAGACCGTGATCTGCCGCTGGGGAGTCTCGATATCACTCTCTATCGGGATGACCTCGCCTGTGCGACTCATCATCCGGTGGTTCGCAAAACCGAGATTCCTTTTTCGCTTGACGGCGTAACCGTGATTCTGGTTGATGATGTGCTCTATACCGGCCGCACCGTGCGGGCGGCAATGGACAGTCTGATCGATTTCGGGCGGCCGCAGAGTATTCAGTTGGCGGTTCTGGTTGACCGGGGCTGCCGTGAACTGCCGATCGCCGCCGATTTTGTCGGGGTCAGTGTGCCCGCGTCACCGCAGGACCGGGTGATGGTTAGGGTCGAAGAGAGTGATGGTTTTGATAAAATAACGGTTATGCCGCGCGATTAAATGTCAGGGGAGCAGGGCAAGATGGTTTTTGAACGTAAAGATCTGTTGGGAACTAGGGATCTGTCGGCGATCGAGATAAGATCTCTTTTGGAGAGCGCTGAATCGTTTAAGGAAATTGCCGAACGTCCTTTGAAAAAGGTTCCGGCCCTGCGGGGTAAAACCGTGGTAAATCTCTTTTTTGAACCCAGCACCCGGACCCGTACCTCTTTTGAGATTGCCGCCAAGCGTCTGAGTGCCGATGCGGTTAATATGAGTGCTTCAACCTCCAGTCTGGTTAAAGGTGAGAGCCTTTTAGATACGGTCGACAACATCCAGGCCATGGCTCCCGACATTCTCGTCGTCCGTCACAGGTTTGTCGGGGCGGCGCATATGATCGCCGAGCGGGTCGGGGCCCGGGTGGTTAATGCCGGAGATGGGGCCAATGAGCATCCGACTCAGGCCCTGCTTGATCTGGTGACCATGTCCGAACATAAACGGGTGGGGCCCGGTTTGACGGTGGCGATCATCGGCGATATCGCTCACAGCCGGGTGGCGCGTTCAAATATCTGGGCTTTGACTACCCTGGGGGTGACGGTTCGGATCTGCGCCCCGCCGACGATGCTGCCGCGGGAGTTGGATAAGATTCCCGGGCTTATCGTCTGTGAGCGTCCCGAAGAGGCTCTGGACGGGGTCGATGTGGTGATGATGCTGAGGATTCAGCTCGAGCGTCAGGACCGGTTGCTGTTTCCCTCCATCCGGGATTACGCCCGGGTCTTCGGACTTAACCGGCAGCGTCTTGATCTGGCCGCGGAGGATGCGATTGTCATGCATCCCGGACCCATGAACCGCGGGGTTGAGATTACCTCCGAGGTGGCCGACGGCAGCCGGGCCGTAATCTTGAATCAGGTCAGTAACGGTGTCGCCCTGCGGATGGCGGTTCTTTTTCTCCTGGGAGGTCAGGGTCATGAGTAGTAATGCCTCGCTGTTGTTGAAAAATGTGCGTTTGATCGATGCCGGCCAGAATCGGGATGAAAAAAATCTGGATATTTTTCTGCGGGATGGTAAAGTCGCTGAGATTGGGTCGTCTCTAAATCTGCCTGCCGATCAGGTTTTTGATCTTAACGGGGCCTGGGTTATGCCCGGGGCGATCGATCTTCATGTCCATCTGCGGGAGCCTGGTTTTGAGCATAAAGAGACTATCTTAAGCGGGGCCGAGGCCGCGGTTGCGGGTGGTTTTACCTCGATAGCCTGCATGGCCAATACTAATCCGGTGAATGACAGTGCTGCGATAACCCGGTTTATTCTGGAGCAGGCCGCATCGGCACCAGCCAAGGTTCTGCCGGTTGCCGCCATCAGCAAGGGGATGGCCGGTCAGGAGCTGGTGGAGATGGGTGACCTGGCCGCGGCCGGGGCCGCAGCTTTTTCCGATGACGGAAAAACCGTTGCCAACAGTAAGCTTTTGCGGCACGCTCTGGAGTATGCCTCAATTTTCAATAAACCTCTGCTCTGTCACTGTCAGGATAACGATCTTTTTGCCGGGGGTGTGATTCATGAAGGCATGATTTCGGCCGCCCACGGTTTGGCGGGAATTCCGACTCTGGCTGAGGATGTCGATATCGCCCGGACGATTATGCTGGCGGAGTATCTTAAGGTCGGGGTGCATATCTGCCATTTGAGTACGGCCACAGGGGTCAGGCTCGTACGCTCCGCCAAGGCCCGCGGGGTCAAGGTTACCGCCGAAGCGACCCCGCACCACCTTTTTCTGGATGAGCGGGCGGTGGTTGACTTAGCTTACAGTGAAGATCTGGATGAACATGTCCGGCCGCAGCAGTTGCGCTATAATACCGCTACCAAGATGAGCCCGCCCCTTAGGGCGGCTGAAGATGTTACGGCCCTGCGGGAGGGGCTGGCGGATGGTACGATCGATGCTATCGCCACCGATCATGCTCCGCACGAGGCGACCGAGAAGGCGGTTGAATATGAACTGGCCCCCTTCGGGGTGGTCGGTCTCGAAACCGCAGTCGCTTTAGGCTTGAGATTGGTTACAGAGAAAGTCCTGACCCCGCTTACGTTGGCGGCTCGTTTAAGTCTGGCACCGGCAGCGATTTTAGGACTTGATGACCGCGGTTCGCTGACAATCGGCAAGGCGGCCGATCTGATGATTATCGATCCCCAACGTGAATGGGTGGTTGATCCCGGAAAGTTTCGTTCAAAAGCCGGCAACACCCCCTTTGCCGGCTGGCGTCTGCCGGGCCGGGTGGTGAAGACCATTGTTGACGGCAGGATTGTTTTTAATTTATAAGGGAATCTTGAACAATTGGTATCTCGGTTTCCGGGGAAAGCGGTCGCTGAGTTCCGGGATATTTTTTCAAGATACCCGTAAAGGATGATGTTTACGATGGCTGAGACAGTAAAACGGGGCCGTAAGGCGGTTCTTTACTTAAAGGATGGTACTCTCTTTAGCGGCCGGGCTTTCGGGGCGGCCGGTGAGGCCTGTGCCGAGGTCGTTTTCAATACCAGTATGAGCGGATATCAGGAGGTCTTGAGTGATCCCTCATATGCCGGTCAGATGGTAATGATGACCTATCCCCATATCGGTAATTACGGGATTAACGATGCCGATAACGAGTCCCGCCGCTGTTTTTTGTCCGCCTTTATCGTCAAGGAGTACTGTGCTTATCCGAGCAGCTGGCGGAGTCAGATGGATCTGGCGGAATTTATGGCCGAAAACGGAGTGATCGGGATTGAAGGAATCGATACCCGGGCCCTGACCCGCCATATCCGTGAAGCCGGGGCCATGCCCGGAATCATCAGCACTGAAGATTTCGCGCCTGAATCTCTGAAAAATAAGCTTGAACAGTGGCCCGGCATTGAAGGGGTAAATCTGGTGGCCGGGGTCACCGCGGAGAGAGGTTATGAGTGGCAGCAGGCGACCTGGGATTTGAAAGACGGCTATCGGGACGGCAGCCGTTCGGAGAAGCGGGTGGTGGTTTATGATTTCGGAGTTAAATACAATATATTACGGCTCTTGAAAAATGTCGGCTGCCAGGTGACGGTGGTTCCGGCCGGCACCCCGGCGGCTGAGGTTCTGGCTCTTGAGCCGGACGGCCTTTTCCTCTCCAATGGCCCCGGAGATCCGTCGGCCCTGGGTGGGATCGTTTTGGAAATTAAAAAACTTATCGGCAAACTGCCGATCTGCGGTATTTGTCTCGGACACCAGATCCTAGGTCAGGCCTTGGGCGGAAAGACTTTTAAGTTGAAATTCGGTCATCACGGTAGCAATCATCCGGTTATGGATCTGACCACCCGGGAGGTTGAGATTACCTCTCAGAACCATGGCTTCTGTGTTGATGTGGATTCTTTAGGGGATGAGGTTGAAGTGACTCACATCAACCTCAATGATCAGACGGTCGAAGGCCTGCGCCATCGTCAATATCCGCTCTTTTCTTTTCAGTATCATCCGGAAAGCTCGCCCGGCCCGCACGACTCGGCCTATCTTTTTGGGCGTTTCCGAAAACTGATGGATGAGTTCAAGGCTTAAATATCACGCTTTATGGAAACTGAAGCGGTTGTCTTCCAGCAGCATATATGAACGCTCGTGAAGCCAGTCGCCAAGTATATAGAGGGATCGGTTTTCCGTGTTGACGGGGAAGTTCTCAACCCGCTCCTGATGAAAATGGCCGATAACGATGGCCTGAATATCATCCGGGCCGTTAAGCAGCTCAGCGCATCTTCGGAAAATCCGGGGAGGGATGAATTTTTTGCGCTTTAGGATGGTCTGCGTATCGGTGGAGAGGTGATCGGCAATTTTCAGGGTCAGGCCGGCAGGGGCTAAGTCGATCAGTTTCAAGGTCAACTTATGGCGGAGAATCCAGCGCCAGAGATGATATAGATAATCGTCTGGATCAAGCCGGTCGCCGTGAGCCAGATAGAGTCTGCGGCCGTCGATTTCGATGATGGCGTCATCAGCGTAAAAAGTAGCGATCTCGGTCAGATCCGGGCCGGCGGAAATCTCATGGTTGCCGGCGAAAAAGCAGATCTTTACCCCTTTTTCGGCCACCTCTTTGAGGACGGTCAAAATAGGGATGAAGTGACTGAAAACCACATTCCGGTAACCGTGCCAGAATTCAAAAAAATCGCCGAGGATAAAGAGCCGGTCGAGATCATCGGGCAGCTGTTTGAGAAAATTAATCAGATCCCGGTAGGAGCGGTCTTCGGGATGGCGCAGGTGAGCGTCCGCTAAAAAAATTGATTTCATGATTTCGTATAATAATCGTAAATCAGCTCTATTGTCAATAACGTAGCATATAATTCGGGTAAGGGTTGTTAAATTGCCGAAACGTACTGATTTTAAAAAAATAATGCTGATCGGGTCGGGTCCGATTGTTATCGGGCAGGCTTGTGAATTCGACTACTCCGGCACTCAGGCCTGTAAGGCACTGAAGGAGGAGGGTTATGAAGTGGTGCTGGTAAACAGTAATCCGGCCACCATCATGACCGATCCCGAGTTTGCCGACCGTACCTATATCGAGCCCCTGACTCCGGAAACCGTGGCCCGCATTGTGGCTTTGGAAAAACCCGATGCCCTGCTGCCGACTTTGGGCGGTCAGACCGCCTTGAATATCGGTATCGCCCTGGCGGAAAACGGTACTCTGGAAAAATACGGGGTTGAGATGATCGGTGCCTCTCTGGAGTCGATCAAAAAGGCCGAAGACCGCCAGCTTTTCAAAGACGCTATGGATCGGATCGGTCTGGGATCACCCCGCAGCGGGGTCGCTAAAAGTCTGGATGAGGCCTGGAAAATTTTAGAGCATACCGGTTTTCCGTCCATCTTAAGACCCTCCTTTACGATGGGCGGCAGCGGCGGCAATATCGCCTATAATGTCGAAGATTTTGAACTCTTTGTCAAACGCGGTCTGGAGATAAGTCCGGTTCACGAAATTCTGATCGAAGAGTCGATTGTCGGCTGGAAAGAGTATGAACTTGAGGTCATGCGTGATCACAAGGACAATGTCGTCATTATCTGTTCGATCGAGAATTTCGACGCCATGGGCATTCACACCGGCGACAGCATTACGGTAGCTCCGGCCCAGACCCTGACCGATAAAGAGTTTCAGATTATGCGGGATGCCTCTCTGGCAATCATGCGGGAGATCGGGGTTGCGACCGGCGGTTCCAATGTCCAGTTCGGGGTTAATCCCAAGGACGGCCGTCTGGTGGTTATCGAAATGAATCCCCGGGTTTCGCGCAGTTCGGCCCTGGCTTCGAAAGCGACCGGTTTTCCGATTGCCAAGATTGCGGCCAAACTGGCGGTCGGCTTTACCCTGGATGAGATCCCCAATGATATCACCCGGGAGACCCCGGCCTGTTTTGAACCGACGATTGACTACGTGGTGACCAAAGTCCCGCGTTTTACCTTTGAAAAATTTCATCAGGCCGAGGCGACTTTAACGACCCAGATGAAATCGGTCGGCGAGGCCATGGCGATCGGTCGAACCTTCAAGGAGTCGCTGCAGAAGGCGATGCGTTCGATGGAGATCGACTCCTACGGTTTCGAGCGGCAGTTTCCGGTCGCAACCTATCTGGAGCCGGATCAAGCCAGTATCGATATGGTTGAAGAGCGTCTGCAGATCCCGGGGCCGGAGCGTCTCTGGTATCTCGGAGACGCCCTGCGCTTAGGTTTTACGGTTGAAAAAATCTATAAAATGACCGGAATCGACCCCTGGTTTATCAATAACATCCGGGAGATTATTGAGTTCGAAGAGGATGAGTTAAGTGGTAAGGGTTTGTCTGCAATCTCCCCTGATACCCTGCTCCGGGCCAAAGAGCTGGGCTTTGCCGATAAGTTTCTGGCAACGGTTTTGGGCTGTTCCGAGGCCGAGGTCAGGGCTCAGCGGGTTCAGCAGGAGATTCTGCCGGTCTTTAAGCGGGTCGATACCTGTGCGGCCGAGTTTGAGGCCTATACTCCCTATTTTTATTCAACCTACGAAACCGAGGATGAGACCCGGCCGACGGAGCGGAAAAAGATTATTATCCTGGGCGGCGGCCCCAACCGGATCGGCCAGGGGATTGAATTCGACTACTGCTGCGTTCACTGCTCCTTTGCTCTGGCCGGGGATGGTTATGAAACCATTATGGTCAACTGTAACCCGGAGACCGTAAGTACCGACTACGATACCTCTGACAGGCTCTACTTTGAACCCCTGACGCATGAGGATGTACTCCAGATTGTTGAGGTTGAAAAACCTTTCGGGGTGATTGTCCAGTTCGGCGGGCAAACCCCGTTGAAGTTGGCGGAAGGTCTGGAAAAAGCCGGGGTGCCGATTCTCGGGACGTCACCGGACAGTATCGACCGGGCTGAGGATCGACGGCGTTTCAAGGAGTTTCTGGAGAAACTGAAATTGAAACAGCCGGAGAATGATACCGCGACTTCAGTCGATGAAGCGGTGGCCATCGCCGAGTTGATCGGCTATCCGGTTCTGGTTCGGCCCTCGTACGTTCTCGGCGGGCGCGGAATGGAGATTGTTTACAACCGCGAATCCTTGAAAGGTTATATGCAGAAAGCGGTTGATGTCTCTTACGACCATCCGGTGCTGATCGACAAGTTCCTAAATAATGCGGTCGAGGTTGATGTCGATGCCGTTTGTGACGGCACCTCGGTTATGATCGGCGGGATCATGGAGCATATCGAAAAAGCCGGGATTCATTCCGGTGATTCGGCCTGTTCGCTGCCGCCCTACTCTTTGACGGAAAAAATCAGCTCAGAGATTGCCCGCCAGACCCGGGCGATGGCGCTGGAACTTGATGTTCGGGGTTTGATGAATGTTCAGTTCGCGGTGCAGGATGACGAGGTCTATATCATTGAGGTCAATCCCCGGGCTTCCCGTACGGTTCCGTTCGTCGGTAAAGCCACCGGTCTGCCGCTGGCGTCGATCGCGGCCCGGGTGATGGCCGGGAAAACCCTGGCCGAACTCGGGGTTGAAGAAAATTATCTGCCGGCCTGGAGTGCGGTGAAAGAGGCGGTTTTCCCCTTTCTTAAATTCCCCGGAGTTGATACTTTACTCGGGCCGGAGATGAAATCGACGGGCGAGGTTATGGGCATCGACCGTGATTTTCCGCTGGCTTTTGCCAAGGCTCAGGAGGCCGCCGGCAACCCGCTGCCGCTCAAGGGTTCGGTATTCCTGAGTATGAGTGATAAATCCGGGCTTAAAGAGATTGCCGGGCCGCTTTTACAGGCGGGGTTTGATTTTATTGCCACTTCCGGTACGGCGAAAGCTTTAAGCGATCTGGGTATTACCAATCGAAGGATCAAAAAACAGAAAGAGGGACGTCCCAACGCGATCGATCTGGTCTTGAACGGCGAGATCGATATGGTCATCAACCTGCCCGGTGATGCCCGCTCGCATGAGGATTCGCTCTATATTCGACGGGTAGCTCTCGATAACGCGATTCCCTATTTTACGACCCTGCCTGGGGCTCAGGGTGCGGCCCGGGCGATCGCCGCTCTGCATGATCGTCAGGTTAATCTGCTGGCGATTCAGGGTTATCATAAATAGGGCTATCTTGAATAATCTGATAGTAATGGAGAATTAAATAATGTGCAGTATGGCAAAAGTACCGTTCACCCCGGAGGGCTATAAACGGCTCAAAGATGAACTTAATCATTTAAAAACGGTTGAACGGCAGCAGGTTATCAGGGATATCTCCGAGGCTCGTGACCATGGTGATCTGAGTGAGAATGCCGAGTACGACGCAGCCAAGAACCGCCAGTCCTTTATCGAGGGTCGCATCAATCATCTGGGTGACCGTTTGACCCGGGCCGAGGTCATCGACCCGACCCAGATGGCGGATCTTGAGCGAGTGGTGTTCGGGGTTTATGTAACCCTCTGTGATGAAGATTCCGGGGCTGAGATTGTTTATCAACTGGTGGGCGAGGATGAGGCCGATATCGATGAGGGCCGGGTCTCCATCGCCGCCCCTCTGGCCCGGGCGCTGATGGGTAAAGAGATTGATGATGAGATCAAACTGCAGACCCCGAGCGGAGAGAAAAATTTTACGATTCTCGATATAACACCAACCGTCCCCTGAAAGTAGTCCCGGCCGCAGCTCTTTTGCGAATAACCGGGGTGCTGTTCATATTTACTAAATGTTCTGGTTTCTTGAGGTTCCGGGAAATAATCTGTTTTCGGACAAGGCCGGGCCGGGTTGAAAACTTCCGTTGAATTTATCCCCCCGCAATTTAAAATTGACCATCGCCTACGACGGTAGCGACTATCATGGCTGGCAGGTTCAGCCTAACGGGATAACCGTACAGGCCCGGATTGAGGATGCCTTCTGCAAGTTCTCCGGGGCCACTGTCTCCCTCCAGGGTTCGGGCCGTACTGATGCCGGAGTTCATGCCTGGGGTCAGGTAGCTTCACTGGCCTATAACGGCAGTCTGCCGGTTGAGCGGATTCAGGCGGCCTTAAACAGCCTGCTGCCGGAGGATATCTCGGTACGTCGGGTTGAGGACACTGCGCCTGGTTTTCACGCCCGCAAATCGGCTCGGGCCAAAACCTACCTCTATATTATTGATAACGGTCGGGTGGCTAATCCCTTTTTGCGGCGCTATGCCTGGCATATCCGGCAGCCGCTCAATCTTTCGGCGATGATCCGGGCGGCCGAATTTTTGCCCGGCTGTCAGGATTTTATCTCCTTCAAGGCCGCAGACGGTGAAACCCGAACCAGCCGGCGCACGATTATTCAGGTTCGCTGGCGGCAGCGCGGATCCAGTCTCTGCTTTTTTATTAAGGGGGATGGCTTCTTGAAGAATATGGTGCGGATTATTGTCGGTACTCTGGTAGATTGCGGCCGGGGCCGCAACTCGCCTTCAGTAATGGCCGAGATCATCGCCGGCCGCGACCGGGCCGCGGCCGGTATTACCGCGCCGGCTCGAGGGCTTATTTTACGGTCGGTGGATTATTAGTATTGTGAGGTTATTCTGAAGTTAACTAACATTGATGGCGTCGTAAAAAGTCTCCATCTGCTGCGTTGCTCAAAAAACTTCGTCACTGCGGTGTACTCTATGTACGCCTCATTCCTCAGTTTTTTGGCGCCTTGCATATGAAGCTTTTTACTTAGCCATCGGGTATTTGGACTTTTTACGAGTTTGTCAACACTGTCCCATCAATGTTTTTTGTGGGTCAAAAGATAGGCCAGATTATCCAACTCGCTGGTAATCGATACATTGCGCAGAGTAATTGATTCCGGGACTTTGACCTTGATCGGGGCGAAGTTTAAGATCCCCTTGATGCCGCCGGCTACGAGTCGGCCGGCAATCTCCTGGGCCGCCGCCGCCGGGGTGGTAATGATGCCGATACTGATCTTCTCTTTTCGGACGTAATCTTCGATATTTTCAATCGCCTGAATGGTTACGCCGGCGGTGACCTCCGTGCCGATCTTGTTCGGGTCGGAGTCAAAGGCGGTGATGATGCGAAAACCGTGATTGCGGAAAAAATCAAAATTGAGCAGAGCCTGTCCCAGTTTCCCGACGCCGACGACGGTCGTCGGCCAGTTGTGGTTGATGCCGAGAATGTCTTTAATCTCGGCTTCCAGTTTCTTCGTGTCATAGCCGACCCCACGGACGCCGAATTCACCGAAATAGGAGAGGTCTTTACGGATCTGAGCCGGGCTTACCTGGCACGATTCTCCCAGCATTTCGGAAGAGATCACCGGGTTGCTTTCAGTTCCTAGTCTGCCTAGATAGTTGACGTAAGTGGAGAGACGTTTGATCGTAGCTTCTGGAATTTTATGCTCTTTAGTTTTCATTTTCAGCCTGTTGCGTGAAATAGATTGATACTTAGCAGAGTCTTTGTTCCGTAGTTCTCTTGTGATTATCACATCGTTGTCTGTGGTTCAAGTGAAATTTATCCTTTTTGTCGCTAATAGTTCGAAAAAATCGAGATACTTTTTGACAATTTTGAATTAATACACTACTTTTACTTAAATACCGTTGCCGGAAGAAGTCTGATGTTCAGGGTTGCGTTCAGCGGCCCGGACGCCAGTGCTGTTAAACCTATTATGTTGACCGGGTGTGATGCAGGAAATACGTCGGAAAACGCTGTCGCATGTGAAACTGGTGGTGGTTAAGATCGGCAGTGCCGTTCTGACCGAGTCGGGTCAACTCAATCTTACCTTTTTCAGCCGCTTTGCGGCGGAAATCGCTGAACTTCGTGAACAGGGCTACAGCTTTATCATAGTCACTTCCGGAGCTGTGGCGGCCGGTTTTGAGGCTTTAGGTTTTTCCGCGCCGCCTTTGACTATTCCGGAAAAACAGGCCTGTGCCGCGATTGGTCAGTTGCGGCTGATGCGCCAGTATGAGACGGAGTTTATTGAGCACGGCGTGGCCGTGGCTCAGGTTCTGCTGACAGCGGATGATATTCGCAACCGGCGGCGCTATCTCAATGCCCGCAATACCCTTAAAGTACTGTTGGATAATGAGATTCTACCCCTGGTAAATGAGAATGACACGGTCGTGGTGCGGGAGATAAAATTCGGTGACAACGATAATCTGGCCGCTCTTTTGACCTCTTTGGCTGAGGTTGATCTATTACTTCTTCTGACTGATCTGGACGGTGTTTACGACTGTAACCCCAGGGATTCAGGCACGGCCTCTCTGATCTCTCTGGTTGGTGAGGTCGATGATGAGATAACCGCGTTCGCCTGTGTCGGCAAGAGTGAGACCGGTACCGGGGGTATGCTCAGTAAAATTGAAGCCGCCCGTAAAACTGCGGCTTACGGAATTCCGACGGTGATCGCCAATGGCCGGCGGCCCGGGGTGATGGCCCGGGTGCTGGCGGCGGAAGATGAAGGAACCATTTTTCTGCCGGGAAGTAACCGGTTAAGCTGCCGCCAGCACTGGCTCGCTTTTGCCGTGGAGCCTAAAGGTGGTCTCTATCTCGACCGGGGCGCGGTCAAGGCTCTGCTGGAGCGGGGTACCAGCCTCCTGCCAAAAGGTGTGGTCCGGGTGGAAGGAGATTTTGGGGTCGGTGATCCGGTTTCATGTTTTGATCCTGAGGGAGTTGAAATCGCCCGGGGGCTTACGGCCTACAGCGCTGCCGATGTCAAGAAAATTGCCGGCCTGCATTCGCGTGAGATAGTTAAGTGTTTAGGCTATGATGCCGGGGCCGATGTTATTCACCGGGATAATCTGGCCCGTTTGTAGACTTAAATTGCGGTTAAACAGGATAAGAGTATGAGTATCGAAAAAAAGATTAAGGATCTGGCGGTTGCAGTTAAAGCCGCCGCCAGGACCCTGGCAGCGGCATCTACCAGAGAGAAGGATCTGGCGCTGCGGGCTATGGCCGCCAACCTGAGAAAACGGCGTGACTTTCTCCAGGATAAAAATCGTCTTGACCTCGATAAGGCGCTTGAGAACGGTTTGAGCCCGGCCATGATCGATCGTCTGACCTTGAGTGACCAGGTGATTGAAGGCATGGCGGCGGGTTTGGAGGAAGTGGCGGCTTTTCCCGACCCGGTCGGGGAGATAGTCAGAATGTGGCGGCGGCCGAATCAGCTGCAGATCGGCAAGATGCGGATTCCGCTGGGGGTTGTCGGGATGATCTATGAGTCGCGTCCCAATGTTACCGCCGATGCCGCCGGGCTCTGTCTGAAATCCGGGAACGGGGTTATCTTAAGGGGCGGCTCGGAGGCGTTTCATTCGAATATGGCTGTTCTTGAGGTACTCCACGAAGCCCTGGAGACTACGGCAATTCCCGCTTCTGTGGTGCAGGTGGTTCCCTTTACCGAGCGCCAGGCGATAAATTATCTGCTCGCCTGCGAGGATGAGATTGACCTTATCATTCCGCGCGGGGGAGAGGGTCTGATCCGTTTCGTTGTCGAGCACTCCCGCATTCCGGTGATAAAACACTATAAAGGCGTCTGTCATGTTTATGTTGATAACGGCGCCGACCCGGAGATGGCGAAAAATATCGTGCTAAACGCCAAAACTCATCGGCCCGGGGTCTGCAATGCCGCCGAGACCGTACTCGTGCATCAGGAGATGGCCGCCGGGTTTCTGCCGGAGCTGGTCGATGCCTTAAAGGACGGCGGGGTTGAGATCAGGGGCTGCGCGCGAACCTGTGCTCAGGTTCCGGGGTTGATCCCGGCGGCTGAGTCCGATTGGGAAACCGAATATCTTGATCTGATTATCGCGGTCAAGGTGGTTGACGATCTCGATGCAGCGATCGCGCATATCGTCGAATATGGTTCCGATCATACGGAAACGATCGTTACCCGTGACTATCAGCGGGCCCAGGATTTTCTGCGGCGGATCAACTCTTCGGTGGTTATGGTCAATGCTTCGACCCGTTTTTCCGACGGCGGCCAGATGGGTCTCGGAGCTGAGATCGGTATCAGCACGACGAAACTGCATGCCTACGGCCCGATGGGACTGGAGGGGCTGACCACAACCAAATATATTGTCTATGGTAATGGGCAGATCAGAGAGTAAACGCATCGGTATCTTTGGCGGAACCTTTAATCCCATCCACTTCGGTCATCTGCGGGTGGCTGAAGAGGTGCGCCAGAGTTTCGCTCTGGAAAAGCTCTATCTGGTACCTTCGGCCCGGCCGCCTCATAAAGGCGAGGCCGATATGGCGGCGGCGGAAAAACGTCTGCTGATGGTACGTAAGGCGCGCCGCGGCAACCCCTTTCTTGAGGTCAGCGCCTATGAGTGCCGCCGCAGCGGGACCTCCTATTCGGTTACCACGATTAAATATTTCAAGCGGCGTTTCCCGGCGGCGGAGATCTATTTTGTGATCGGCGGAGATGTCTGGAGTGAGATTGCTACCTGGCAGGCCTTCCCCGAGTTTTTCGGTCTGGCCAATTTTATCGTTATCTCCCGTGCCGGTTTTGCTCTGGAAGATGATGTTTTTCCTGAACCCCTTTTTCCATTTGCGCTTAAAGGTGAATTTTGCTATGAAAAGAGAGGCTGCTATAAACATAGATCGGGACATAGACTCCATTTTATGGCTGTGACCCGGCTTGATATCTCTTCCAGTATGGTGCGTAAGGAGGCGGCCGCCGGTCGCTCACTGCGCTATCTGGTGCCGGATGGCGTGGCTAATTACATTTCGGAACACGGGTTGTATAATAAATGACTGAAAAAAAGCCGTTGGCTGCAGAGGATAGAAAAAAAATTTTTCTGATTAAGGATTTGCTTGAAGAGAAGAAAGCCGAGGAGATTGTTATCCTCGATCTTCGTGGACTTTCGTCGGTGACCGATACCATGATCGTGGCCAGTGGCAACTCTGATCGCCATGTTCAGTCTGTCAGTGAGTTCCTGTCGCAGGAGATGAAAAAACACGACTATATTTCTCTGGGCAGCGATGGCTTGCAGAGCGGCCGCTGGGCGCTGCTTGATTACGGTGATGTGGTGGTTCATGTTTTTTATGATGAGATTCGGCGGCACTATGATCTCGAGGGGGTCTGGCGTGACGCTCCGGTTATCTACGATCAACGGCAAGCGGTCGGGGTCTCAGGGATTGAAGGGTAAGATGCCGCCCGGATTAATATAATGCAACTGCTTTTAATGCTGGTCGGTAAAACCAAAAACAGTATCTACTGTCGCGAGTTGGATGAATACCGGCGGCGGATAAATCGCTACTTTACTTGTGAGACGAAAGAGATTAAAGAGGGAAAGCCCGGTAAACGGGAAAGTCCGGAGGCTTTCTGCAGGCGTCAGGGCCCCAAACTTCTGCACGAGTTCCAGAAACCTGCGGGCCTGAAACTGCTTCTGGATGAACGCGGGAAACCGATGACCAGCCGTGAGTTTGCCGCCTTTCTGGAAAAAATGATTATGGCCGGGCATCAGCGCCTGGTCTTCTTCTGCGGCGGGCCTTTCGGTTATGATCCGTCTCTGCGCCGGGAGGCCGATCATTTGATCTCACTGTCAGCGATGACGTTTCCGCATGAACTGGCCCGTCTGCTTCTTTTTGAGCAGCTCTATCGGGCGATGACTATTATAAAGAATGAGCCTTACCATTACTGATTTTTAACCGACCTTTTAACCTTTTAACTTTATGGATTTATCTGATGCTCTACCGTATAATGTTTTTTGGTGGTTTGCTGGTTATTCTGGGGGTTGCCTATATCGTTAATATCAACTCGGTCGAGACCTCGGTCGCTTTGAGCGAAGGCCTGAAATTTAATGGAACCATGCCGTTTTTTCTGCTTATGGCTGCGGCTCTGGGCGGTTTCGGCAGCGGCATTTTTTTCTCACTTCTGGCACTGCGACGGCAGATTGGTGATTTTGCCCGCCGCTTCAAGGACAAAAGAGAGGCGGCCGCCAGACAGGCGCTGCGGGAAGGGGTTGAAGCCGGTTTTAAGGGTGATACCAAAAAGGCGGTGGCCAGCTTGAATAAGGTTTTAAAGCTCGATAAGGGGAATATGGAGGCAACTCTGGCTCTGGTTCGTTTGCAGTTACGTGAACGGCAGCCGGATCAAGCTTTGAAAACTCTGGATGTGGCGATGAAATATAACCCTGAGGATCCGCGTCTGCAGTGGTATCGGATTCAGGCACTTAAAGGTCTTGATGATCCGTTACGGATGACCAATCAGCTGCTGTTCATGAAATCCCGTTATCCACGCAACCGAGCCTTGATGACGATGCTGGTCGAACAGTTCGGCAGCCGTGGTTACTGGCGCGAGGCTCTGGAGGTTTGGCAGGAGATCAGCAAAAGTGAAGCCAAGGGTTCGGAGGAGAAAAAGCGGGCGATTGCCGGAATTGCCAACTGTGCCTACGAACTGGCCCGGCGGCATTGGCTGGCGGGTAATCGGGAGGGTGCCGCGGCCTCTCTGAAACTGGCTCTTGACAGTGATAAAGAGCATATTGCCGCTTACCTGCTCAAGGCGGAGATGGAAGAGAAGGCGAGTGATGGATTAAGTGTACTCAAGAGTGGTTTCTGGAAAAAGCCGAGTGCAATTTTCCTGCTTGAAATCGAGAAACTGCAGGTTTTGGATGACCCCGATAACAGCTCTGCCAAGACCTTGAAATTATATCGTAAAGTGCTATCCCGTAATCCCGAATATCGTCCGGCCCGCTGGCTTTATGCTCGTTTCTGTCTCGAAAATCAGAAATTTGATGAGGCTGAAGTGGCCGCTAAAAGGCTGCGTGAGAGTGGTTTTGACGGGCCTCTGCTGGAAGTCTTGGCCGGGGAACTTGCCTGTCGTAAGGAGCATCGTTTAGAGATTGCGGTTGATCACTTCAAGAGGGCTTTGGGTTGTTCCGAACGCCTGGAACCGGTTTTTGTCTGTGAAAACTGCGGGCGTCTTTCACCGGACTGGAAATATCGCTGTCCCCATTGCAGTACCTACAACAGTTACGATATATCTGAGAGGATCTGCTCCTTTGTCTGAAAGCTCTCCTTCTCCACAACCGGTTGCTCTGGTTATTCTGGATGGCTGGGGCCTGGCCGCCCCGGGACCCGGTAATGCCATTGCCGCCGCTCAAACTCCGGTGTTCGATCGTCTTTTTCAGGGGCCGTCGGCGACCCGGCTCAGCGCCAGCGGTCTGGATGTGGGACTGCCGGCCGGGCAGATGGGGAATTCGGAAGTCGGCCACACCAATATCGGGGCCGGCCGAATTGTCTATCAGGATCTCACTCGTATAAGTCGGGCCATTGAAGATGGTACCCTGGCGGACAACCCGGTTTTAAACCGGGCTTTCGCGGCCGCCGCCGTTGAGGGACAGGCCCTGCATCTTTTAGGGTTGTTGTCGGATGGCGGGGTTCACAGTCATCAGGATCATCTTGAGGCGCTTCTGCAGATTGCGGCTGAACGCGGTCTGAAAAAGATTTACGTCCACGTTTTTCTGGATGGTCGTGACACCGCCCCGGACAGCGGCTTGGGGTTCGTCCGCCGCCTGGAGAATTTTTTAACCCGGCTCGGCCGCGGCCGAATCGCGACCCTGGGAGGCCGTTTTTATGGCATGGATCGCGACCAGCGCTGGGAGCGTGTGGAACAGCACTGGCGAACGTTGGTATTAGGCGAGGGTGAATCGTTTATCGACCCGATCCGGGCCGTGGAAGAATCTTACGAACGTCAGGTTTTTGACGAGTTTATCGAACCGGTGGTTATCGTTGCCGACGGGGAGGAGAAATCTCTTATAAGAGCTGGAGACGGGGTGATCTTTTTTAACTTCCGGGGCGATCGGGCCCGGGAGATAACCCTGGCTCTGACGCAGGATGATTTTGCCGGTTTCAAAAGACCGGTCTTTCCTAAGCCGGCGGTCTATGTCTGTATGTCGGAGTATGATGCCGATTTCGATCTGCCGGTGGCCTTTCCGCCCCAGAAACTGGTAGACGGTCTGGGTGAAGTGGTGTCGAATCTGGGGCTATCGCAGTTGCGGATCGCCGAAACCGAAAAATATGCCCATGTCACCTTTTTTTTCAACGGTGGTCGCGAGGAGCCCTATGCCGGTGAAGAGCGGATTCTGGTTCCTTCTCCCCGGGAGGTGAAAACCTACGACCTGAAACCGGAGATGAGTGCGAAACTGGTGGCTGAAAAGCTTATTGAACGTCTGGATCAAAAACCTTACGGCCTGATTGTTCTCAACTTCGCCAATGGTGATATGGTTGGCCATACCGGCTTTTTCCAGGCCGCGGTTAAAGCCTGTGAAACGGTCGATGCCTGTCTCGGTATGGTTCTGGAAAAGTTCAGTGAAAAAGGTATTACGGCTCTAATCACCGCTGATCACGGTAATGCTGAAGCCTTGCTGGATGAGTCGGGAAAACCGGCCACGGCCCATACCAGCAATCCGGTACCTCTGATTCTTTACGGTGGTGAAGATGTTCAGCAAAAGCTGCGGGAAGGCGGGATTCTGGCTGATATCGCTCCGACCATGTTGCAGATTATGGGGATCGAAGTGCCGCAGGCGATGACCGGAGTGAGCCTTTTGCAAGCAAGCAGGTGAAATCACAACTCCTCTATATCTCCACTCTGTTCGATATCATTTCTCCCCGCCGTTGTCTGCTGTGTTCACAGTTTCTTACGCATCCTCTGGCTTCGGTTCCGGCCAAAGGAACAATGGCGAACTACCTCTGTTTATCCTGTAGCCGCCAGCTCGAGGTATGTGACAGCAGTTTTGTGCCTGATCATTTGTCAGCGATTGATCAGGTTTTTTCCGGTTATCACTATGCCGGAGCCGCAGCCAGGATTATTCCCGCCTGGAAATACCATCACCGCAACGAATTTTTTCCGCTGATCACACTTTTAATGCAGCTGACTCTCTCCCGTCTGCGCCTGTCGGAGTCCAACCTGGATCTGGTTGTCGCCGTACCCTTATTTCGTAAAGCCCTTGCCCGGCGTAATTTCAATCAGGCTCTTTTTCTCGCTTCATGTAGCGCGAAAGAGCTTAATTTACCCTTATCACATCAACTGGTGAAGAGTGTTAACACCCCGCAGCAGGCTTCTCTTGATCGTCGGGAGCGAGCGGCTAATCTGGACATTGGTACCTTTGCTGTTCCTGATCCGGAATCTGTAAAGGGACGAAATATTCTTTTATGTGATGATGTTCTGACTACGGGGGCTACACTTAATACGGTGGCCTCTGTTCTTAAGCGTGCGGGGGCTGTTTCAGTTACGGCTTTGACTCTGGCTCGGGTGGGGTTGTAAGCTCTAAGGCTTTAGTGAAATAATTAAGAGCTTTTAACTTCAAAAAGAAGTTTGCAGGTGGTAATAACAGTTGTTCTAGGTTATCCGGCAGGGTGTAAATCCGTCGCGATAGTCTGTTTTTATGAGCTTTATGGTCTATCTTTTGCGTTAGTCGAGAAGCTTTAGTTATGAAGTTTTTGGGGAGACAGGTTTTGTTCAGTAAAAATAGAGAAAGATGGCGCTGGCCGGCCCGTTTGGGCGGGGCTCTGCTGCTGAGTTTTTTCCTGTTGCTGATCAGTTTGCCGAACCTGCTTGATCTGGACAACTATCGTCCTAAAATAGTTAAATATCTGCAATTGCAACTTGCCGGTGAAGTCTCGGTTGGAAAACTGAGCCTGACCTATAAACACGGTCCGGGCCTGCGGATCGACGGGGTCAGGGTCTACGATAAATCCGGATCGCAGCATCTCCTGGTTACGACAATTATCGCCAATTTCGATTTTCACCGGCTTCTGGAAAAACGCCTCCATCTGGCGCGTTTGACTCTGGTACGGCCGGCGCTCACACTCCAACTTGACCGGAAGCTATCCACTCTGAACAATTTTTTACAAACTTCCGCCGGCAGTGCCGGTGGTCCGAATAGGGATATAGCACCTGCCGGCTGGAAGGTTGATTCAGAAGTCAGCGGGGCTCTGGTGGAGGTTGTCGACGGGAGCGTAGAGTTTACGGATGCCTGTTTCGGCCTCTCGCCGATGACGACCAGGGTTAAACATCTGAATCTGTTTTTTTCCTGGCCGGCGACCGACTTACAAACTAAATTTAAGCTTACTGCCACGGTTACTGATAAAGGTGGTGACGGTAGCTTAAATATCGAAGGAAGTCTCTCTCATATTAGGCTGCCATTAGAGCCTGGCAAGATGATTTTAGATTGTAAGGTTCAGGCGGAAAACCTTAATGCGGGAACCTATTTCCCTTACTATCAAAAGTATGTGCCGATGCGTTTTATCGGCGGCCGGGTCGATATAGACGCAAATTATGATGGTAGTCTGCTCGGTCTCTTTCGTTCTCAGGGGCGGATTACGCTGCATCAGGCGGAACTTGATTATCAGCAGGTTTTTCAGCAGAAGCTTGAATTTGAGCGTTTAGCGGTTGATTATGATTTCCGCCTGGCCGACAGCTATAATACCATAGAGACCCGTAACTGTACGATTGATGCCGACGGCCTGAAAGTGCATGGCTACTGTCTGCTGCATGAGGCCCGGCGGGGTATCGACGGAACCATTGAGGCCCGGCTCGGCAGTATGAATTTAACTCCGGGGAAGATAATGCCTCTGCTCCCCTGGAAGATTATACCGGAGAAAATTCATGCAATCTGCCGCAAACTTAAGGGTCAGGGAACCCTGAAGGTTGGAGAAGCCTTTCTCAAAGGTGATTATCGGAAAATTACACACCTGATTGATAAAAAGCCGCTGGTCGGGATAATCGGTGGGCGTATATATGGAAAAAATTTATCTTTTGCGGGTGCCGGAAGTATACCGTCATTTCTGATCGGGAAAGCGGAAGCAGAATTTGCGGATAATAAGCTTATTTTAAAAGATTTTGACTGGTCGATTCCGGATCTGATCTCCTGTAAGTCCGGGTCTTTGACATTAAATAATATCTATAACGGGATCGAAACCCTTTTTTCCGGCCAGTTAAAGCTTTATGTAAAAGGGCTTAACCGATTTTCGGATAATATCTTCGGAGCTGAAAAGAGATCGGCGGATGTGAAAAAGGAGGTTTTGCCGATAGCTTTTGAGCAGGGCCTGATTGCCGGAAAACTGAATTTTTCCGGGCCGCTCGCCCAACCGGAAAGGATACATTGGAACGGAAACTTCAGCGGTCATGATATCTCGTTTGTGCTGGCCGGAATTCCGCAAAAGGCAAAAAACGGCAGTGCTCTATTAAAACTTGATGATAATAGTTTGCAGATAGAGTCGGCAAGCTTTGATTTAGCGACGTTGCCGGTAAACCTGCAGGGCACGCTTCCCGGGCCTGGGTTCTTCCTGCAGACGGATAATGGCCGGCCTTATAGTCTTAACCTTACTGCCGAGTCTACTGATTTTACCCCCGGGCAGTTGAATATCTTGTCGGGTGAGCAATATAATATCAGCGGGGCGAAAACCGGTCCCTCATCTCTGCAGATCAGTTTAAGAAGTGATAACAGTACTCAGTCCAAGATCAAACTTTCAGGTAGGATGAATCTGGACTGGGGTGAGTTGTCTCTGCCTTTTCTTGCAGAAAAGCTTGACCGTTTAAGCTGCGAGGCTGAGTTTGATCAGAAAAATATTATTTTCAAGCAGCTTGATCTCAAACGGGGGAGGTCGGATTTCTCCTTTCAGGGTAGTTTGCAACAGACCGAAGTGACGGATGGTTATCTGCTTGCCGGAAAGATAAAAAGTTCATGCCTGGATATGGATGATTTTCCCTTGAGAGATATGCAGTTTGGTGAGGATAAACCTGAACTGAGTTTTTCGCTCAATGGGGTTGTCAACGAGTTAATTTTGCCGGTGGATATGGCTGGTAAGGAGAGTCGCATCGGGAGTTTGTGGCGCCATCTTAAAGATTTCAACTTCTCCCTGGACGGAGGGGGGGCTGATACTCCGATAACCATTGAGAAGTGTCGCTGGCTCTGGGGTGGAGAGCGTGGGCGGGTTAGTCTTTCCGGCAAACTACAATTATTAGACAGGTTGCAGGGTGATATCGAAATTGAGGCTGAAGATCTCGATTTTGATACGCTTTTTTCGGTTAAGAGTGATGAGCCGCAGCAAGAGTCGGAAGTGACTGAAAAAGTACTTGCTGACGGGTCGCAGAATGAACCGGTCAAGCTTACTGTTCTCGAAGATCTGGCTGAAACCGTAGTTGAAGACCGGGTAAAATCATTAATCTCCTGGAAACCGAAACTAGCCCGTCACGATCTTAACCTCAAAACCCGGATTAAGCACATGCGTTTACAGCATGTTGAGCTTGACGGGCTTGAATGTGCCTGTCTTGTCAACGCGGCCGGAATCAATGTGAGCCGGTTTACCGGCCGCTCATTTGAGGGTACATTTAATATCTATGCGGGTTGGCGGTTCGCTGATGACTCTTTCATGCTTGAGTCTCAGCTTGAGAATGTCAGCCTTGAGCATCTTAATGACTACCTGAAAAACCCCGACCGGGGTCTGCCGATGTCGGGGGGAGAGGGGTTAGTCAGTCTGGATCTTTACTGGCAGGGAGATTCGGTCAGGAACTGGGAAGAGAGTCTTGACGGCGAACTCGATTTTAATTTTCATGATGGCAGTCTCAAGCGCTTTACCCTGATTGCCAATATCAGTTCCTTACTTAACCTTTCACAATTTGCCTCTCTGCATCTGCCCGAATTAAGCGTTGATCGCGGGGTTCCCTACAAAGAGCTCACCTATAAAGGTTTGATTGTCGGAGGTCAGTTTGAGGTTGATGAATTTGATATGCAGGGCCCGGCATTTAATCTTTTCGGCAGCGGTAATATCGACTTTATCAACGATCAGCTGGATCTTAAATTTGGAATCCAGCCCCTGCAGACGGTAGATAAAATACTTGCCTCGATTCCTTTGGTCGGTTATATCATGACCGGCAGTAACAAAACCTTTGTGGTCATTCCGGTAACGGTCAGAGGTTCGTTTGACGATGTAAAGATCAAAACCCACACTATTGCCGGTATGGGAAGTAATCTTGTCGGCATGGTGCAGAGGTTTTTTAAGACCCCGGTTCGGCTCCTGCGGATGCCGGGGAAATTTATCGATAAAATGGATTCCGGGAATAAGCCGGATACGGCCGGGGAAAAAGCCGTTAAGAATAAGGTCGTTAAAAATTAAGGTAAATTAAGTGTTTAGATTGATATTATGGGTAGGTTTAGGGTATCTCTTTTTTCGTCTCTTGCGTGGTCGGCCGGTAGCCCCGGACAGTAATCCGGAGAGCCGAAACCGAACGGCTTCCGGTGAGAAGATGGTGAAATGTCTTGAGTGTGGTCTCTACGTTCCGGAAGATGAGGCTCTGGCCGCCGGTCGGCGGCATCCCGGAGGTTATTTCTGCAGCCGTGAGTGTCAAAAGAAGCGCTCATCAGCTTAAATCTGTCTGATTCAGGCGAGAGCCGGAAAACAGTAAAGTTGATCTGAGCCCGGCAGATTGCTGCCGGACTCAGATAACCGGTTACTCTTCGGCAAGTTCCTGTTTGAGATTTTCGTATATCCCCCGGACATTTTCTGCTATCTTCGGGTTGACCTCATAAGGGGCCTGATCCCGCCGGTCGGCAGTGACGATCTCCTGATCATAGTCAAGAAACCCCAGGACCTTCATCCCTTCGAGGTTGTCGGTGATAAAATCCCGGTCATTTTCCTGGCTGAGTTTATTACCGACGACATAGACCCGGTCAACTCCCAGGTCGGCTGCCAGTCTCTTGATCTGCCGGGCGGTTTTCAGGCTTCGGGAACCCGGTTCAACGACGACTATGAAAGCATCAATGCCCCGGGTGGCGCCGCGGCCCAGATGTTCGAGTCCGGCTTCCATATCGAGGATGATACTCTCGTCGCGCTGCAGGAGAATGTGGCGCAAAAGAAACTTCAGGATCACACTTTCCGGGCAGTAGCAGCCGCCGCCGCCTTCGGGGATGGTACCGAGAACCAGCAGTTTCAAGTTCTCTCGGCTCAGACTGAAGCGTTCGGGAATATCGTCAACCTTCGGATTGAGCTTAAAGGTTCCGCCGTATGTGCCTTTGCGGGAGCCGGTACGTTCCTGGATGAAATCAGTCATCTCCGCAACCGGTACGACTTTCTCAACCTCATCCAGATTAAAGCCCAGTGCTGATCCCAGATTGGCATCGGGGTCGGCATCAATTGCCAGAACTTTGTGTTCAGTTGCCGCGATTACCCGGGCCAGAGTCCCGGCCAGAGTCGTTTTACCGACACCGCCTTTACCGGAAATTGCAATCTTCATAATAGAGAGTTCCTTATCATCTGATTAATTTATATTTTTGTTTTTAAGGATAAAAGTGTTTCTGTATACTATGAACTTGGGGCGAAAAAATCAAGGCCAAAGTCGGATTGATTTAAACTTGAGATAAAGAAATTATGGCTGCGGAAAAAAGAGAAAGCGAAAAAGCAGATGTTTGTGGTCATCGTCAGCGCTTAAAAGAGCGCTTCTTGAATCATGGTCTGGACGGTTTGCATGATTATGAAGCTTTAGAGCTGTTGCTGAGTTACGCCATTCCGAGGCGGGACGTGAAGCCGGTGGCCAAGGAGCTGCTGCGGAACTTTACGACCTTGAAAAAGGTTATCGATGCCCCTCTTGATCGTCTGCAGGAGATCCCGGGAATCGGTCTGCACAGTGCTCTTTTACTCAAATTGTGTCGCGAGCTGCTTATCCTCTATCTTGAAGCTCCGGATATTGAGCGGCAGAGTGTTACTTCCGCGAGTCAGATTGCCCATCTCTGCCGGGCCCGGCTTGAGGGTCTGCCGAAAGAGCAGTTTTTAGTCCTTTTTCTGGATAATCGCCATCGTCTGATTCGAAGTGAGGTGATTCATCGGGGAACTGTGGATATGAGTGTGGTTTATCCGCGGGAGGTTTTAAGCCGGGCACTTAAATACCGGGCCGCGGCCATCCTCGTGGCTCATAACCACCCCGGCGGCAGCCTGACACCTTCAGCCGAGGATGTCCGGATTACCACCGAGCTTAAAAATGCGGCGTCGGTTCTAGGTATCAGGCTGCTGGATCACCTGATTGTCGCTGAGTCAAAAGTAATCAGTCTAAAGGAGCTCAATCAGTTATAATTTAATCTTTCGCATTTAAAGATCAAGGTAGAAATTGATACTGCTGCCATCTTGATCTCTGACCTTGAAACCGAATGATTTACAGAAGTTGATCATCTTCAGGTTCTCCGCCAGCACAACTCCGATAATCTGTTTTATCTGACGATCCCGGGCGATTTCCAACAGGCGTCGCATGAGGATTGCTCCCACCCCGCTGCCCTGAAACTCATCGGCAACCACGATCGCAAACTCGTGCTGGTTGCTGCGGGCCTGATAGGTGAGACGATTAACTCCAATTGAGCGTTCCCGGCCGGCTTCTTTGAGCAGAGCGATTATTGCGATCTCCCGGTCATAGTCGATCTGGGTGAAACGGGCTGCCTGTTCATGAGTCAGGTGGCGCCGGTAGCTGAAAAAACGGAAATAGTTGGTTTGCCTTGAGAGTGATTTGAAGAGTTCGTAGTGCAGCTCTTCATCCTCAGGCCGAATCGGTCGGATCATGATTTTCCGGCCGTCTTTGAGCTGCTCTCGAAATTCATACTCTGCCGGATAGGGAGCGATTACCAGGTGGCGGGGAGCCTCAATCAGGCTCTTACGGATACGCATTGGGCCGGATTTAAGATTGAAGGTCTCTTCTGCATTTTCACTCAGATAGAGCTCCATGCTCTCTATCTCCGGATTGTCGGTTATGACGGCCGCCAGCTGCAGAAAGATGATGGCCAGCCCTTCATTTAATTTACTGCTTCGTTTCTGTAAAGCCCGGTCGATTGGTGAACGAGAGATCATCACCTGGGCCAGAAACGGATTGATGGGAGGAAGCATGATTGAGAGAGCGGGTTCGATCTCAGCCGCGACTCCATCTAACCCCAGATAGAGATAGGGGCCGAATTCGATGTCGGTCGCGGTTCCCAGCTTGAGCAACAGCTGCCGCTTTGGTTGGGGCTTAATCGGGTTTGACGGGGTTAAACCGTAGGCCCGAAGAAATTCTAAAGCTGCTTCATGCGGGAGTTCGCTGATATCTTCACTCACGAAAGGTGTCAGGAAATCTTTAGAATTGAAATGCTGAATCTTGTAGTCCCGTTGAAAGCGAGGAGTTAAAGCGGTTAACTGGTTAAGTTTGTGGCGGTAGCGGCGGCTGTAGAGATAGGCGTTCAGGGCCGCGGGAACACTGAAATAGACATAAACTCCTCGGCGGGCCAAAGGGGCGGCAATGCGGCGGTCTTTAGGTTTAGCATTGATCCAGGCATAGGTTACGGCGCAGTAGTTTGACTCCAGCTCTTTCTGCACTTCTTTGATCAGTTTACGTGGATCAAGTTTATGGTGGGCGGCAGCCAGGATAATCAGGGCATCAAATTCCCGCCTCTTGAGGCAGGCCTTAATGACGGTCGCGAATGTGTCGGTATCGTTCGTACCCCCGATGTCAATTGGGTTTTGAATCAGTTTATGGGGAATTATCTGCCGCAGTTCATTGGTTAACTGCAGGGAGAGAGGGGTTGGCTCAATCTTGTTGAAGAGCAGGTTGTCGGTTGCGAATATGGCGATGCCGCCGGAGTTGGTAATGATGGCGAGCCGGTCACCGGTCGGGATATTGCGGCGTGAGAGCGAGCGCCCGGCCAGAACCAGCTCTTTGAGGCTGTTGACGGAGACGATTCCGGCCCGTCTGAAGGCGCTGTCATAGACCGGGCCGGCACCGATTTTAGCAAAAACCCGGGGTTTGAGGATTTCATGGATTCTGGGATGGCGGCCGCTCTTGATGGCAATTATGGGTTTGATCCGGGAAACTGAACGGCAGGCACTGATAAATTTTTTTACATTACGGATGTTCTCAATGTAGAGCATGATCGCTTCAACCTCAGGATCATTGCCGACAAAATCGATGAGATCGCCGAAATCAACATCAACCAGTGAACCAACACTGGCGATATGACTGAAACCTATATCAAGTTCTCTGGCCAGATCCAGAATGGTACCGAAAACCGCACCGCTTTGTGAGAAGAAAGCAATTTTCCCGGCTGCCGGCAGCTGCGGATGAGTAGAGAGGTTAAGTTGTATTGGCGGGCTCAGGATACCACTGGAGTTGACACCGATGACCCGGGTATTGTGTAGCTGAGCGGCCCGGCTGATCTGGTCCAGGATTTCCCGGTCATGACTTGAGGTGATATTCTTGTTGATTACTATGATTGAAGTTTTTTTGAGGATTGATTCCGTGAAGAAGTGCGGCAGTTCTTGCAGGGGGCAGGTCAGAAAGAGCAGGTCGATCGTTTCGTTGATCTCTGCCAGAGACTCTTTCTGTATAAAACCGCTGGTGGAGTTATCCGCCTTTATCTGGATTAAGTAGATGGTGCGTGGACGGGCAGTAGTCAGCAGGTTAATCAACAGCTCATCCAGTTTGATATCGACCTCCGCCTCGGCTCCGGACTGACCTTTCGCGACGGCAATAACCTGCGGATTAAACAGTTTTTCCAGCGAGTTAACGCTCATCCTTATGAACTCCCAGGTTTTACTTTTTTCCAGGTTTTATAAATTATATTTATCCAGGCGATAGCGCAGAGAACGAAAACTTAAACCGAGCAGTTTTGCGGCCCTGGTTTTATTGCCGTGGCCTTTTTCCAGAGCCTGTTTGATCAGGCTGGTTTCCAGCCGGGTAACGACCTCCTCCAGATTAAGTCCTTCATCCGGCAGGGTCGTAGCTAGAGAATCGGTAGTTTGCTGCCGTAAAATTTGAGGCAGAGTCGTTGCGGAGATGATCTCTTTATTGGTTTCCAGAACGATGCAGCGTTCGATAATATTCTCCAACTCGCGGATATTCCCGGGGTAGTCGTAATCCATCAGGGCCTGAGTCGCTTCCGGAGTGAAGCCTTTGAGATCACGTTTATATTCCTGATTGTATTTACGTAGAAAATGTTTAAGCAGCAGAGGGATGTCTTCCGGCCGCTCTCTTAACGGCGGCAGGTCGATGCGGATAACATCAAGCCGGTAAAAGAGGTCTTCACGAAATTTACCGCTGTCAACCATGCTTTTTAAGTCACGATTGGTCGCAGCGATAAACTGCAGGTCAACGCTGATCTCTTTGGGACTGCCGATCTTCTGGAAACACTTCTCCTGGAGAACCCGCAAAATCTTGACCTGCAGAGCCGGAGGAATTTCGCCGATCTCATCGAGAAAGAGGGTGCCGCCGTCGGCGGCGCCGAGATAGCCTTTGGAGTCACTGACGGCTCCGGTAAAGGCACCTTTAGTATGTCCGAAAAGTTCACTTTCAAGCAGCTGCTCCGGGATCGCGGCACAGTTGACCGCGACAAAAGGCTGCTCCCGGTTGGGGCCGGAGAAGTGGATGGCTCGGGCTACGAGCTCCTTGCCGGTGCCGGATTCGCCGCAGATCAGGATATTGGTTTTAGTCGGGGAGACCTGTTTTATGATCTCGTAGATGGCCATCATCGGAGAACTTTTGCCGATAATATTGTCAAATCCGAAACGTTTTTCCAACTCTTTGTGCAGCCTCAGATTCTCCCGCTGCAGCTGCGAGTTCTTGAGTGCCTTTTCAATGGTTAAAAGAATTTCGTCAACCTTGAATGGTTTGTTGATGTAGTCAAAGGCCCCGTTCTTCATGGCATCAATCACCGAGGTTGTTGAAGCGAAAGCGGTTATCATTATCATCTCGGTGGTCGGGCTCTTTTTCTTGACGGTACGCAGCATCTCCAGGCCGCTCATCGTGGGCATTTTCAGATCGCTTATAACCAGATCGTAATTTGTCGTCTCCAGGCTGCCGACGGCGGCAAAGGCATCCGTGAAACAGCTGACCCGGTAATTATTGCGCAGCAGGATGATCTCTAGAAATTCACACATGCTCTGTTCGTCATCAACGACCATGATGTGAAATTTGTTGTCGGAGGGTAGATTATGCATATCGTTCAATACCATTTTTAATTGTCCGGTGGCCGGGTCACTGTTGAATTTTTCCGGGGGCTACCGGGGAAGCTTATCCGGGCGCAGGTGCCGGTTTGGTTGTCGGATCTCTTCTCCAGATGGATACTGCCATTATTGACCTGAGTCAACTGAAAAGCGATATAGAGTCCTAACCCGGTTCCTGAGGCTTTGGTTGTGAAGAACGGTTCGAAGATCTTTTCCGCAACTTTTTTGTCAATTCCGGGGCCGTTGTCGGTTATCGTAACGGTTATCTGGGAAGAGCTGTTGTTGTCGGTGAAAGTCTGCCTGTCGGCGGAGCTGGAGATGGTTATCTGACCTTTTTTATCCATCGCCTCAAGGGAGTTCTGGAGCAGATTCCAGAATATCTGTTCGAGTTGTTCGGGACTGGCTTTGATGATAAAACTGGAACTGTGGAAGGCTTCCTGAAAAACGGTTTCAGGAAACTGGGAGCGAAAGAGAAAAACCATATCTTTCAGCAGGCCGATAACGTCGGTATCTGTCTGCCGGCGGCTTTCAAACCGGGAAAAACGGAGAAAGTCACTGATCAGGTGGTCCAGCCGGCTGCTCTCTTTCAAGACAATTCGTAACAGGCGCTGATGGGTTTCGTCGTCCGGTGACAGATCCTGAGCCAGCAGCTCAATCGACCCGCTGATAGAGGCCAGAGGGTTTCTGATCTCGTGGGCGATGCCGGCTGAAAGACGCCCGATGGCGGCCATTTTCCGGGCTTCCTGAAGTTTTTTTTCGATTATTTTGAGGTCGGTTAAATCCTGAAAAATAAGAATCCAGCCGATGTTATGAGATGGCCCTTTCATTAAAGGTACAAAGGAGAAGCCAAGAGTAAGTTTCCTGCCTTCGGGGTTTTGGTAGCTGATTTCGTGGCGGCGGCGGCCGGGCATGATTTCCATGGGTTTAAGGCTGGGGATAATCTGCCGGAGATCCCGGTTAAAAACCTGATCCCGGTTGAGTCCCAGGATGCTGGAGCCGGCATAGTTAATTGAGCTTACGGCCAGTTCACGGTTGGTGGTTATCAGACCGCTGTCAATAGAGGCGATGATGTGTTTGTTCAGATCCTGGGATTCTTTCAAGTCCCGGGTTGTCTTCTGGAGGCGCCTTCTTGTATCAAATCGCTCCTGGGCGATCAGGCGGAGGATAAAAGCCGACAGGTAAAATGGTGTTAAGTTGAAAAATAGTTCCGAGACAATCTTGCGGTTGCTGCTGATCAGAGGCGGCAGAGGAAAAATGTGTTGCAGGGGGTTAAATGTATGGGCAAAGATGATCAAGAGATAGAGGAAGGTACAGTAAAAGAGCAGGGCGATGGTGTGCTGGCGCTCAAGATAGATGGAGCCGCCCAGAATAATGAGATAGAAGAGGGGAAAGAAAAGGCTGTAGAAGCCGCCGGTAAAATAGAGAAGGACGGCAATCAGGGTTGCGTCAATCAGTAGCTGCCGCTGAATAAAACGTTCGATATTGACCACCTTAGGCAGTATCAAAAGGTAGGCAATGTTGATCAGGTAGGTTGAAACTATAAAGCAGTACAGCGGGACCGGGGTCGGGGTCGTCTGTTCATGGGGCCAGATGAATTCGAAAACTACCAGGGCGCCAAGCAACAGTGTGATCAGCAGTAGACGAAAGGCCAGGATGTTTTTCAGCGGACGGAGGCGGATATTGGTGTTCATCGTTTATTGATGCTCTCCCGGAGCCGGTTCTGACTACCTCCATTTTTTTTCAGTTTTAATGCCGGAGCCGCCCTTTTCTCAGGGATGTTCCCGCAGTTTACTGATAGGGGCTTGAGGCTCGCAACCTGAAAAGTTTATCTGTACGCCCGCCAATATATTGCCTTATAAGGTCTACTAGTGAACGACCTCGCCCAGCATGAAAATCGGCAGGTACATACCAACGATCATCGTTCCCAAAATACCCCCCAGAAAAACCATCAGCAGGGGTTCAATAAGGGAGGTGATTGCGGCGACCGCCGCGTCTACCTCATCGTCGTAAAAGTCGGCAATTTTGTTGAGCATCTGGTCGAGGGCACCGGTGGTCTCGCCGACCGCTATCATCTGCACGACCATGGCCGGAAAGATACCGCTCTCCATCAAGGGCTCGGCAATGGTTTTACCCTGGCTTATGCTCTCCCGGGTTGCCAGGATAGCTTTTTCAATAACCACGTTGCCGGCGGTTCGGGCGACAATCTCCAGTGAGGTCAGGATCGGCACCCCGCTGGAGATCATGGTTCCCAGGGTACGAGTAAATTTGGCGACCGCCACCTTACGCAGAAGCATACCGAAGATCGGCATTTTCAGAAACATGTTATCGAAAAAATGGTGGGCTTTGTCACTCTTCTGGTAGGTTTTTCTGAGAGTGTAGCCGGAGATAAAAAGAGCAATGATGATGTATATAACGTTATCACGCAAAAAGGCACTTATATTGACTATGATCTGGGTTAAGAGCGGCAGATCCGATCCGAAACTGGAAAACATCTTTTGGAACGCGGGTATAACGAAGATCATCATAATGGCGATAACGATGATTGCCACCGTGATAACCGAAGCCGGGTAGACTAAAGCTCCTTTGACCTGTTTCTTGAGCTTCATATTCTTTTCCATGAAAAAAGCCAAGCGGCCGAGGATGATATCCAGAGCCCCGCCGGTTTCACCCGCTTCAACCATGTTGCAGTAGAGAGAATCAAATGCCGTGGGATGTTTCCTTAAAGCGTCAGCCAGGGTTTCGCCGGTTTCAACCGCATTTTTGATAGCGGTCAGAACCTTTTTGAACTCTTTATTCTCCTGCTGATCCGCCTGGATTTCAAGGCACTGAATGATCGGCAGGCCGGCGTTAATCATGGTTGAAAACTGGCGGGTAAAGACGACGACATCTTTTTCCGGAACCTTGGCTTTAAAAAATGGAAGGTTGATCTCGATATCTTTGGGTTTCTTTTTGACTTTGAGATCGGTAATGCCTTTCTTGCGCAGGCCCAGGGTGACGATGCTTTCCGAGAGTGCTTCGGTTTCACCTTTAACTTTTTTACCCTGGCGGTTTTTGCCCTGCCACTTGAATGTGTCCATAACTTTTCCTTAACCTTTTATAGCGAAAAAACCGTTATACGCAGATAGCCGATCTTCAGTCGGATTTTTGAGGCTGAAGATTGGCTAGAGCACCGAAATGTATTGAGATTACTTTTCTGTCGCAGCTCTGCCGGTGGCATTATCAGACCATCTGCCCCAGCATCTGTTTTAATTCCATCAGATCGTTGCTCTTCGAGAAAGCATCATCCAAAGTGATCTTACCGCTCTGATAGAGCGTAGCTAAAGACTGGTTCATGGTCTGCATTGAAAATCGGCTCTGGCCGACCTGCATCTGGGAATAGATCTGATGTACCTTGTCTTCCCGGATCAGGTTACGGATGGCCGCATTGGGCACCATCAGTTCTAATGCAAGAACCCGGCCATTGCCGCTGCGATGGGGTAAAAGCTGTTGGGAGATAACCGCCTGGAGAACGAAAGAGAGCTGCGAGCGGATTTGCGGCTGTTGGTGTGAGGGAAAGATGTCGATGATCCGGTTGATGGTCTGGGCGCAGGAGTTGGTGTGCAGAGTCGCCAGGGTCAAGTGCCCGGTTTCGGCTACAGTCAGGCTTGAGGCTACGGTTTCAAGGTCACGCAGTTCGCCGACCAGAACCACATCCGGATCCTGGCGCAGAATATAGCGCAGTGCTTTGCTGAAATTTTCAGTGTCAGCCTTGACTTCGCGCTGGTTGACGATACAGTTTTTATGGGTATGAATAAACTCAATCGGGTCTTCGATGGTGATGATATGTTCGTGGCGCTCCTCGTTGACCTGATTGATCATTGATGCCAAAGTCGTGCTTTTACCACTGCCGGTGGGGCCGGTGACCAGGATCAGACCGCTGGGTTTGCGGAGCAATTCATGAATGACCGGCGGCAGGCCAAGTTCCTCGTAGGGCCTTATTTCGTAAGGGATGGCCCGGAAAGCTCCGGCGGCCGTGCCGCGCTGGACAAAGATGTTGGCCCGGAAGCGGCTGACCCCTTTGAGTCCGAAGGAGAGATCGAGCTCATTCTCTTTCTCGAAGCGGTGTTTCTGGCTGTCGGTTAAGACACTGTAGCACATCTGGGTCGTCTCATTCGCAGTCAAAGGCGGAAGATCCAGGGCCTCAAGGACACCGTCGACCCGAATCTGCGGAGGGCTGGCAACCGTCAAGTGAAGGTCCGAGGCACCTCTGTCGATCATAATTTTCAGAAGCTCATGTAAGCTGGCCATAGTTTAGCTCCGTAATAGATATTGATTTGCTTATGTCATGCCGGTTAAATTGGGCGTAACTTAATCTCGGGCGGTTACCCGCAGGACCTCCTGGAAACTTGTAGTTCCTTCGAGCATTTTGCTGAGACCGCTCTGTCGCAGGCTCTTCATGCCGTTTTTGATCGCTATATTCTTTAATTCTATCGTGTTGGCTCCATCGAGGATGGCACTCTTTACCTCATCAGCAAAAGTCATGACCTCATAGAGGGCGATTCTGCCCCGGTAGCCGGTACGGTTGCATTCGTCACAGCCTTCACCTTTCATGCAGGCCGCAGTTTCGGCTGTCTGCGGATC
This sequence comes from Thermodesulfobacteriota bacterium, assembly GCA_024763535.1. Lineage (GTDB taxonomy): Bacteria > Desulfobacterota > Anaeroferrophillalia > Anaeroferrophillales > Tharpellaceae > Tharpella. The sequence goes on from JANTFH010000002.1 coordinate 50,552, forward strand.
CATGCCGCTTTGAATCAAGGTGGCCGCTGGAATATTGTCCCGGGTGATGCATTTGGGGCAGATTCTGCGGGCCAGCCGCTGGGCGATTATAACATTGACGGATGAGACGATCAGGAATGGTTCGATACCCATGTTTACCAGCCGGGTAATACTGCTCGGAGCATCGTTGGTATGCAGGGTTGAGAGTACCAGGTGGCCGGTCAATGATGCTTTGATGCTGATCTCCGCCGTCTCCAGGTCACGCATCTCACCTACCAGGATAATATCCGGATCCTGCCGCAGGAAGGAGCGCAGAGCTGAAGCGAAGGTCAGACCGATATTTTCCCGGACCTGAACCTGATTCACGCCTTCCAGATTAAATTCAACCGGATCTTCAGCCGTCATGATGTTGTCCGAGACCTTGTTGAGTTCGCTTAAGGCGGAGTACAGGGTTGTGGTTTTCCCGCTTCCGGTCGGGCCGGTGACCAGGATCAGGCCGTAGGGCTGCCGGATTGCGTCATCCACCGCCTCCAGGGCTTGCGGTTCAAGACCGAGTCTGGTCATGTCAAGTTGAAGGTTGGATTGGTCAAGCAGGCGCATTACTATTTTTTCGCCGAAGAGGGTCGGTAGTACCGAGACCCGCATATCCATAGATTTGCCCTTGCCGAGTTTCATTTTTATACGACCGTCCTGAGGCAGGCGGCGTTCGGCAATATCTAGTTCCGACATGATTTTAATGCGTGAAGTAATAGCATTTTTCAGGCGCATCGGCGGTTTCATAATCTCGTAGAGAACTCCGTCAATCCGGTAGCGAACCCGAAAAAATTTTTCGAATGGTTCGACATGAATATCGCTGGCTCCGCGCCTGATTGAATCGATAATGATTTTGTTGACCAGGCGAATTACCGGGGCATCCTCTACTCCCTTTTGCAGGTCTGCGGTATCGCTGTCATTTTCCTCCTGCACGACCTCCAGTTCGGAGTCGTCGAATTCGGATATTATGTCATCCAGCATCGAGGAAGAATCGTAGTAGCGGTCAATCGCTTTCTTGATTGCGGCTTCGGAAGCGATTGTAGTTTCAATGTCGTAGCCGGTAATAAATTTTATGTCATCCAGAGCTGAGAGGTCGGTGGGGTCGCTAGTCGCAATAATCAGGGTTGAACCGATGCGGTTGGTCGGTAGAACATGGTGTTTGTTGGCCAACTCACTGGAGATCAATTCTATGACTTGATCGGAGATAGTTATCTCATTCAGGTTTACGGCTGGAACCCCGAATTGAAGACTTAGGAAATTAGTCAGCTGCTCATCTTTTATATAGCCTAAGCGAACCAGAGTTGATCCTAGCCGGGCGGGGTTGATCTTTTGCTCAGCCAAAGCATGGTTTAACTGGTCGGGAGTGATTAAGTTGGCATTGAGCAGCAGATCACCGATGCGCTTATTGGTTTTAGGGGGGGGCATAACCTTGCTTCCTGATTTCAAATAGAGGTTGGTTTGTTAACTTTATGATATCACAAGCTGAAACCGGCATAAACCTTCCGGCCAAGAGCCGCGCAGAGGGCCTGTTTGCCACTTTGTAATTTGTGAGTATACACACCTTTGCATATTCAATCAACTATAAAGCTGTTTTCTCAGCTCTTTTTTTATCTTTATTTAAGAACTTTGTATTATCTTGTGAGGTTCTCTCAATTGCCGTCGGCCGGCAAATTAAAACCCACTGTTTTATTCCTCGATTAGAGGTTGTTAAAAAATTCACCTGAAGCTTTTAATGTTAGTACTCTATTCGGGGTGTTAAAGTGTCTAATCAACACTTTTCTTGTCTCCTTTCAGACGGTGTTAATTGGCCGAAGTTATCTCTATATGGTTGTATTTATGATTGTTTTTAGTTGTATATAAAATATTATAGATGATATTTATTTGAAACGTAAATATTTATCACGAAAGAATTAAAATGATGTTTTTTTCTTGACATTGTAATTACTATGTTTTAGAGATATTGATCTGTGGGGTTGTAACTTATTTTTTTCTTTGCAACTTCAGCGATAATTTGATGAGGATTGGATTTGACTCGTAAAGGAGGTGATAAAGAGAGATAGCACGGGTATAGAATCTGGTTTGAATCAAACGGCCATCTTAGGGCTTAAGGCGGGCATCTACTTTTTTTCGACATCTTACATCTATTATTCTGTACGCTCAGCCTCAGGTTCGAAGTAAAGCAACATTCAATTCTAGAAGGAGGGGATAGATAATGAGTGAAGATCGTTACCATATTAACATTTTCAAACCTAATGGTGAATTCCAGAAGACAGAGGTTAGTTACATCTATTTAATCCTGGCAGTCTGGGCTATCGCTACATACGGCTTTCAGATTCTTCTGAAAATCGTTGAGCGTAACCCCCAGGGGGAAAGTTTTTTAACCGATATGAATTTTCTCGGTTTTCCTTTTCACTATTGGTACACCGGACAGTTCCTGATTATTCTCTTTATCCTGTTATGCATCTGGTTCAATATCATGATCGATGGTCTTGAAGACCGCATGGGTAAAGGTGACGTTTCTTAGAATTACAAATTTGCCAACGAAGCGTCTATCAGAAAACGTCTCGATTTATGATTGGTTGTCAAATTTCATAATCGGGCTTGATGAGGTATAAGGAGTTTATAGATGGAATCGAGTTTTAAATTAGGACCAGCAATTATTCTGGTCGTCGTACTTATTGCGTTTATCGGTATCGGGGTCGGGCATAAAGCCAAGGATCAGGACGATTACTGGGCGGCTGGTCGTGGAATCGGTCGGGTCGGGGCTGGGGCCGCGATCGCCAGTAACTGGATGAGTGCTGCAAGTTTTCTGGGCATGGCCGGACTGCTCTATTTGAAAGGCTATTTCGCTCTGGCGTATGTTATCGGCTGGACCGGTGGTTACGTTATGCTGCTGGTTTTGATGGCCGGTCAGATTCGTCGTTTCGGTAAATACACGGCGGCTGACTTTATCGGTGACCGCTTCGAATCACAGGGCGCTCGTCTGATTGCCGCGTTGACCGCTATTATCATCTCCCTGACCTACGCTATCGGTCAGTACAAAGGTATCGCGATGATGTTCCAGTGGGTTTTCGGGATGAACTATGCGACTTCGGTTATCGTCGGAACCGCCGTTGTTCTGGCCTATATCATCATCGCCGGTATGCTGGGTGCGACCAAGAACATGCAGTTCCAGTATGTTATCATCATTACCGCCTTTATCTTTCCGCTGATCTTCATAGCTAAAAAGATGGGCTATTTTTATCTGATTCCGGAAATCGGGTATGGCTCGGCGGTTTGGGATTTGGGACATAAGTTCGCATCCGATCCCAACAACCTTAAATATGTACAGCCCTGGGGTGTCGCATCTACTTACAAATGGATCGCCCTCTGTTTTACTCTGATGGTTGGTACCGCCGGTCTGCCGCACGTACTTTCCCGTTTCTATGTTGTTCCCAATACCCGTGATGCCCGCTGGTCGGTTGTCTGGGGTCTTTTCTTTATCGGTCTGCTCTACTGGAGTTCTCCGGCTTATGCGGCTTTCGCAAGAGTTCAGAATGCTATCGCCGGGGTTCAGCCGGTTAAAGCTCTGGCTGATGCTATCGTCGTTACCGCGGCTGAAAATGCGGGTCTGCCGCAATGGTTCTGCGGTTATCTCGCAGCGGGTGCTATCAGTGCCGCTTTCTCGACCGTTTCCGGTCTGCTGATCGCCGCCGGCGGGGCTGTATCCCACGATATCTATTATCGTATCGTCAACCCCAACGCTTCCGAGAATGCGCGGATGGTAATCTCCAAGGTTGCGGTTTTCGCACTTGGCCTGGTGGTTGTTATCTTCGCTCTGAAACCTTTCGCTCTGATCGCTCAGATCGTTGCCATGGCCTTCGCGATTGCCGGGAACACCATTTTCCCGACCTTCCTGCTGGGTGTCTGGTGGAGTCGTTCCAATAAACAGGGTTGTATTGCCGGGATGCTGGTCGGCCTGTTCCTGACCGCCTTCTTCTTCTTCTGGGGCAAAGGCAACAGCCACTGGCTGGCGCAGTTGATTCCGTTCACCTCTTCTTCTCTTATCCTGATGCCGGTAGCATTGTTTACGAACATTATTGTTTCGTCAATGACTCCGCCACCCTCTAAAGAGATTCGCAAGTTCCTCTGCGAGCAGGTGCATGGTATTGAGTTCGACTAGTACTCTATTCTTTCAATAGAGAGTTGTATAAAAAGAGGGGGTGCATCATTGCACCCCCTCTTTTCATTGCTTTTTTAGAAATGATTATTTATATAGTAAATTGTTAAACTAGATATCTTCTTTATAGGAGTGAGTTTGTAATTATAAGAGGTTTGTCTGAATGCCGATTGCTTACAAATCAGCCGATTTCAGCCAACTCTATCGTCAATACCGACAAAGCGGCAGGGTTGACGATCGGGCGCGATTGAGTTCCGTTCTGGATTTCGCGGAGGAGTTCAAGTTTTTTCCGGATATCGGCGTACATCTTGAGTCTCTGGACCAAGGTTGTGAGCTCCTTCAGGAACGCCGTAATTATCTTAAGGTGAGACTGGCTGAAATCAATAAGCTGATCAGTCGTATACCTCAGGTCGATGAACTGGAAGATCTGGTTGAGCTGCATCGTCGTCTGAATGTAGTGGCCATAGAGCTCTTTCTTAAGGGCGTAGGGGTGATGGAGGTGCATGCGCTGATCACCGACTACCGGCATATTTTGACCGAGAGGGTAGTTGCGCTGATCTCGGCTAAATTATCGCCGCAACCCTGTGAATTTGCCTGGTTTAACATGGGCAGTGACGGTCGGCGCGAACAGACCTTTTTTACCGATCAGGATAATGCTCTGGTTTACCGGGTTGACGGGGTGGCGGAGATCGATGCCTATTTTGAAAATTTTGCCAGGGAGATGGTCGCGGCACTGGACCGTGTAGGCTTTGCTCTCTGTACCGGGAACATCATGCCCTCAAATCCGGATTGGCGCGGTTCTCTGGAGGACTGGCACCGGAAAATGGAGCACATTTTTCATGACCAGAGCCAGAATAATCTGTTGCGGGTAATTATTCTGATGGACATCGCCTATTGTGCCGGGACAAAAGATATTGCTCAGCAGTTGATCGACAAAGTACACCAGATGATCCATGATAACTTCGGAGCTCTGATGGTGATGGCCCGGAGTGCCGTGATGTCGAGTGTGGCCTTAACCATGTTCAAGCAATTTCGTCTGGAAAAAGAGCCTGAACATAGAGGGAAATTTAATATCAAACTTTTCGGCTGGGCTCCTTTGATCATGACGGCCCGGGTTTTTGCTTTAAAATATGGTTTCCGGGACACCAACACCGTGGCGCGTATAAAACATCTGGAGGCTCAGAACCATTTTGATGTGGAACTCTCACAAAGTCTGCAGGAAGCTTATCTGGTGCTGGCAAATGCCAAGCTGATCTCGCAAGTCGAAGCAATTGTCTCCGGTCGGAAATATGACTATTATCTAGATCCTAAAACCCTGAAACCGGAGGAGCAGGAGAGGCTGAAACAAGCGTTAAGCAGTGTCGAGGTACTGCAGAAGCTGGCTTATAACAGTTTTTTCAGTAGTAGTGGTTTATAGGTGTGTGACAGCAATATTGTTTAAGTCAGAAATGGCTGGATTCCCTTGATATGCATGGGGCGATAAGCCTCCGGGAGAGAGGCTGAAACTGCCGTCAGCGGGCAGGATATCTTGTCCCGGCCGCAGTGATGAAGAGCGGCTGGAGCGCTGTCGAGCGGTTATCCACTATGGCAGCAACACAGGGCCAGGGCTTTTAAGATATCTCCCCGGGTAATGATACCGACGAGTTTGTTGTCATCGACCACCGGCAGCCGGTTGATGTGGTTGTCGGTCATGATCAGAGCGCACTTTTCAACATCTTCAACCGGGGTGACGGTGATAACCTCGGTCCGCATATGATCGCCGACATGGTGGGAACAGGTTCTGCGGATCTGCTCCAGAGAGCTGCAGTCCAGGTCAAAGGTTGTAATCAGAGGCAATATATCTTTCCGGGATATGATGCCTGTAACGCGACCCTGATCCATTACCGGGGCCCCGGTAATATTCTTTTCCAGGAAGAGATCTATTATATCGCACACCCGATCCCGCGGCGTGACACTGATTACAGCCGGGTTCATTATCTCACTCACCTTCATAGTTCCTTACCTTTGCCTGCCATCGAAATATCAGTTGTGTGAGTTGGATACTTTATCTTGAGCGGCGTCTATTTGCAGTTGTTTCAGCCGCTTTACCTCTCTGTGTTACATATACTCTGTTAGCATTCATTGTCAACTTATAATTGCTTCTGCCGATCCTGGGTTTAGGTGTCGGAACGCTTTTTACGTCAGCTGTCAGCCACTCCCTCTTCATAGATCGGCTCCGCGTGGTTTTATGAGGCAGAGTTGTTACAGAGTCTTAAATAAGGCTTAAGCTTGTGGTTCCGGGTCTTTGAGAATAGTCATTTTCTGATGGCTCGGCACTTCACACGATCAGAAATATGCCCGCTAACGGAGAGCACATCTGGAAACACATTTCCAGTAAACGAAACTAAAACTTTATGGAGAGCAAATGTTGATTTATCTTGTAACCGGGGTGGTCAATTTTCGATAATCGCAACTGGTCAATTTTCGCTTGTCATTACTATTTACTTGACGGTGTTAAGGGTGGGCAAATGTTTTTTTTGACAGTTTTTTGTGAAAAATATTGCTTATTTCCCGTCGTCTGGCAGAAGGGCTTGTATTTTTTTTCATTAAGGATTAGGAATAGTAAGCCTAAATTGTTCATTGTTTTTTTTTATGTTTTGCTATCATGTTGTTTATTAAGACCATTTAGCTTGGCGATAGAATATTGTATACAATAAAATTAAGTTGCCATAGGGCTGTTTTTAGCGTATAGGAATAGTGTTATATTCGCGTCATTTTCAATAGAGTGTAATTTCAGCAATTATTCAGGAGAGATAAGTAGATGGCTTTGAAGCATAGAGAGATAGATTTCAAAAAAGATTTTGAGTTTAATTTTAACGGTGCCCGACTTTTTGACCGGGATCGCTATGTTGATGAGATAAAACAGATCGCCGGAGAAGATTTTGCCAAGATGCGTGAGCAACTCGATTTTATCGGCGACGGCAACAGTGCCACGGTTAATGTCCTGAAGCGGACAGTCACCGGCCTGGTAGGTTATCCGATTACCCCCTCAACTCCGATTGCGGAGGGGATGGCAAAAGCCTACGCCGATGGTTTTGTCAATGTTTTCGGCGAGCGGATTTTCTACTTCCAACCGGAGAGCGAATTAGGAGCCATGGCCTTTTTGGAGGGAGCCGCGTCTCAGGGGGGACGCTACGCGGATAATACCTCATCCCAGGGTCTGACCTACAAGTATAAGAATATGTATTCGGTGGCCGGAAAACGGCTGCCGGTAGTCATGACGATGCAGACTCGTGAACTCAACAAAGGCAGCTTGAGTATTCATAATGGTCACGCTGATATCTATGCCGCCCGGGGTGCCGGCTGGCTGCAGTTTATGAGTGCCGACAATCAGGAGATGCACTATCTGATCCCTCTGGCGTTCAAGGCGATTGAGCAGCGTCAGTTGATGCTGCCCGCGATTGTCGCCGGAGAAGGATTTCTTAAGAGTCACAGTGTTGAAAATATCAAGATCGTTTCCGATCAGTTTCTAAAATACTTTCTTGGCGATCCCAACCGTTTCTTTCAGCCGGATTTCAAAAATCCGGTGCTGATGGGAACCTTCACCGACATCGGGACAACCATGCCGACCCAGATGAAACAGGATCTGGCACTGCTTAACGCGAAGAAGTATGTCAAGGCCGCCATGGGGGTTATGAATGCCATTCTGGGTACTTCACTGGATGTGGTTGAAGACTATTATGCTTCCGAATCGGAATATGTAATTGTCTGTCTCGGGGCCGCGGGCGGCACCATTAAAGAGGCGGTTGATTACTATCGCAGTAAAGGGGTGTCGGTCGGCCTTTTGCGGCCGGTACTTTTCTACCCGGTCTGTACCGAAGAGATCGCCCGCGGCATCCAGAATGCTAAAGTGGTTTCAGTCCTGGAAAAAACCGCTCTTGCCAATGAGCGCTACCTGTTGCGGGATGTCAAACATGCGGCTTACAATGAGCGGACCGGCCGTAGTTTTAATCCGGTAATAACCTCCGGTATTTACGGCCTGGGAAGTCAGGATTTCAGTATTGAAGACTGTTTTGCTGTTATTGAAAATATGCTTTCCAAGAAACCGGCCGGAATTTACGGACTTGGTATCAAGGGGCCGAAGGTTCTGGAAAAAGTAAGTCATGATGATTTTGTTGAGAGTGAAGTTGGTCTGGGTTTCATCGGGGTCGGGGCGGAAGGAGTAAAAACCGCTCAGGAGACCCTGGCCAAGATTATTGCCAGGGCCGGGAAATATGTGCAGACCAGTGCCAAATATGGCGCCTCACGCAAGGGCGGGATGGTCGTCATGAATGCCCGGGTCGCGACTGAACCGATTCGCAACTGTTCCGATGTCAGTAAGGTTGAAACCCTGGCGGTATTTAATGATAAGTATCTACTTGACAACAGTCTCTTAAAATTTATCAAGGGCGTAAAAGCAGGCGGTTATCTGGTAGTTAACACGGTTAAGAGTTATGATGAGTTGAAGAGTCTGGCTACGCCTGAAGTCCGGGGACTCCTGGAGAAAGCCGCCTTCAGTTTGGTTTTGCTTGACGCGACTGGAGCTTCGGTTAAATTGTTGAAACGTAACCTGCCGGGAACGCCTATCCTAGGGGCTATTAACCGGATTATTGAGCTTTTGCCCGGAGATGAGTTTAATAAAGCTTTCCGGAGCGAACTGGCGGGGAAATTCAAGGGCCAGAAAGCTAAACTTGTTGATATAAATATGGAACTTCTGGAGGTTCCCTACGAGTTGGTGAAGGCTCGGAAGAGCGCCTCCCTGAGTTCCGTGGCAGAAGCTGGTGCCGGCGGCAACGGTACTGCCGTTAAACCACTGGTCAAGAAGATTTACTACGATCCGCCGGTTTCACGCGGTTATGATGAATCCGATGAGGATGCCGTCATTACCTTCCCCTCGGTTCTGGGTGATAAATACCGGCCTCTGTTTATCGAGAAAGTACTAAAACCGATACAGCGCGGGGAAGAGATTCCCTGGGATCAATATTATAATATCGTTCCGGCAAAAACCTCAGAGTTTAATGACACCAGCCTTATCGGCACAGTGCTGCCGGTCTTTTCGGCCCGGAAGTGTATTGCCTGCGGTCTCTGTATTACGACCTGTCCCGATAATGCCCTGCGGGTGACGGTTCTTCATGATCGCGAATACGAGGTCCTGGCGGATTCCGAGAAAACTCTTTTTCGACCCCTGGAGTTAAAGAAATTTACCGGTTATCGCGACGCGGTTTTTAAAGACAGCTATTTCAATATCAATGTCGTGCCGCAATACTGTAAAGGGTGCGGAGCCTGTGTCGAGATTTGTAAGGCGAAGGCGTTCTCTCTGGTGGATAAAACCAGCATTGAAAATGATGCGGATGAGCGTTTTCTCAATCCGGCTGTCTATGAGAGTGATGTCAGCAGTGCGGTTGCGCCTTACGTTAAGGAGAATCGTTATCTGCAACAGTTGATGCTGCTCTACTCCGGCCAGAAATTTCTCCCCGGCGGCCACAGTCTCTGTCCCGGCTGCGGTGAAGGCATAATTGAGAATCTGGTTTTTGCGGCAACCGAAATGGTGCGTCGCAATCCCCGCTTGATTGCTGATTTCTACCGTTCAATTCCTGATCTGATGACCCGGGATCACGGCCGGGGGCTGCAGCATATGATCGATCACGGCTTTGATGTCTATACGGTTAATGCCACCGGCTGTGCCGAGGTTTCATGCCTGAGCAATCCCTATAATGCCAGAGTCTATCCTTCCGGCCATTATGGTTTCGGGACTGCCAGTGCAGCAGCTTTAGGAGCCAGGATTTCACTTTTTAATGCCTTTCGTAACCAGTATCTGGATAAGCTGACCAAGGTTCTGGTGTTCGGCGGCGACGGCTCTTTTTACGATATCGGTAATCAGGGGCTCAACTTTGCTTTAGGTGAGAATCAGGATGTTACCTGGATCATCTACAACAATGAAGCCTACATGAATACCGGTTTTCAGAAATCGGGCGCCAGCCGTTTCGGTTCCAACCGGACAACCTCGCCCTACGGTCTTGAACTTCAGGGCAAAGACGACTTTCACCGCGAGATTGTCAGTCAGGGGATCGCTATTCCCGGGGTCTATGTGGCCCGTCTGTCGCTGGCTAATCCGGTGCACACCATGCGCGTTTTAACTGAGGCTATCGCTTACAAGGGGCCGTCGTTGATCGAGTTCTTCTCGCCTTGTCCTACGGGTCAGGGAATGGCGACCGATGATATGCCGATAACTCTGTCAAAAATGATGGTGGAATCACGCGCCTGGACCATCTTTACGAGAAAGCCTTATACCCAGATCGATCTCACCGGTAATCCTGATCCGGGAGAGATCTATCCGAAAACCCGCAAGGTTAAGGGGAAAGAGGTGAAGCCGGCAGGTTTTCGTGATATTGTCAATCTTCTGGGCCAGTTTACCGGAGATGAGGATACGCTTAATAAAATTGTCAAGGTCAATGAGCGGCAGAATCTCTATCTCTGGTCCCGTTATCAGTATCGGGCCGGACTGCGGGAAGATGTTCTGACGGAAGATGAAATCAACGATTTAATCAAAGATCGTTAGAACCTCTACTCACCGAAAGAAACCTGAAAAAACCTCAAAAAAAGCCCCTTATCATTTTAAGGGGCTTTTTTTGGGGTAGACTTTTTCCCCTCGGCAGACTATATTGAACTTTAATTGTCGGGTTTTTCAGCCGGTGACCACAACTGGCGGCGACCCTGATTAATCATGGTTTTATTGTAGAGCTGGTAGCGCCCAGCAAAAGTTTTTTAAGGAGATCTAAATGAAACGTCTAATAATTGGAATAGTTGTGATGGTGGTAATTGCCGGGGCGGCAGTCTTGCTGGTTATGCAGAATCATAAAGTAGCGTATTCCGCTAAAACGGAAAATCCCGTGGCTTCTCCAGCTAAATCAGTGCCCTCGGCCGGAACTCTCAGCGGCAAGGTTTTAGAGACGATGGACAGCGGCGGCTACACTTATGTGCTTTTAGATACCGCCAACGGGAAAAAGTGGGTGGCGGCTCCGAAAACCGTGGTTACCGTCGGTCAGACGGCCGCTTTCGCTCCGGGAATGGTTATGCACAAATTTAAGAGTGAAACTCTTAATCGAACCTTTGATGAAGTTGTTTTCTCTCCCGGCAAAGCGGGCGGTCATGGCGGCGGCCCGGCGGCTATGGGAGGAGCCTGCCCGAGCGGCGGCAAAAAGAATGGTTCCGGATCGTCCATGGGCTCGATGGGCGGGGGTATGGGTGCGATGCAGTCTTCCGGCCGGGTAATCGTACCGCCGGTTGATCTGGCTATTGAGAAAGCTCCGGGAGACAATGCCTTCACGGTTGTGGAAATTTATCAGCAGGGACCGAAACTGGATAAGAAAAAGGTTGTTGTCCGCGGTAAAGTGGTTAAAGTCTCTCCGAATATTATGGGGAAAAACTGGATTCATATGCAGGACGGCAGCGGCGATTCGAAAAACGGCACACATGATCTGGTTTTAACCTCACAACAACAGCCTAAGGTCGGTGAAATCCTTATTGCTGAAGGGGTTCTGGCAGCCGATAAGGATTTCGGGGCCGGCTATCGCTACAAGGTTATTGTCGAGGAGACCACATTTAAGTAATCATAAAAGCTTATCTTTGCAAACGATAGTTTTTTACAGAGGCGCCGGGTTGATGAAATCCGGCGCCTCTGTTTTATGGTGGACTTTGATTGAATTTTTCCAGTTGTTCGCGGTAGTATTCACGCCGGTCCGGGTCAGACAGGTTTTTGAGAATATCTTCTTCAATAGCAATGGCCTGTTTTTGTTCCTGATGCCGCCAGCAGGCTTCGGCCAGGGTGTCGAGGATATAGGGCTCGGGTTTTAAGTCAGCGGCTTTTCGGGCCAGGGTCAGAGCCCGGCCGTAATCACGCAGTTTCAGATCTTTTGCTGTGAGTAGGAGCCAGGCCAGACTGTTGAGGACTTCCGGGTCTTCAGGATTACGCTGCCGAGCTTGATGCAGGGCTTTAATAGCCTTGTCTTCCTGATTATTCTCGATATAGAGAGAAGCCAGTAAAAACCAGAGTTCAGGCCGATCCGGCTCTTTCCGCAGTTGATGTTCAATCTTGATACCCAGATAACGATAATGCAGCTTGGTGATCATGTTGTTCTGCTGCCAGTAGATTCCGGGTAGAGAAATCAGACTGAAAATGGCAATATAGAGCAGCAGACATTTTTTCAGAAAGCGGTGGTGCCTGGTTGCGACTGCCTGGTTTGTCAGGGCCGTTTGCAGAAAAGTTATCCGCTGCGGAATGTTAAAGTGATGCCAGTTGGGTTTTCGCCCCGCCGCCCCCAGAAGCAGACCCAGCTTATTAAAGGCCGAAACCAGTTCATAGCCGAAACCCGGCGGGTCGAGGCTGGCCAGATCCGCCTGACGTTCAAAGTTGCGCAGAAAAAATCCGAAGACATAACGGAAAAAGAGGAAATAGATGATTAAGAGTGGAAAAATCTCGAGGCATGAGAGCAGTGTGTTTTCAGCCATTAAACCATTTTCGAGCAGATAGACGATCGGTGCGGTTGTCAGTGCCCAGGCCAGCATCAGATCATAATAGAGGAAATTGCAGACAAAAAAACTTAAGAAAAAGAAGAGAAAAATAAGCAGATGGTGATAGCGGACATGGCCCAGTTCATGGCTGGTGACAGCCAGAATCTCATCATCATTGAGCAGGTGAATCAGATCCGGGGTTAAAAGCAGATAGCGGCTGCAGGCAAAAGCTCCAACTACCGCTGCGGTTGCCATTCTTCCCTCGAAGGCGGGCCATATAAGAATCCGGCGATAGCCGATCTTCTGGCTGTGACAGAGTGCCGCAAGCTTTAGCCGCAGGTCTGAGTCAGGTAGACTGGAACAGCCCCAGAAACGTACCAGCAAGGGCGGTGCCACGGTTGTGAAAAGCAGCAGGAAGGCGATAAAGAGTGCAACTTCACCCAGCGGCTGCTGCAGTATCTCCGCCAGCGGCTGCGGTATCATAAAGTTAAGAAGATCAACGGCAAAAAGCAGAGTCAGCCAGGGAACCATAAGCCCCAAGGCAAACCGCAGCCGGGCCTTGATGTAGGCGGAGGCTGGGTGGAGCAGGATTATATCTTGAGAAAAACGGCGATGGCTCTCCCGCCAGATAATCGTCTGCAGCAGGAAAAACATGGACAGTCCGATAAGATTGTTGACTCCCTCGCTGGCGGCGGCCGGCGGCAGCGAGTCGATCAGTGATCCCAGGCCGGTACCGTAAATCATGCCGGAGAAGACGATTACCGCCCCTGCCTGTAATTCCAGCTGCAGGCGATCATAGAGGGCGGGCAGCTGCCTGCGATCCGGGTCGGTGGCTTTCCGGTAGACCATCCGGCAGCGGTAGCTGACGATCACGTAAAAAAGGGCAAACAGGCCGGTTGTCAGTAACAGGCTGGTCGCGGTCGTCATCCCTTCAGGCGGGCTATCTGGGTGAGTGGAGTAGATCAGGATGACAATGATATAAAAAATAAGTGACTGATACATAAAAATAGGATATCCGGGTAATTTGAGTTTTTTATCGGCTGAAAGCCGGTTCTGAAATCCATCGGGTTTGTAGCATGGATTCGCTTCTATGGGAACCGGTGATTATTTTAGGAGTCATCCTCCTGAAAATCAAGCTGAGCACGACTTCATTGTTTGACTTAGCCCGGCATATCCGATAATAATGCTGTCAATATCCTTTTGTAACTCCTCAGCCTGATAGTAAGTCCGGGGTCGGTGGCGGCTTTTCTCCGCTAGGCGTTAAGATTTCTGTTTTTCCTTGCACTCGCTTTGCCCGCATTGCAAAACTCGCTTCGCTCAAACAGTTGCAACGCCTATGGGCTCTCGCTCATTGGGAAAAACAACGAAATCATTTCCGCAACCGCTTAAGAAAAACCGCCACCGCCCCCTTAAGCAAGACGGGAGATATTATTTGGCTTAAGTAGTTACAATATTTTTAAGTTCTCATATGATGATTGATCGATAAAATTGTCCACCGGTAGATGAAAAGGGGTTGTTAAGTGAAAGAGCAGAGTTGTGAAACAAAATCAGCAGAAGAACGGGTTAACTTTATTCAGCAGCAGATTGTCGATGATCTGCAGGCCGGGAAAAACGGCGGTCTGGTTCATACCCGGTTTCCGCCTGAACCCAATGGCTATCTGCATATCGGGCATGCCAAATCGATCTGTCTCAATTTCGGTCTGGCAAAAACCTTTGCCGGAGTCTGCAACCTGCGCTTTGATGATACCAATCCCAGCAAAGAAGATGTTGAGTATGTGGATTCCATCAAAGAGGATGTCAAATGGCTCGGTTTTGACTGGGGTGAAAATGAGTTTTTCGCGTCCAACTATTTTGCCGAACTTCACGATTACGCGGTTCAGCTGATCAAGATGGGCCGGGCCTACGTTTGTGATCTGACCCCGGCTGAAATGCGGGAGTATCGCGGCACCCTTAAGGAACCCGGTCGAAACAGCCCCTTTCGGGAGCGTTCGGTAGCTGAGAATCTTGACCTGTTTGCCCGGATGCGAGCCGGGGAATTTGCTGACGGTACCCGGGTTCTGCGCGCTAAAATTGATATGGCTTCCGGTAATATGAATATGCGTGATCCGGTAATCTACCGGATCGCCAAGGTTCCGCATCATCGTACCGGTACGCAGTGGTGTATCTATCCTATGTACGATTTTGCCCACGGTCTTTCCGATGCGATTGAGGGGATTACCCACTCAATATGTACCCTTGAGTTTGAGGATCACCGGCCACTGTACGACTGGTTTATCGAGCAGTTGCAGACCCCGGCCCGGCCCCGGCAGATTGAGTTTGCCCGGCTGAACCTGAGTTACACGGTGATGAGTAAGCGAAAATTGATGCAGCTGGTTGATGAAAATCTGGTTTCCGGCTGGGATGACCCGCGTCTGCCGACCCTCTCCGGTTTAAGACGTCGGGGTTACACGCCGGCCTCAATCCGGAATTTTTGCGAACGGATCGGGCTGGCTAAACGTAACAGTATGGTCGATGTTGCTCTTTTAGAACATGCCGTGCGTGAGGGTCTCAATAAAGAAGCGGCCCGCTATATGGCCGTGCTGCGGCCGTTGAAGGTGATTATTGAGAATTATCCGGAGGCTCAGGTGGAAGAGCTGGATGCGGTTAATAATCCCGAAGATGAGAGTATGGGGCGGCGTAAGGTTCCTTTTGCCCGGGAACTTTATGTGGAGCAGGACGATTTTATGGAGGATGCCCCGAAAAAATTCTATCGTCTGACCCCGGGTCGGGAGGTACGGCTGCGTTACGCCTATTATATCCGCTGCGAGCGGGTCGAAAAAGATGAGAACGGTGCGGTGACGACTCTCTACTGTACCTATGATCCGGCCACCAGGGGCGGTTCATCTCCGGATGGCCGCAAGGTTAAGTCGACCTTGCACTGGGTGGCCGCAAAAACCGCAGTTTCGGCCGAAGTCAGGCTTTATGACCGGCTCTTTTTAGATCCCGACCCCGCGGCGGAAAAAGACGGTGCTTCTTTTACGACAAAAATCAACCCCGATTCCCTTGAAGTCTTAAACGACTGTAAACTGGAACCGGCTCTGGCGGAAATCAGCGCGGAGACGGCGGTACAATTTGAACGACTGGGTTATTTTATCGTCGATAACAAGGAGAGTACGCCCGCAAAACCGGTTTTCAACCGGACCGTTACATTACGGGATAACTGGGCCAAAAAGGCGGGGAACAAGCGCTTGGGAAAGCGGCGCTGATAACCCGGTTTGTAGAGGCTTAAGAGATAGTCTTAGCTTTTTTATTCGCTTGCGGCTTCAAGTTCGGGCTGGTTCTGCTTCATTATGATATTCACTTTTCCACCCTGTTTTAAGTCTCCGAAGAGGAGCATGTCAGCCAGCGGGTCTTTGATTTTATCCTGAATCAGGCGATCCAGCGGCCGGGCCCCGAATTTAGGGTCAAAACCTTTTTCCGCAAGCCAGGTACGCACCTCGGGGCTGATCGTTAGTTGAACCTTGCGGGGTCTGAGAAAATCGTCAAACCGATCCATAAATTTATCGACTACCTTAAGCATTATATCTCGGTTTAAGGGATGGAAAAATATGATCTCATCCAGGCGGTTGCGGAATTCCGGGGTGAAGAGTTTTTCCAGAGCCTTTCTCCCTTTATCTTTAGTGGTGCCGGCTTGTGTCTCGCCGAAGCCGACCGTATTGGCCGCCATCTCCCGGGCCCCGGCGTTGCTGGTCATAATCAGGATAGTGTGGCGGAAATCGGTTTTCCGGCCATTGTTGTCGGTCAGTGTGGCATAATCCATTATCTGCAGCAGGATGCTGAAAATATCGGGATGGGCCTTATCGATTTCATCCAGCAGAACCAAGGCGTGCGGGGTTTTGCGAATCTGTTCGGTCAAGAGTCCGCCCTGTTCAAAGCCGACATAACCGGGCGGAGCCCCGATGAGCCGGGCGACCGCGTGTTTCTCCATATATTCACTCATGTCGAAGCGGACCAGTTCAATCCCGAGCCGGTGGGCCGCCTGGCGGCAGATTTCGGTTTTGCCGACCCCGGTCGGGCCGGTAAAGAGGAAAGAGCCTAAAGGGCGTTCCGGCTGATTGAGCCCGGCATGGGCTCTTTTTAAGGCCCGGAAGAGGGCGGCAATCGCTTCATCCTGGCCGAAGATCTGTTTCTTTAGGTAGTCATCCAGCCGGGCCAGGCGGTTGGAGTTATCCGTGGTTACCTTTTTAACCGGGACCCTGGCAATCTGGGAAACCACTTTTTCGATTTCCGGTACGGTAATGGTGCGAATTTCATTGTTGCCGCTGGCCAGCCGGGCCGCCGCCGCCGCCTCATCGATAACATCAATCGCTTTATCCGGAAGAAAACGGTCATTGATATAGCGGGCTGAGAGTTCAGCCGCGGCTTTTATCGCCGCCCGGCTGTAGCGTACCCGATGGTGACGGGCGAAATCCGGAATCAGTCCCTTTAAGATGGCTACGGTTTCAGTGATGCTGGGTTCATCCAGGGTAACCGGCTGAAAGCGCCGGGCCAGAGCCCGATCTTTAGCAAAGTTCTGCTTGTACTCTTCGTGTGTGGTGGAGCCGATGCAGCGGATATGACCGGCGGCTAAGACCGGTTTTAAGATGTTGGCCGCATCCATGGAGCCGCCGCTGGTGGCTCCGGCCCCGACCAGGGTGTGAATTTCATCAATAAAAATAATGACTTTTGGTTTTTTTTCTAGCTCATCGATCACCCCTTTGAGGCGTTCTTCAAACTGGCCGCGATATTTGGTTCCGGCCAGAACCGCCCCCAGATCAAGGGCAAAAATCTCATAATCAAGCAGGTTGTCCGGCACCAGAGCCTTCTCGATATGCAGGGCCAGACCCTCGGCCATCGCCGTTTTACCGACCCCGGAGTTGCCGATAAAGAGGGGGTTGTTCTTCTGCCGGCGGCAGAGTACCTGCAGGGTTCTCCGCATCTCCTTCTCCCGGCCGATAAGCGGGTCGATATTGCCGGCCCGGGCTTTAGCTCTTAAATCGACGGTAAACTTATTCAGCAGCGGCAGCTTCCGGCCGGGTTGTTCTTTCTGGTTGGTTGCAGTCGTCGGGCGGCCGGCCTGAGGGTCTCCCGGCGTCGTCGTAAAACTTGAGTCATCAGCGGGATAGGGCCGCGGTTTAAGCTTATCCGGGTGCGCGGCACTCATATCTTCGCTGGAGATAAGGCGCAGGATATCGAGTCGGTTTATATCCTGCTCCTTGAGAAAGAAACAGGCGTAGCTCTCCTCTTCGGCAAAGATCGCCGCCAGTAGATCGCCGATCTCGGCTTCCGGTTTCTCCGACATCTGTACCTGAATCAGGGTGCGTTGTATAAGCCGCTGGAAAGCTATGGTCTCGGTCGGGGCAGTGTTGCTGTCGTTCCTGAGTTTCGGTACCTTGGCGGAGAAGTAGTTTTCCAGCCGGGCGATTAGAGTTGCGACATTGCCGCCGCATCTCTCGATCAGATCCCGTCCGGTTTCATCCTGAAGGATGCTAAAGAGCAGATGCTCGACGGTCAGGTATTCATGCTCGCGGTTTTTGGCCTCCCGAAAAGCTGAAATAATAGCCTGTTCAAATTGTTGATTCATCATAATTATACTTTTTCCATTGTGCAGCGCAGGGGAAATCCGGCTTCGGTGGCCCGCCGCTCGACTTCAGCTACCTTGCTCTCGGCAATCTGGTGTTCGTATTCACCGCAGCAGCCGATGCCGGTGCGGTGCACCATCATCATTATCTGTTCGGCCTGTGCCGCCTGATAATGGAAAACTTCCTGAAGAATTTCGACGACAAATTCCATGGTAGTATAGTGGTCGTTATGGATGAGAACCCGGTAGAGCGGCGGTTCCGGCAGCTCAGTCAGCTGCTCATCTAAAATCTCACTGCTTTGATCAGGTGCGAATTCCGTCATGAATTTTTCTCACTGTTTAATCCGATTCTATTTCAGGGCGTTTCTATAAAATCACCATCAGTGAAATCTAAGCTTGCTTTTTATGGCGAGTTGCCCTTAAAATGCAAGAGAAAAATTTTGTTTTCTCTATTTAGCAAAATAATAGACAGGTGTCCGGCCTGGGTATTATAACTCGGGATAACGGGTAATTTTCTTCCACTTCTTACGCTCAATTTCTGTTTTTCCAGCGCTCATTGCGCTGGAATTGCTAAACTCGTTCGTATCTTACTCAAAGAGTCGCAATTCCGGCCGCTTTATGCGCTGGGGAAAACCTCGAAATTTCGCGAGACACTACGGGAAACAACCCTGAATCCCTGGAGTTTAGAGTCTGCAATCATCTAACTGGGCAACCCTGAAAATAATCGGGAATTTTTATGCTTCGTCGCCGGCGAAATATTTTTTTACTCTCTCTTCTGTTACTTACAATTCTGTTTTCGGCTTTCTTCTACTATTTCAAGTCCCAGGTTGCGGTTATTCCCAGATTAAATCTGGTGTCGGTTTCTGATGCTGAATGGCCGCTTATCGAGGATGATCTGGAGTTGGATTCCCTGCGGCAGGCTCTGACCTATAATCTCGATTATCTTAAAAGATTGCCCGGATCGCGAATTATGAATTACGGCCGGCAGACGGTTGTTGTTGAGCGCATCCGTAAAGCTCAGGAGGCGTTGCTGGAGTTCCTTGGCAAGAATCCGGAAAGCTCTGCACTCAATCAGTATCTACGGGATAATTTTCAACTTTTGGAGTCGCTGGCGGCGGCGGAAAATCAGGCCCAGAAAGAGCCGGTGCTGTTTACCGGTTATTATGTGCCGATGCTTAAGGGTTCTTTGACGGCGGATGAAAAATATCGCTATCCGCTTTACCGGAAACCGGATGATCTGGTTACCGTTGATCTACCCAGGTTTAAGCTTGAACGCCGGGTGCTGAGATTGTGGCCGTGGCTTGATAGAGTGCCTTTCGGGCCGCGTTTTGCGGATCTGCACTTTCCGGTGATGCGCGGGCGGTTGTCGGAGTCCGGCCGGGTGGTTCCCTACTATACCCGGGAGGAGATTGATTATAAAGGGAAGCTTAAGGGAAAAAGACTGGAACTTCTCTGGGTTGATGATGAGATCGACCGTTTTTTTCTGCAGATTCAGGGATCCGGCTTGGTAGAGCTGAAAAGTGGGGCTTGGGTTATGGTTGGATACAGTGCCGCCAACGGTCAGCCCTATCGCAGTATCGGGGGCTGGCTCATACGTCAGGGACTGATGGCCCGGGAGCAGGTGTCAATGCCGTCGATCAGAGCCTGGCTGCAGGCTCATCCCGAACGTCTTAAAGAGGTTTTTACGGTCAATTCGAGTTATGTTTTTTTTCGTAAACTGGCGAGTCCTGAAGCGCTGGGCTGTTATCAGACGCCGATTACCGGAGGCCGCTCCATCGCCACCGATCGTAAGGTTTTCCCCGGCGGGGCTCTGGCCCTGATTGCCACGGAGAAACCGGTTTTTTCACAAACCGGAGACCTTCTTGAATGGCGCAGGTTTCAACGTCTGGTCTTAACCCAGGATACCGGCGGAGCCATTAAAGGCCCGTACCGGGTCGATATCTACTGTGGTGATGATGGGGCCGCCGCCCGGATGGCCGGAGTTATGAAACAGTCCGGGCGTCTTTTTCTGTTATTGCCGAAATGAGCCTCTAAACTCTATCTTTTCAGTAGAGGGTAGCCCATCTCTTCGCGCTGTTTCAGGTAGTTGGTGGCGGAGAGTTTGGCCAGGTTCCTGACCTTGCCGATGTAGTTGGTGCGCTCCGTAACCGAGATTGCCCCCCGGGCATCAAGCAGATTGAAAACGTGTGAACACTTTAAGCAGCAGTCATAGAGCGGCAGGACAAAATCCTTCTCCGCCAGCCGTATGCCCTCCTGTTCAAACATCTTGAAGAGCTCCAGCAGCATCTCAACATCGGCCTCTTCGAAGTTGTATCTGGACCACTCAACCTCACTCTGGTGATGGACGTCACCATAGAGAAACTGATCATTCCAGCGCAGATCATAGACGTTGTCAACCCCCTGCAGATACATGGCGATGCGTTCGATCCCGTAGGTTATCTCCCCGGGGATCGGTTTCAAGTCAAAACCGCCGACCTGCTGGAAGTAGGTGAACTGCGTAATCTCCATGCCGTCGAGCCAGACCTCCCAGCCCAGACCCCAGGCTCCTAAAGTCGGAGATTCCCAGTCATCTTCAACAAAGCGGATATCATGATCTAAAGGATCGATACCGAGAGATTTCAGACTGTCTAGATAGAGCTCCTGAATCTCAACCGGTGAAGGCTTGAGGATTACCTGATACTGGTAGTAGTGCTGCAGGCGGTTGGGGTTTTCTCCGTAGCGGCCGTCGGTCGGTCTTCTTGAGGGTTCGACGTAGGCGACATTATAGGGCTCTGGTCCCAGTGAACGCAGGAAGGTTGCCGGATTAAAGGTTCCGGCACCGACTTCAAGATCATAGGGCTGTTGAATAATACAGCCGTGATCGGCCCAGTATCGTTCCAGATTGAGGATGACATCTTGAAAATTCATTGTTTGACTCCGTATTTATTTAAATTATTTCGCTTGTTTACATTATCAGGGATTAAGGTGGATAAATCATCGCTACGGCTCAGGAAGCCTTCCATGATCTTCAGGCTCTTGAAACTGCAGCCGCTGTGCCAGCTGAGCAAGGCCCGGCAGAGTCTTGCGCTTTCGGCCTCAACCTGAGGGGTAAAGTTTACCTTGTTCCGAAGCTCATTGTCAAGTCTGTGGGCCTGATTCAGAAGATTAATGGTTCCCTGACTGACTGTAAAAGCGGCTGGGTGGCGTTTTCGGCACTGCTTGCAGACGATTCCCCCGCTTTGCGGGGAGAAGTGGAAAAAGCGATCCTTTGAGTTCTCTTCCTCCAGTTTAAGACCGCAGTTAAGACAGCTTAAGAGCTCCGGTTTAAAACCTAACAGGGTTATTATCTGGAGTTCAAAAAGCCGGATTCGGCAATTAAAGTTGCGGTTGTACGGCACCGCACTCAAAAATGTGAAGAGGTCACCTAAGAGTTCAAAGATCTTCCGGTTGTGCTGGCGCTCGGCGGCACAGCGGTTGATGATCTCAAGGAAATAGCAGCCGTTCAAGTAGCCCTTTAGTTCGTCCTGAATCCCGAGATAGGGATTTAAAAGCTGGCATTCATCAATCCGGGTCAGGGCCAGAGGATGTTTGATAAAACCGTTGAAAGAGACCTTGGAAAATAGTTCCAGAGAACCGGGGAACCGCCGCCGACTCCGTTTCGCCCCTTTGGCGATACAGCTTATCTTGCCGCGGCCGGCGGAAAACAGGGTGATAATTATATCACTTTCGCCGTAGTCGGTCTTATTTATGATGAAGGCGTTGTCTTTGACTCGCGGCATCTTTTCGGAAAAATCCTGTGCAGGTGTTGTCCGCAGGTAATATATTAAAAAAGGAACTTGAGAAAAACTGTGGCGGTTGCCATGTAGATCAAAATTCCGATAACATCATTACTGGTGGAGACAAAAGGTCCGGAAGCAATGGCCGGGTCGATGCCGAGCTTGTGAAAAAAGGTAGGGGCGAAAGCGCCCATGGTTGCCGCCACCGTCATTGATGCCGACATGGCCACGGCAACGACGATTCCAACCATCGGTTCGTGATGCCAGAGCAGAGCGATGACGCCGACCGTGGAACCGCAGATTACTCCCATCAGGATGCCGATCCGGGCTTCGCGCCAGATGACCTTGGCGATGGTGTCCATGGTCACCCGCCCGGTGGCCAGACCGCGGACGATGATCAGGGCTGACTGGCTGCCGACATTACCGCCCATTCCGGTAATCACCGGTACAAAAGTGATAAGGGCGATGGTGGTCTCTAAGGTTGCCTTGAAAAGCCACATGAAATAACCGGTAGTGACGCCGCCGAACAGGGTGATCAGGAGCCAGGGCAGGCGGATCCGGGCGATCTTGAATATATTGTCGGCATAAACGATCTCTTCCGAGTCGGAACCGGCCATGCGAAAGATATCTTCCGTCGCTTCCTGCCGGATAACATCGATAATATCGTCAACAGTGATGATTCCGACCAGAATCTCTGAATCATCGACCACCGGAATAGCCAGAATATTGTAGCGTTCAACCTGTTGGGCAACCAGCTCCTGGTCGGTATGAACATCAACCTTGACCACGTTGGTGTTCATGATGTCTTTTAGTTGAGTTTCGGGCTGGGTGAGAATGAGTTTGCGCAGAGAGACAATCCCGGTCAGGCGGCCTAAGGGGTCGGTAACGTAGATGTAGAAAACGGTCTCGGCATCTTCTCCGCGCCGGCGGATAATCTCTATCGCTTCGGTGGCGGTGGTGGCATCCCGCAGGGCGAAAAAATCGGTGGTCATGATGCGGCCGGCACTGTCCTCAGGATAACTGAGCAGGGTTTCAATATCCTGGGATTCAACCGTTCCGAGCTGGTCTAGCAGGTTGCGGGAAAACTCCTCCGGCAGCTGGGAGATAAGTTCGGTCCGGTCATCGTCCGGCATCTCTTTGAAAATCGAGACGATTTTATCTTCCGGCAGAGACTGTACCAGCGGCAGAGCGATCTCTATATCGAGCTCACTTAATGTTTTACCGGCCTTTTCAAGATCGCTGATCTGCTGGAACAGTACCAGCCGCATCTCCTCGTCAAGCTCACGCATGGCGAGTGAGATGTCAGCCGGATAGAGCTTGGAGAGCAGCTTCTGGATATTGTGCCAGGCTTCACGCTGCAGCAGCCGGCGGATAGTTCCGGCCATCAATTTCTGTCGGTTGGGAGTTTTATGCATTGTTCTTCGCTTGAATTTTAGAGGCTTTAGTACCGGACTTTAGTCGATTTAATCAAAGTCCGCTCCCATCTAACAGAAAAACCGTTTCAAGACAAGTTTTACTGTGGTGCGGCAGTGGTTTGACTCTGCCGGAGCAGGGTTTTGATGTCGATATGGGTTGCCAGTTGTTCCCAGTCGGGAGAATCTGTCTGCAGATCTGGGTTGTAAGGCAGTTCCCCCATAATGGTGACCGGATCAAATTCCGTCAACTGTTTGATAAAGGTCTTTTCCGCGACATCCGGAGCCTGTGTTGTGTGGTTGGCAATAACCCCGAGGATGGGGATATCTTCCCGGCGCAGACGATCCAGAGTCAGCAGGGTATGGTTGATGCTGCCTAAAGCGGTGCGGGAGACTACCAGGGCCGGAAATTCAAGCTCTTTGATCAGGTCGAGAACCAGGAAATCTTCGCAGAGCGGGGCTAAAAGTCCGCCGGCTCCTTCGATGATTGTCCGGCGTTGAGGGTGAATCAGATTTCTGATCGTATTGATCAGCTTGTCCCCGGTTATTTCCATTCCGGATCTTCGGGCGGCCAGCAGCGGGGCTAAGGGTTCGGGGAAGGTGTAGGGGACAATCTCAGCAAATGATTCGGATAGCGCGCCGGCTTTTTTTACTCGGGCCGCATCCGATCTGCGGGCCAGGTAGTCATCGTCCGGGATGCCGCTCTCCATCGGCTTGATATAACCGAAATCGATATATTGCCGCTTGAAAGAGTAAGCCAGAATAGCGGCAACAATCGTTTTTCCGACTCCGGTATCGGTGCCGGTTATGAAGATGCCGTTAGCCAAGGATACTCCTTAATAATTCGAGGTGATGGCGGAATGTCGCCATCACCTCCTCTGGTTCCGGATTTTGCGGCGGGGTTATTCGTTGACAATCTCAAGTTCCGGGAAAAAGTAACTGATCTCGGTTCGGGCCGTCTCCGGAGCGTCGGAACCGTGTACCGCATTTTTTTCGATATCAGTGGCAAAACGTTTGCGCAGTGTACCTTCCGCGGCTTCAGCCGGATTGGTGGCACCCATCAGTTCACGGTTTTTGCTGATGGCATTTTCTCCGCTCAAGACCATAATCACGGCCGGGCCGGAAATCATAAAATCCGTCAGGCTGGCGAAAAAAGGGCGCTCTTTATGGACAGCATAGAAGCCTTCAGCCTCACGTTTGCTCATATGAATCATCTTCATTGCCGCAATTTTCAATCCATTTTCCGCAAAGCAGTCAATGATCTTGCCGATAACCCCTTTGGCGACCGCATCGGGTTTGATAATAGATAAGGTTCTTTCAGTCATGGTTTATCTCTCCTGCAATTAATAATATTTGGTTTCGGATTTGATTTGTGGATTTAGGGCCTTAAAAAAACCGGGGCTGATTTACGTTATTGGACCCGGTTTGTCAATCTTTTATTACAAACTTTCTTCAGCTTTAATTGCTGTTGTTGTAAAATTATAATTTTCTAAAGGGGGTTGATTTAAGGTCTATCCCCTTTACTTTTTGCCAACCTTTGATTAGTTTACCTGCATAATAACGATATTTAGTGCCTTACAGGTTATTTTTTTAACCGGAGAATAACCCGATAAGAGCACTTTTTTGCGGGCGATATCCGCGTCAGGATTGAGTTGTGGAGGTAGAAAATATGAAAGTACTGGTGGTCGAAGATGAACAGAAAGTCGCCAACTTTTTGCAGAAAGGCCTGAAAGAGGAGCAGTTTGTTGTCGATGTTGCCTATGACGGTCTAGAGGGTGAGGCTATGGCGCTGGAAAATGAGTATGACCTGATTTTGCTGGATGTAATGCTGCCCGGCAAAGACGGGGTCGCCATTCTCGAGACCCTTAGGGCGCGTAAGTTAGAGATCCCGGTTATTATGCTGACGGCCAAGGATATGGTTGTCGATAAGCTCAAAGGTTTTGAGGCCGGCTGTGATGACTATATACCTAAACCATTTTCCTTTGAGGAGTTGCTGGCCCGGGTTCGGGCGGTATTGCGCCGCCACAGCGGAGCCGGTACTAATGTGTTGAATTTTGCCGATCTGACACTCGATTTGATCTCGCACAAGGTGATCCGCGGCGGCAAGGAGATTGAGCTGACGGCGAAAGAGTACTCCCTGATGGAATACCTGATGCGTAACCCAAACCGGGTTTTGACTCGAACGATGATCACTCAACATGTATGGGACTACAACTTTGACAGTTTCACCAACGTGATTGATGTATATGTCAACTATCTGCGAAATAAGGTAGATCGTGGATTCTCGCAGAAGTTGATTCATACCGTACGCGGGGTCGGCTACATTCTCAAGGAGAGTGATAAGCAGTGAGGCCGATTGGTGTTCGAGGCAAGTTAACGGCCTGGTATATCCTGGTTTTCAGTGTGGTTCTGGCCTGTTTTTGTGTCAGTATCTACATCATGATGGAAAGTAAGCTGATGCATTCGGTCGACCGCCGTCTGCAGACCATGGCCGAGCTGATCTCTAAAACCGAACTCTGTGCCGTGCCGAATTTTTTACCGCCCGATTTTGAACGGCGCCTGAACCGTATTTTCGGCACCCGGCCGGTGGGTAAATTTGTCCGGGTTTTAGACCTTTCCGGTGAGATTGGTTCCCGGACCGAGAACCTCGATGAGACCAAAATCCCGGTTAACAAGGATCTGGTTCGCGAGGTGGTGGCCAAGGGTGAGATCATCTTCGAAACCCAGTATCCTCTGGGTCCGAAAATACCGATCCGTTTTATAAACTATCCGGTTAAAAGGTTCAACCAGAAGAAGGTACACGGGGTAGTGCAGGTTGGTACTTCGTTGGAATTTGTCCGTGAATCGATGCGCAATCTGGTGATGGTCTTTCTGCTTTTGGGACCGAGTTTGCTGATGGCTGCGGCCCTGGTCGGCTTTTTCCTGGCCGGTAAAGCCTTTAAACCGATTCGTGAAATTGCCCGGACAACCCGCCATATTACAGTCAATAATCTCGATGAGAGGATCACTGTGCCGGTGGTTCACGATGATATCGGCCAGCTGGCGAGTACGATTAACGGGATGCTGGATCGTCTCTCACTCTCATTTCAGAAGACGGCTCAGTTTACCGCAGATGCTTCCCATGAGCTCAGAACTCCGTTGACAATCATGCAGGGTGAACTCGAGATCGCCCTCAGGGGGGAGCGTTCGGCTGAAGAGTATATCGATACCTTAGGCAGCAGCCTGGAAGAGGTTGAACGCATGTCCAGGATTGTCAATGACCTGCTTCTGCTCTCTAAGAGCGATATGGGACAAGAGGTAATGCAGCATGATGCGGTAGACCTTAAGAGTTTGATTGAGGGGTTGTTGCCACCGTTTAAATTGATGGCCGAAGAGCAGCAGATTGAGTTAAGCAGATCACTGGCCGAGGTTGATATGGTTTCCGGTGATCAGTTGAAACTGCGCCAGCTGCTGGTAAACCTGTTGACGAATGCTATTCGTTACACCTCAGCCGGAGGTAAGGTAAATCTAAGTTTGAAAAATGTTGAATCCGGTGTCGAAATCGCGGTAGCTGATACCGGAATCGGTATTCCGGCCGAAGATATGCCGCATATTTTCGATCGTTTTTATCGGGCTGATAAGGCACGCAGCCGTCAATACGGCGGCAGCGGTCTGGGTTTGAGTATTGTTAAAACCATAGTTAATTCACATGCGGGAGCAATTAAGGTTGACAGTGTCGTGGGCGAAGGTTCGGTTTTCAAGGTTATCCTGCCGAGCTTAAAACCTTTGCCGGAAGAGGAAATTAAAGAAAAATAATCTGTAAAAAATAATTTCTGTTTAATCTTATTGTAATCTTTACCTGCTATCTTGGGTCTCAAGAGAAACTCCTTTTTCTTCCTTGTTGGCGGCTGACCCCTCCTCCTCCTTGTTTGATTTGCTCTTGCAGTAAATTTTGGGTCAGCCAGAACACCCCTTGATCGTCAGGTTGATCAAGGGGTGTTTTTTGTTTGCGTGGCTTAATATGAGTGTTTATTCTCATGCTTTTCCTTCCGCTCGCCAGCGGAATTTTTATTGATTTTTGGGGTCATTCCTGAGTGTGCCGGTATTAGCCTTACAGGTTATATTCTTGTTTTCTAACAAGAATATATGCAATCTGGTAAGAGCACTTATTTGCGACCTTGGGGGTGTCTTTGGGGGCGGGCCGTAACGGCTTTCTGGGTTGCGGGAGTTATTCCCGCACCAGTTTTGCCGGTTGGCTAATTTCAATAACTTTGATGGAGGTTTTTCACATGATGTCTCGATTTTACTGCAAATCTAAGTGTATGGCCTGGTTGTCAATTTTTGTCTTTGTCAGTGTTTCAATTGTTTCCCTGTCATATTCAGTATCAGCATCAGCTGCACCGATGCCGCCGACTTTTGCACCGCTGGTCAGCAAACTGACCCCGGCAGTAGTTAATATAAATACTGAAAAATATGTTAAATATCGAGGTGGTCGGGGGTTTGGTGCTCCTGGTCAGCCGGGTGGTCGGGATCCGTTTGAGGAGTTTTTCGGCCATTTCTTTGGTCAGTACGACCGCTATTCGCACTCCCGGCAGCGCCCCGTAAAAAGTTTGGGTTCCGGATTTATAATCAGTAATGACGGTTATATTCTGACCAACAACCATGTGGTCGAGGATGCCGATGAGATTAAAATAACCTTGTCGGATAAAAAAGTCTACGATGCACGGCTGGTCGGCCGGGATGAGAAAACCGATCTGGCCGTACTGAAGATTGATGCCGACCACGACCTTCCCTTTGTAAAGCTTGGTGATTCGAGTAAACTTAAGGTCGGGGACTGGCTGATTGCCATCGGCAATCCTTTTGGTCTGGCCCGTACGGTTACGGCCGGGATTGTCAGTGCCCGGGGCCGGGTGATCGGTTCCGGTCCTTACGATGATTTTATCCAGACGGATGCTTCGATTAATCCCGGTAACAGCGGCGGGCCGCTCTTTAACGTTGATGGCGAGGTTGTGGGAATCAATACGGCGATTGTCGCCAGCGGCCAGGGTATCGGTTTCGCGATTCCGGTCAACATGGCCAAGGATCTGCTGCCGCAGTTGAAGACCGGTAAGGTCTCCCGGGGTCGTCTGGGAGTACATATTCAGGAGGTGACGCCGGAACTGGCAGCATCATTCGGACTGGATAAAAAACAGGGCGCGGTTATCTCTGAAGTTGTTGATGAGAGCCCGGCGCAACGGGCCGGTCTCAAGGTAGGAGACATAATTCTGGCGGTGGATGGCAAGCCGGTGGAAGAGATGCATCGGTTGCCCCGGATGATCGCGGCCAAAAAACCGGGAACCAAGGTTAAACTTAAGGTTCTGCGGCTGGGTAAGATTAAACAGATCAAAGTGGTTCTCGATGATCTTGAAGGGGGCAGCGGGTCGGAATTTTCTCAATCATCTGACGATCAGCTGGAAAGTCTGGGGGTTACTGTCCGGCAGTTGACTCCGGAGCTCGCCGCTCGCCAGCGTCTGGTTCTCGAACATGGGGTTGTTATCAGTCGGATTAACCCTGATGGCCGGGCGGCCAATGCGGGCCTGCAGGTTGGTGATGTCATCTTGATGGTTGACAATTATGAGATCAATACGGTCAGTGATTTCAAGCAGGCTCTACAGAAGGGCAGAAAATTACCCTATCTGCGATTCCTGGTGCAGCGTCAACAGAGCCGCCTCTTCGTGGTTGTTAATCGGGATAAAAAGTAGGTGAAAGCGACCGAAGGTTCCTGGTTGTCTCTGGTTCTGAGGCCGAAATCCGGATATAAAATCAGAGCCGCGATCGAAGATCTGCTCTATACCTCAGGTTGTGTCGGTATCTGGGATCACCTTCCTGATGGTGGGATCGACGGTTGTGGCTCTGAGGCTTGGTTGGATACGGACAATAATGATCCTTTTGAGGCTGCAGACGGGGTGCTTTTGACGGCATACTTTCCGGCAGAAGTCCGTCCCCGACTGGCTGAACTGGCTCTGCGTCTTACCGCTCTGGATCTGGTTGTGGAGGAGCCCCAACTGGAGACGGTGGCGAATGAGGACTGGCTGGAGAACTGGCGGCGTAATTTTTCCATAACCGAACTGACCGACGACACTCTGGTAGTGCCGACCTGGGAAGAGCTGCCCGCTGCTGAGACCCGTCTGGGGCTGCGAATCTATCCCGGTCAGGGTTTCGGCACCGGTACCCACGAAACTACCCGTCTGGCGGCTTTTTTTATCGAACGGGAACTTAAGCGGGCCCACAAACCGGTAAGTTTTCTTGATGTCGGCAGCGGCAGTGGTATCCTCGCCATCTTAGCCGCGAAAAGGGGAGCCGAGCCGATTCTGGCCCTTGATCTTGATCCACAGGCTCTGATTAATGCCCGGGAGAACTGCGGCCATAATCTGGTTTCTGAAAAGATTGTTTTAGCCGATACTCCGGTGACCCTGATTAGGGAGAAATTCCAGCTCATAGCGGCCAA
The DNA here is from genome assembly GCA_024763535.1 of Thermodesulfobacteriota bacterium. Lineage (GTDB taxonomy): Bacteria > Desulfobacterota > Anaeroferrophillalia > Anaeroferrophillales > Tharpellaceae > Tharpella. The sequence goes on from JANTFH010000002.1 coordinate 80,484, forward strand.
TATTATTGCTCCGGTTTTACACAAGCTGGCTCCGGAATTATCGCGTCTCTTAAAGCCCGGGGGCCGGCTTATCCTCTCCGGGATACTGATCGAACAGCTGCCGGAGTTGTTGAATGTCTATGCGGAACTGGGGTTGATGGTAGAGGAGAGAAAAACTTCAGGAGAGTGGACGGCCTGTATATTCCAGGCGGGTTGAATTTTAGCGGTTGACAGATTTTAGCGATAGAGTATTTATGGTTGACAGCAACCTGTATGCGGGATAACGGGATGATCCTTTCGGCACTGTTTGCGCAACCTGATTATAGCTTTGCGGGGCTTTGTAAATAGATGAGTGTTGAGACGGACGGGTCTGCCGCTTCCGATAACCGAGCTTTGGGGTGGTTGATCCGTTTCTGGGCTCTGGCCGCTTTTTTTTACTGGCTTGATCAGACGACCTGGTTCAAGGCGGCAGTGGTTACCCCTTATGCTTATCTATCGGCTCTGATTACCGCTAAACTTCTTTTTCTGTTAGGGGTTGAGTGCCAGATAAACGGCAGTTCATTGGCGCTCTCCGGCACCAGTTTTGTCGTGGCCGACAGTTGTACCGGAAGTTTCGTCTTCCTGTTGCTGGCGGCGGTTATCATCGCATTTCCCGCTTCCGTTCGGGAAAAGTTAATCGGGCTTGCCGCCGGACTGGTCACGGTCGTCGGCCTGAACCTTTTGCGGACGCTGATGATTGTTCTTTTGGCGTCAAGGTTTTCCGGCAGTTTCTGGAGCCTGCATATTATTGTCGGGCAGGCACTGATCATCGCCGGAACTCTGGGGGTATTTATCTGGTGGGCCCGGCGGGTCGGTAATCGTCGCGACCCATCTTTTCTGCAACATCGGCGGCTTTTTTATACGGCATCGCTCTATGTTGCCGGTTTTCTCTTCAGCTACGCCTGCTACAGTCTGTTTCTTAACAGCCCTCTGGGAGTCTGGTTCAAGAAACTGGTCATAAGCCACGCCGCAGTTATTCTCGGCCTGTTCACCGATACCGTCCGGCGGGGTCAGGTCATAACCACGGCCACCAGCTCAATCAGGGTTATTCACGGCTGTCTCTCAAGCCCGGTTCTGGTTCTTTTTCTGGCGACGTTTTTTATTCTGCCGATCTCCTGGTCTAAGCGTTTTCTCCTCTATCTGATCTGTTTTTTTCCGCTCTACTATCTCTATCATGTGGCCCGGACGGTAGCCGCTGTCGGGTTTATGGCCGGCGGACGGGATGCCAATTTTGCCTACAATTTTTTCGGTCAGGTCGCTCTTCTTAAAGCTCTGCTGTTTTTCTCGATCTATTACTGGAGTGTGATCCGCAAATCGATAACCATCAACCGTCAGATTATTAGGGCTCTGTTGCTGATCCTCCCGGTAATCGGGGCGGCCCTGCTGGTCGGTTGGGGCTGGCATACGGTTGCGGTTCCTTTTCTGATCACTCTGCTAGAAGTAAAAATTACACTTTATGATCCCGGTCATATCGTCAGGCTGATGCCGGTTTTTCATGCGATATCATGGCTGTTTTTGATATTTACGACACCGATCTGGAATCTCAGGCAGGCTGCGGTTAGGGGGCTTATCGGTTTTTTCGGATTGAATCTGTTTTATGGACTGCTGGTTTTTTCTATTTTACTTCTTGATCTGGCGCCGCATCCCTGGCTGATAAAGTCGTTTAATATTTTTCTTCCCTTTGCGATCTACATAATGATGATCCGGGCGGAGTCAAATACTGCTTGAGTAAAAAAAGGGGGGAGTTCATAACCGGACTCCCCCCCTTTTTTTGCTTGCTATTCTTATCGCTTTATCCCAGTTTAACCGCCGCATTTTCCGCCGCCAGCATAACATGGTAGCTCAGCGGTGAGGAGGTTAGAAGGGGATGGGTTGCGTACTGCATGACCGCCAGCTGTTCGGCGCTCAAATTAGCTTGAATCGCGGCCGCGACGATGTTTACCATGTCGGCTGCGGCTTCACCGCCGCTGACATGACCGCCGATCACAACGCCGTTGTCTCTACGGAAGAGAAGCTTGATCTTCATATCCGGAATTGATCCGGGGAGGTGGCCGGGATGCCGGTTCGGAGCCGTAACCTCACCGGTGACGAAATCGATTCCGGCATCAGTTGCCGCTTTGCTGGTCAGTCCGGCCGCAGCCACGGCCCGTTTGCCGACGAGCGTACTGAAGGCTCCTAAAGCCCCCGGAGTTTTACGTCTCTTCTCGTAAAGATTACTGGCAGCGATCATACCCTCACTGCAGGCGACTGAAGCTAAACGGATGCCGCTCGGCTGGCCGGTAATAAAGGAGAATTTGGTGGCGCAGTCTCCTGCGGCAAAGATATCGGGGTCTTCAGTCTGCATATATTCATCGACCTTGATGCCGCCGCGGGCATCGGCGGCAAGACCGCAGGACTTAGCCAGTTCGATATTGGCCTGGGCGCCGATACCGATAATAACAACATCGGCTTTAAGCTGCTCGCCGTTCGCCAGTTTAACCCCGTCGGTATTATCGTTGCCCGATATTTCCAGGGCCTGAGAGTTGGTTTTTACGGTAATGCCGATCTCTTCAAGCTCCTTCTCAATCTCGACACAGAATTCCTCTTCGCAGGCGAGCATCAGGCAGCGCGGCAGCATTTCGACAACGGTTACGTTCTTTTCACAGTTGGTGCGACGGCCCATGGCTACGATCTGTTCTGCCATCTCGACTCCGATAAAACCGCCGCCGATGACGACGACATCACGGGCCGGTTCCAGGGCCGTATAGATCTGCTGCAGATATACGGGATCCTTACTGATAGTGAAGACATTACCTTTGTCGATACCGGGCAGAGGCGGGACAAAAGGCTTGGAACCGGTGCCGATTACGAGTTTGTCGTAAGCGATTTTATTACCGTCGGCAAAGATAACCTCTTTTCCTTTTCGGTCAATTTCCGCAACCGTCTTTTCCAGGAGATCGATGCCTTGATCGATAAACCCCTGATCCGGGATCAGATCTTTCTCAACCGCACCCATAATTCCGTAGATATAGGGGATGCCGCAGGGAACCGGAGTCCGGCTGACATTTCTGATAACGGTAACGCTCTTTTTCGGACTTCTTTTTTTCAGGGTGACAGCCGCCATCAGACCCGCTGCCGAACCGCCGATTATTACTACATCACTTTTCATTTAGACCTCTCCAAGGTTAGAATGTTTGCCATCTAAAGTAATGCTATCGTCAAACGCAGGCTCTCAATACGCTTAACCGGATAGATTGTCAAGATTAAATTGTGGATATTTTGAGTTCTCCTTCAGTTACGGTTTTAGCGGGGTTATCCTGACAGTGATAATGCGGTTGCGGTAGATTTTAGTAACTTTAAGTTCAAGATTCTCAATTATGACCAAATCTCCCGGCTCCGGTATCTTTCCGAGTTGGTCGAGAATCAGAGCGGCGAGGTTGTCGCCGGGCAGATCCTCCGGGAATTTTAGGCTGGGGATCTCCTGTTCTATCTTTCTCAAGGAGATTGTGCCGGGTACCAGATAACTGTGATCGGGCAGGGTGATGATAGTCGAATGCGGCTTCTGGTCGGTTTCATCGGCCAGGTGTCCGACGATTTCACTGACGATATCATCACGGCTTAAAAGACCTTCAATACCGCCGTACTCATCGACGACGATACCTAAACTGATACGGTAGCGGCGGAATTTTTCCAGCAGGTCGTCCAGGGTTGCCGTCTCCGGGAAAAAATAGACCGGGCGGAGGAGAGGTTTTAAGGAAAATGATTTTCTTCCCCGCCGGAAAAGATCCTTGATGTGGAGTATGCCGATTACATTTTCCGGTTCCTTATCGTAGACCGGGTAACGGGAGAAACCGTTTTTTCTGATGACTTCATGAATCTGTTGCAGCGGGGTGTTAAGCGCCAGCGAGACAATCTGTCCCCGGGGCTGCATTACCCCGCGGGCCCGGGTTTTATCGATATTGAGAACATTGTCCAGCATCGAACTTTCACTCTCCCGCAGCAGTCCTTCCTGCTTGCCGGTAAGAATCACGCTTCTGATCTCCTCTTCCGAGATGGCAGGTGTCTGAACTCTTTCCGGCATTCCCATCAGGCGGAGAAGAAGATTGACGGCCAGGGCGAGCAGGCGGTTTACCGGCTTCAGGATGGTAATCAGGAAGCTGAGCGGCAGGGCGGCTTTGATACTGATGCCGTCGGGGTGGGCGGCGGCATAGGTTTTAGGGGTTATTTCGGCTCCGATCAGTAGGATAGTGGTGACCGCGACAGTGGCGATAATAACTCCGTTTTCGCCCCAGATACCGATACATATCTTCGTTGCCAGAGCCGAGGCGGCAACGTTGACAAAGTTATTGCAGACTAAGATTGTACTGATAAATTCCCGGGGCTGTTTAAGAATCTTTCCCAGCACCCTGGCCGAGCGGGGATGGTCGTCTGCCAAATAGTTAAGGCGATGGTGGCGCAGGCTGAAGAGGGCGGTTTCGGTGCTGGAGAAGAGGGCGGAGCCGAGAATCAGGAGAAAAAAGAGAACAATTTGTGAAAGCTGATTGAAGTGTTCCATGATTTCTGACTATTTCCTTTACAAAAGAGACGCTATGGACTATTTTTCAAAGTTTCGAGCGGCAAATTTATCGCCGGCTCAGGCAACCTCTCAGGAGAAAATTGTGGCCCTTACCGTCTCGGGTTTCGGGTTTCAATGTTGATAATAACGTGGAGAGTAATTAATGTCTACAGTTAAAGCGGAAGCTGAGAAAAATAGTGAAAATGAGGGTTCGAAGCCGGATCCGAAAAAGGGCGGCGGCCTCTTCGGGCGTCTTTTCGGTCGGGGCCGGCGGGAGCAGGATGAAGAGCGGCCGGCAGAAACGGATCAGATTGAAGCCGGGGCAGCTGCCGATCAAGATCGCGCTGAATTAAAAGAGGAACCGCCAAAGTCTCGGGAGAGCGCTGTAACCGCGCCGACCGCAGTCAATAAATCTGAAACGGTTGCAGAGAGTGCGGATCCGGTGACGGAAAAGGATGATTCAGAAACTCGGCAAAAGTTTAAAGACTCGTCAGGGTCAGCCGTTAAGATTCCGGCTGAATTGGAGACTGAAGCTTCTCAGCCGGTAATAACGGGTACGGAACCGGCCTTATCCCCTGAAGTCGAAGCAACTCCGGAGACCGAACCGCAGAAGCAGAAGGGGCTCTTCTCCCGTCTCAAGAATGGTCTGGCTAAAACCCGGAAACAGTTTGTCGGGACTCTGGACAATCTTTTTTACGGGGAGAAGGAGATCGATGAAGAGTTTCTGGAGGAGCTGGAGGAGATTCTTCTAACCTCCGATCTCGGGGTAAAAACCAGTTATCGTCTCTTTGCTCAGATCGAGGAGAAGGTAAGCCATAAGGAACTTGAAAATCCGTCTCATCTCCGGGCTTTTCTACAGAGTGAGATCGGTACTATCCTCAAAGGTTCGGAAGCCGCCTGGGAACTTGATAATAAACCCTATGTCATTATGACTATCGGGGTCAACGGGGTCGGTAAGACCACCACTATCGGCAAGCTTGCTTCGATCTTTTCCAAGCAGAAGAAAAAGGTGGTTTTAGGGGCGGCCGATACCTTTCGGGCGGCGGCAGTCGAACAGCTTACGGTCTGGTCGGAACGGGCCAAGGTACCGATTATCAAACAGAATATGGGGGCCGATCCGGCAGCCGTGGCCTTTGACACGGTGCAATCGGCGGTGAAACGTAATGCCGATGTCGTGATTATCGATACCGCCGGGCGTCTTCATACCAAGGTTAACCTGATGGATGAGTTGAAGAAGATTCAACGGGTTCTGGGCAAGGCGCTGCCCGGCGCTCCCCATGAAGTTCTTCTGGTTTTAGATGCCAATACCGGCCAGAATGCGATCTCGCAGGCGCAGATGTTTAACCAGGAGATCGGGGTTACCGGTCTGGTGATGACCAAACTTGACGGTACCGCCAAGGGCGGGGTGATTGTCGGCGTCTGTGACGAGCTTAAGGTTCCGGTCCGTTACATCGGCATCGGTGAGAGTATTGCTGATCTGAGGGAGTTTGACTCCGAAGATTTTGTCGATGCTCTGTTTGATACGGTTTAGTTGATTTTGCTTATGTCGCAATCTTTAAGCTGGAAAGCTCTGCTGCAGTCGGCCCGGCAGCTGGCCCCGGTTCGGGTCGCGCTCTCCGGCGGCATTGACAGCCTCTGGCTCTTTCATTTTTTCAAGCATATTGCCAAAACCGAAGTAACTCCGGTTTTCTTCAATCATCCCGGAGTTTTTCCCGAGGAACGGGCCGCAGCGGAGAGTGTGATTGCTGAAAATTCAGGGATTGTCATCGAGTTTGTTAAGGATGAAATGCGGGCGGTATGGGGTGAGACCGAGAAAGATCGCTGTTATCGCTGCAAATTTCACCTGTTCCGCCGCCTGCTTGCGATTACTGCTCCCGGGATCACCATCTGTGACGGTTCCCATCTCGGCGACGATCCGGGACGGCGGCCCGGGGTCAGAGCTTTAACGGAGTTGGAAATCGTCAGCCCGCTGCGCCTCTGCGGCTGGAATAAGGATATGATTCGCACCGCGGCCCGGGAAGCAGGTCTTAAAGCCTGGAATCAGCCTGCCCGGGCCTGTCTTTTAGTTGCCGGGAAACTTGGGGTTTCAGAACTATGAATCGAGACGAGTTGAAAAATATCCTGCATGAGCTTGCCCGGGGTGAGCGCCGGGTAGATGAGGTTGCGGAACTGCTCGAACATCTCCCTTTTCGAGATCTGGGCATCGCTCATCTCGACACCCACCGGAGCCTGCGTTCGGTTTTGGGGGAGGTGGTTTTCGCTCTGGGAAAAGAGATCTACGATATTGAGACAATTCTCAACGGCCTGCTTGAACATGAGGAAAATATCCTGGTTACCCGTCTTGAGAGTCAGAAAGCTGCTGTTTTACAAGCGAAATTTCCCCAGTTTACATATCACTCAGGTGGGCAGTATTTTGTGAAAATCGGTCGGGATATACCGGTTCGGGGCCGTGGTAAGGTTCTGCTGGTGACCGCCGGGACCTCAGATCTGGGCGTCGCGCATGAGGCGGAAATCACCCTGAAGATGATGGGCCAGAGGTGTGAAAAACTGGTTGATGTCGGGGTCGCCGGGATCCACCGGCTGCTGGCTTACCGGGAAAAACTGATGGCGGCCGAGGTGTTGATTGTTATCGCCGGGATGGAGGGGGCGCTGCCGAGTGTGGTCGCCGGCCTGGTGGATAAACCGGTAATCGCGGTACCGACCAGCATCGGTTACGGTGCCGCCTTCGGCGGCGTGGCCGCTCTCTTGGGCATGCTCAACTCCTGCGCCGGCGGGGTCGGTGTGGTCAATATCGACAACGGCTTCGGGGCCGCCTATCTTGCCGCCCTGATTAACCGGGATTAACCAGGATTTAATCAGAGCACTGCTTTTTTTCTAAAACCTTTCATGCAGTCATCCGGCTAAGCGATTTCTTCCTGATTGTTCTGCACCACATGAACATCCATTTGCGGGTAGGGGATGTTCAGCCCGACCTTGTCAAAAGTTTTATAAATATTCTCATTCATGGCAAAAAATACATCCCAGTAGTCGGCGGCCTGAACCCAGGCCCTGACGGTGAAATTTACGGAACTGTCGGCAAGTTCCGCGACCGCGATAAAAGGCTCCGGGTCTTTCAAGATTCTTTCGTCATCGTCACAGAGTTTCTGGATGACCTGCCGGGCTCTGTCCAGATCATCCCCGTAGCCGACGCCGACAGTCCAGTCGACCCGTCTTTTCTCTTCGGTTGAGTAGTTGGTCATGGAGGTGTTGGACAAACCGCCGTTGGGAATAATAATCGTTTTGTTGTCCGGAGTTTTCAGGATGGTATTGAAAATCTGGATCTCCGCTACCGAACCCACATATCCCTGGGCATCAATTACATCTCCGACCTTAAATGGTTTAAAAAGAAGAATCATCACCCCGCCGGCGAAATTCTGGAGGGTTCCGGAGAGCGCCATGCCAACGGCCAGTCCGGCGGCTCCGAGAATGGCAATAAATGAGGTCATTTCAATGCCCAACATCCCCAGGACACTGATGATCAGCATGGCTTTCAAGAGCATGCCGATGATGCCGACCAGAAATGGTTTAAGCGAGGGGTCAACTCCTCCCCTGCTCATCGCTTTACCTACTCCCCGAGCGATAGCTTTGACCAGCCAGCTACCGATAATAAAGACGGCAATTGCGGCAATCAGCTTAGGGCCATAGGTCAGCACTATTTCAACTCCCTGATTAATTAACGTTTCCGGTGTCATAATCTACCTCCTTACGGCATCACTTAGTATCTCTTTAAGCTTTTTGGGATGATGTTACAATTAATACTTAGCTTATTAGTGAATCGTTGTCTATTTTTTATTGCTGGTTATTTGCTTGAGGTTGCCGACCGTTGGCAATTATTTTAACTTGACAACTGAAATAAAGGTCACTAGAAGAGCAACGCATAAAATATAAATTGTTCGGGTGCTCAATTTGAGCCTAACAGGGAATCTCGTGTAAATCGAGAACGGGCCCGCCGCTGTAACCGGGGACGAAAACCGCAATAAACCACTGATTTTAATCGGGAAGGAGCGGCAAGTAGGACGATCCGGAAGTCAGAAGACCTGCCGGAACAGATAGTGCTGAAAGTCGTGGAAAGGTTTCAGCTTTAATTGATCCTGTTGGATAGAAAAGGGAATCCTCGGGTCGAAGCCAAAATTGGTTTCGGTTCGGGGATTTTTTAGTTTGCAGATCTGTACTTTATTCCGGCCCGTTGCCCGCGCTGGACAGGAAGATGAAGAGTTAGGTGAAAGGGTATGGAAATTACCATCGGCAGTAATAATCTTGAAGAAGCTGCGGCTCTATTGATGAAATTTAATCAACTTATTCCCGCACTTGAGTTCAGTCATCGGGAAGTTGCTCCGGGAGCGCAACTCAATTTACTTAATGAAAAAATTATCTCCTGTGCTATCTGTCGTTCTGATCTTTTACCCGCGGATCTGCCGGATGAAATTGACAGTTTCTCCTTTGCCGCCGGGAAATATGATTTGGCACATAAAAAGATCCATCTGAGCCTGCTTTTTCAACGGCAGGATAAAATATGGCCGCTTTTGCGAAATCTGTTTCTGGAATCCGTAGTTTTTGCCGGGGCCGGTATTGGCGGGACGGATAATGTTACTCTGGGGGTAGTCAATGCACTTAAAGGTTGTGAGGTCTGTGTTTATGATGCCCTGATCCCTGACGGGATTATCGATTTTCTCCCTGATGGCGCGGAGAAAATATTCGTCGGTAAGCGCAACGGCAGACACTCTATGAAACAGGATGAGATTAATCGTTTGCTGGTGCAACTGGCAAAAAGCGGAAAAAAGACAGTTCGCCTGAAAGGTGGTGATCCGTCAATTTTCGGTCGTCTGGCGGAAGAGACCGGAGCCCTGCAGCAGGAACGCCTGCCTTTTCGGGTGCTTCCGGGGGTTACGAGTTTAAGCGTCGCGGCTGCCAATTGCGGTCTCATGCCGACCCGCAGGGGAAGTCATCGGGGTTTTAGCGTTGCGACTCCGCGTCGGGCCGGGAGTCACAATTTTGTCCCGCTTAACGATCGTGAAGAGAAGGAGTCGTTTAAGGTTTATTACATGGCTGCCGGTCTGGTCGACGAAATAACCGCTACTATGGTAAATGATGGTTTCTCGCCGAATTGGCCGATTGCTCTGGTTTATGATGCCGGAAACAGTAGTGAAACAGTGGTCTGCGGCACGCTTGCCGATATAAGTTCAAAAATCTCCGCTCCCCGGTTCAAGCAGCGGCCGGCTCTGGTTTTGACGGGAAAAGGAGCGGCTGAAAATTATCTTTTTAAGACCTGGGCTCCGTTGGAGAAGCGAAAAATTATTTGTCTGGGGGCGAAAAATCTTTTTGTCAAAGCCAAACGGGTAATTGAGGGTTACGGTGGTTTAGCAGTTTTTTCCGCCGATAAGATCTCTTTCAAGAGCACTGAATTTACACCTGAAGGTGAATATGACGGTTTTATAGACCTTGACAGAGATCAAATTAGAGAGGATGTTTTACAATTGGCCGCCCACTATACCAATCGGAAAATTGAGGGAGCAGTGTCGCATCGGGAGTCGCTAAGCTGTGTGGCCGTATAATAAAAGGGAAAAGAGATGAACGCTAATGTCAGTTGGGAGATGTCGGGAAACGAGGTTGAGGCGGAGAGCTTTCGCCGGATCGACGCTGAGGCGCCGAAAGATCATGGTTTTAATGAAAGAGAGTGGCATATCGCCCGCCGTCTGATTCATACCACCGGTGATTTTTCAATTATCAAAGAACTTCGTTTTCGTAATGATCCGATCAGCGCCGGTCTGAAAGCTTTAAGTGCCGGAGTACCGATCTTCTGCGATTCGAATATGGCCCGCAGTGGGGTTTCGGCGGCTCGTTTGCAGCGGCTTAACCCGGGTTATGACAAATCATCAGTTCACTGTTACATCGCTGATCCGGATGTCGCGGAGATGGCCCGGGAGCGGGGCTGTACCCGGGCTCTGGCGGCGGTTGAAAAAGCCAAAGCGATTCTGCCCGGAGCTATTGTCTTAATCGGTAACGCCCCTCTGGCTCTGGCCAATATCGTCAGGCTGGCGCAGACGGAGCGGATCCGGCCCGCCCTGATTATCGGGATTCCGGTCGGTTTTGTTAACGTGACGGAAGCGAAAGAGATGTTGTCGGAGACCGACATCCCTCACATCGTTGTGGAAAAACGGCGCGGCGGCAGCGCTCTGGCGGTTGCCGCTCTGCACGGAATCATAGAGAATGCATAGTCCGGCTTTACGTTTTCAAAGAGTTTCCTGCTGAGAGTTTATGAGTTCTAAATCAAGCAAATCTCTGCGTTGCGGATTTACCACCGGTGCGGTCGCGGCGGCAGCCGGGGTGGGGGCCTATCGTCTCTTTGCCGAGAAGCGTTTGCCGGAATCTGTGAGCCTGCTTTTTCCGGATAATAAACGGCGTAAATTTGTCATCTGTGTAAATAAAAACGGGGTGGTGCAGGTTGTTAAGGATGCCGGTGACGACCCGGATATTACCGATAAAGTAAAAATCAGTGCCGCATTTTCTCTTACATCCTTTAAGATGATACGAAATGAGGATTATCTGCTTAAAGTCGGTTGCGGAGATATAATCCTGCGCGGTGGAGAAGGCGTCGGGCTCTGTCGCCGTCGGGGACTGGATTGTGATGAGGGTCGCTGGGCGATCAATAAAGTTCCCCGGGAGATGATCCGGAAAAATCTTGAGATAGCCGGATTCGGTCGGAAAAGGGAGTGCGGTCTGCTGGAGATTTTAGTTGAGAACGGTCGTCAACTGGCGCGGAAAACCCTTAATTCAAAACTCGGTATAACAGATGGCATCTCCATCCTGGGAACCTCCGGCATCGTCTATCCGTACAGTCATAAGGCATATATTAAAACCATAGCTATATTAGTCAAAGCGGTAGCTGAATCGGGCGGCCATGAAGTGGTGCTTACGACCGGCGGCAGAACCCTGAAGGCCGCGGCCGAGCGGCTGCCGCATCTTCCAGAGGAAGCCTTTATCCGGATTGGTGATTTTATCTCTGCCAGTCTTGCCGAGGTCGAAAAAAAACGCCGGCAATATCCGGATCTGAAAAGGGTTACGGTTGCCTGCATGCCGGGGAAATTGTGTAAATATGCCGCTGGTTTCACTTATACCCATGCTGCCAGCGTTACTCAGACCATGACTCCTCTGGTTGAAATTGTCGGTGATTTAAGCCCTGATCAGGAACTAGCCGAAAAAATTGCCGCCAGCGCCTCAGTGCGTCAGGCACTGGGCATGCTGCCGGAAAAATTGCTCCGGGCGGCACTAGAAAAACTGAGTGATAAGGCCCTTATAACCCTGCGGGGCTGGGCTCCAACATCCGGTATACGGCTGCTTCTCTACGATTTTAGCGGGAATCTGCTGGTGGATAAAAGTTGAATAAATTTCGACTTTTTATGATTGTGAAGTAACAAGAATAATAACTTGGCCTGATAGTAAATCCGGGTTCGGTGGCGGCTTTTCTCCGCTAGGCGTTAAGATTTCTGTTTTTTCCAACACTCACTTCGCCCGCATTGCAAAACTCGCTTCGCTCAGACAGTTGCAATGCTTATGGGCTCTAGCTCGTTGGGAAAAACGACGAAAT
>JANTFH010000003.1 GCA_024763535.1 Thermodesulfobacteriota bacterium
CGGTAAGAGTTTAATTTATTGCCTTAAGTCTCTAAAGGGTCTTACATTTACATTTGAGATGTGCTAAATCTTCTCATCTTCGAGCCGTTTTAATCATCCTGAAAGTATCGATTGGATTTACGATGAAGCTTCTCCATACCTCAGACTGGCATCTCGGCCGGGCGCTTTACGGCCGCCGTCGCTATGATGAATTTTCAGCCTTTCTCAACTGGCTCGGCGATACCATTGAGGCGGAAGAGATTGAGGCTCTGCTGGTCGCCGGAGATATCTTCGATACCGGCACCCCCGGCAACCGGGCCCAGGAGTTATATTACCGTTTTCTCTGCCGCATGGTCAATTCCGTCTGCCGTTATATTGTCATCATCGCCGGCAACCATGACTCACCCTCTTTTCTTGATGCCCCGAAAAATCTCTTAAAAACCCTGAACATCCACGTTATCGGCACAAAAAAAGAAAACCCGGCAGATGAAGTCATTGTCTTAAATGATAAAAATAACCACCCGGCCGCCATTATCTGCGCCGTACCCTACCTGCGGGATAAAGATATCCGTACGGTCGAACCGGGAGAGACCATTGCCGCCAAGGAGAGTAAACTTTTAGCCGGCCTCAAACGTCACTACGCCGAGGTCTGTGAAGCCGCCCGCCAGCAGCGGGATAAATTAAAAACCGACAATTCCGGCCCCGATATCCCGATTATTGCCATGGGGCACCTGTTTACAGCCGGGGGCAGAACGGTTGATAATGACGGGGTCAGAGAACTCTATGTCGGATCGCTGGCCCATATCGGCACAAAGGTTTTCCCCGAAATAATCGACTACCTGGCTTTAGGTCACCTGCACATACCTCAGTGCGTGGGGAAAAATGAACATCTGCGTTACTCAGGGTCACCGCTGCCGATGGGTTTCAATGAAGCCCGGCAGGTGAAAAAGGTTGTTACTGTAGAATTTGCCGACGACCGCCGCACCATTCGGGAGATTGCGGTCCCGGTTTTCCAGAAACTGGTCAAAATCGGCGGTTCCTTAACGGAAATTGAGCAAAAGATAGAAGAGCTTAAATGTGAGTCAAGCTCCGCCTGGCTGGAGATCGACTACACCAACTCCAAGATTATCGGCCATCTTAGAAAACATCTGGAAGCGTTGATTGAGAACTCCTCTCTTGAGATCCTGCGGATTAACAACCACCGCGTTATCGACAGAATCCTCAACCGTACTCATGAACATGAGAGCCTTGAGGATCTTGATCTAAACCAGGTTTTTTGCCGCTGTCTTGAGAGCTTCAAGGTAGCCGAGGAGGAACGACCTGAAATAACCCGTACATACAACGAAATCATTCAGGTTCTTCGGGAAGATGATATCAGGGAGCGGTAGTTAAGGCAAGTTATGAAAATTCTTGAACTGAGATTTAAAAACTTAAACTCTCTCTCCGGAGAATGGAGTATAGATTTCAGAACGCCCGAGTATCTTGCCGAGGGTATTTTTGCGATCACCGGCCCCACCGGAGCCGGAAAATCGACCATTCTTGATGCCATCTGCCTGGCTCTCTACGGAGCCACCCCGAGACTCGGTAGAATCACCAAGAGCGGCAATGAGATCATGTCCCGGCAAACCGGAGAATGCCTTGCCGAAGTCTGTTTTGCCGCGGCCGACGGCCACTTCCGCTGTCACTGGAGTCAGCACCGCTCCCGCAAGCGGCCCGACGGCAACCTGGTGGAGGCCCGGCATGAAATTGCCGATGCCGACAACGGCAAAATTCTGGAATCAAAAAAACGTGAGGTTGCCGCCGTCGTCGAGGATAAAACCGGGATGAACTTTGAACGTTTCACCCGCTCCATTCTCCTGGCTCAAGGTGAATTTGACACCTTCCTGAGAGCCGACTCAGACAAACGGGCCCCGATTCTAGAGCAGATTACCGGCAGCGAAATCTACAGTGAAATTTCAAAGAAGGTTCATGAACGTCAGCGGCAGGAACAGGAAAAGCTAAAAGTTCTACAGGCGGAGACATCCGGAATTACGGTGCTCACTGAAAGTCAGGAGAGTGAAATCAGCCGGGAACTTGGAGAAAAAGAGAGAGCCGGTGATGTCCTCGCAGCTCAGTTGAAAAAAGTTGAAAAGGCAATCTTCTGGCACAAAGAAATTGCCCGTCTCCACCAGGAACTTGAGACCCTGGCCCGGGAGGAGGAAGAACTCGGGATCATGACCAAAGATTTCCAGCCGGATCGGGAGCGACTTGCTTTAGCCCGCAAAGCTGCAGAACTGGAGGGGGCCTACGCGACCCTGACCACAACCCGCAAACAGCAGAAAGATGATCTGCAGTCGCGTCGGAATGAAGAGAACCGGCTTCCGGAAATTATACAGACGGTAAAGCAACAGGAAGAACGCCTGAAGGATCTGGAGCAACAGATAATCCGGGCCAAAAAGGAGCTGTCGAAACAAACGCCGCTGATCCAAAAAACCCGGGCTCTCGACCAGCAGCTTGGAGACCGGAAAACGACAATTACTCAAAAAGAGCTTGAAATCGAAAAAATTTCAGCGCAAATTAGTGACAACCGGCAATCAGACGAAAAGACCCGGGACCAGATTGAACAGCTGCAAAAAGAGATCGATCAACTTAATGATAATCTGGATAAACAGGCCGGCAACGAATTTCTGCTCACTGAATTTGCCGGCCTCAAGGAGCAGATAAATAATTTGCTCACTCTGCGGCAGGAGATCTCAAGCCTTAAGAAAAGCTATACAGAAACCGAGAAACTTCTGCAGGCGGCAGACGCAACTCTGATTGACCGAAACAACCAGGTAAACACCGCCAAGCGAAAACTGGAGAAGGCAAGACAAAAGCTTCTAAACCGCAAAAACCGACTCATTGCACTTCTCGGGGAGCGGCTGCTGCGTGAATACCGCACTGAAAAAGAGACCCGGCTGCGGGAGATGGCTTTCAGACGGGAAATCGCCGATCTTGAAACCTACCGGAAGCAGCTTGCAGACGGCCGCCCCTGCCCTCTATGCGGGGCCTGCGAACATCCCTTCGCCCGGGGTAACGTACCGGAAATCGAAGAATCGGAAAAAGAGGTTGAGAGGCTGACGATTTTAATCAGTCAGGCGGAACAACTGGAGTTGGAGATCAGGGAACTGGAGAGCGCCGAAAAAAAGATTACCTCCGAGATTGGCGAAGCGGCCAGGCTGGAAACTAAAGCCGCAGCCAACCAGGATAACGCCACCCGGGACTTAAGGCGAATTGACGGTGAGATAAAACGTCATCAAACCCATTTTGCAAATTTAAAAGATGAACTCTTAATCAGCCTGCGGCCTTTGGAAATCACAAAAATAAGTGACCCTGAACTGCCGAAATTAAACGGTTTACTTAAAGCCCGGCTCGAGCAGCGGCAGGAACAGCACTTAAAGAAGGTAAAATTAGAAAAAGAATTGTCCAAGCTAAATAGCGAGCGCGAAAAAAACGAGGCTGTACTGACAACCCAGAATCACCTGCTGAGCGAGATGAAACAGAAACTTGAGCGTTACAAAGATGAATATCAAGCCCTGACTGCCGAACGTCATAAACTCTTCGGCAACCGACAACCCGATACGGAACAGGCCCGGCTGGAAGAGAATGTTGCCGCCGCCGAAAAAGCCGAAAAAAATCTCGCTAAATCCTGCGCGGACGACCGGGAAAAACTGCAGGCCATACGGGTTCGCATAAATGAGTTGAATAAACGGACAGCCAACCGATCAGCCGAACTGCAAATTCTGGAAGCTAATTTCAACAAGGCCCTCAACACTGCCGGTTTCACCGACGAGCAGTTATTTAACAGCTGTCAGCTGCCTCCGGAAAAACGCAACCAGTTGGCGGCAAAAGCGGAACAACTTGACACCCGGATAACGAATCTTAAAGCCAGAAAACAGGATCGAGAAAAACGCTTAACTGAAGAGACTGAAAAAAGAGTCACCAAAACTCCGGAAATCGAGCTTGTAGAGCAGCAGTCCAAACTATCAGAAACCTTGAAACAGTCCCGGGAGTTTATCGCCGAATTAAGACATAAACTAGCTGAAAATCGGCTGGCTAAAGAGAGGATAAAGGAGAAACGGGCCTTAATCGAGCAGCAGGTCAGGGAGTGCCGGCGCTGGGACAACCTGCATCAGCTGATCGGCTCAGCCGACGGCAAAAAATACCGGAACTTCGCCCAGGGCCTGACCTTTGAGATGATGGTTTTTAACGCCAACCAGCAGCTTGATAAAATGAGCGACCGTTATCTTCTAGTGCGTGACAAGGACCGGCCGCTGGAACTTAATGTGGTCGATAAATATCAGGCCGGAGAGATCCGCTCGACCAAAAATCTCTCCGGCGGGGAGAGTTTTATCGTCAGCCTGGCCCTGGCCTTGGGGTTGTCCCGGATGGCCAGCCGCAAAGTCCGGGTCGACTCCCTCTTTCTCGACGAAGGCTTCGGCACCCTGGATGAAACCGCTCTGGAAACCGCCCTGGAAACCCTGGCGAATCTGCAGCAGAGCAATAAACTGATCGGCATCATCTCGCATGTGCCGGCACTGAAAGAACGCATCAGCACCCGCATCAAGGTTACCCCGATTCGCGGCGGCAGAAGCACAATCTCAGGTCCGGGCTGCCGGAGAATAGATTAATCAGGCAGTATACCGAAAAAAGTTACAGTTTCAATATCTCATCCGGTGGCGGCCTACATACAGATCATATCCCGACCGGAGGCTTTGGCTTTATAGAGGAGACTGTCGGCCTCTTTCGTCAGTTCATCGAAAGATTTCGCCGCCGCGAAAGTCGCGATACCGCCGCTTATGGTTACCTCGGTCTCCCGTTTTACCGCCTGGCGAACCCGCTCGCCGATCTCATAAGCTTCCCGGGTTGAAGCCAAAGTCAGAATCAGCAGAAACTCTTCACCGCCATATCTTACCGCGACATCCTCATCCCGAATGGTCTGCTGAATCAGGCGGGATATTTTTTTCAGCAATTCATCCCCGGCGGCATGGCCCCGGCTGTCGTTATATCTTTTGAAAAAATCGATATCCATCATGATAACTGAAAATATCTCATGATGTCTGAGACTGCGGGGAATCAGCTTCTCAACCACATAATAGAGTTGGCGGCGATTCCAGAGCCCGGTCAATATGTCCTTTTTGGAAAATTCGTCGTTCTGAATTTTCAGGCTGATAAAGTCAATCAGGTTCCGGCTCTGCTCCCTGACCGCACGAACGAGTATCATAAAAAAAACAAGGCCGATAACTCCCACTAACATTAGAGTTCTATCTCCGGTTGAAAACAATTTCAACATGGGCGGAATCAACGTAATCGAGAGATAGAGTAAAACCATCAACCGGGATGAAGAGTACATGGAAACAACCACGGAACTGATCCCCACCTGAACCAGGACAACCAGGATCAGGCAGATCACGACATCACCTTGATAAGGCAGGAAGGCGGTGGCACTCCAGAGTACACCCGAGGCGCAGAAACCAATAATAAAATAGTACTCCCAACGTTTAACACCGCTGGGTGTAAGAGTATTATTTGCAATTCTCTGATTGAATGATTTTAAGACAAATACCCGGGGCAGGTTGACGGCAACCATCAGAATCGTCCATATTGCCAGGACTTTGTAGTCGAGCCGGTGCAGCACCAGTAAAGGGAACAGTGATATAATCAGGAAGATGCTGACCAGGCCGTTGCGGCCGGCCTGATAGAGAAGCTTTATGCGTTCAAAATCGATCTCATTCCGGTAGATAAAGAAACCGGCATCCGGTTTTTCATCAGATGTGAATGATGATTCCTGCGGCATATTTCCCCATTATCCTATACAATCATTCAAAAACCGCCGGTAAAACTTCTGAAAACGACCCGGCAAAACAGACCAAAAACTTTTTTCTCTCCTGACGCCTTCCAAAGTTAAACCGGAATTGTTTTTATACGGACAAATAGAGAGAAAAGTGATTTACCATAAAAAAATCTACGACTTATCATATGTTCTCGATAAATAATAACTCGACTGTACATTTAGAGATAGCGGAGTCAAGAGCATATGTCAATATCCTTTTCATCAGCAAGGTGATAAATTGCCGCAAACATAAAGAAACAGCCGAATGAACAGGCCCGTTACTGCCAGCTTAAGTCCGACCGGCCGAAAATAAAAAAAACACCCGGCGACATAGCAATGTCAACCGGGTGTTTTTGATTTTTTTGGCGTCCCCAAGGGGATTTGAACCCCTGTCGCCGCCGTGAAAGGGCGGTGTCCTGGGCCAGGCTAGACGATGGGGACGCATAAGAGTCCGTTTCCGTATAAGAAGAAAATTCTCCTTGCGAAATGCGGAAGCGCCTTTTACCTTAAAAAACATTCCTTGTCAACCGTAAAAGTGATGACCGTGTAATAAAGTGAAGTTCCACATCCTACCGTAATAATTCCCTTTTATATTTTGAGGTTGACAGTTCAAGGCGGAAGAGATAGTCTGAATAAAGACTGCAAGAGCAATAGATCACTTGCTTGAACTCAATCCGGATCGTCGGGAATCGCGGGCTCTAAGGCTCTTTTTTTCCACAGCATACCTATTTTCAATAAACCATCTCTCACGAGAAAGCCCCCATAAATATGTCCTTATCCAATCTTAAAGTCGGCGCCCTGCTGCTCTACAAAAGCCAGCCGGCCGAACTTATGCGGCTCGGCGACAAGATCGAGATTAAGCTCTTGTCACAGTCACTGTCGAAAAAGGTGCGGCCTAAAGATATCGCCCTGCTCCATCCCGGCCCGGTAACACAGTTAGATGTTATGAATCCGGCCGCGGAAGATCTTGAGGAAGCCCGCTCGCTTTTGAGTGGAGAGGCAACAACCCTAAACGAAATTGCCGATCTTATCTTCAATGAAACCTCGGTTTCCGCCATCTGGAGTACCTGGCTGCTGGTGACCGAAGGTCTCCATTTCTACGGTTCACCAAATTCGATTAAAGTCCGCTCGGATGATGAGTTGGTTCAGGAAAAATCCCGCCGGGCCGCCAAAAAAGCCCGAAACGAAAGCTGGCACTCATTTCTCGAACGGGTAGAGAAAAAGGAGTTGATCGAAAGTGATCGGCCCTTTATGGAAGAGGTTGAGAATCTGGCTCTGGAACGCGGCAGTGAAAGCCGCCTGCTGCGCCATTTAAATAAGCAGCAGAACAAGGAGAATGCTCATACCCTGCTCATCGATCTCGGTTTCTGGAAAGAATCATACAACCCCTATCCCCAACGCCTTGAATTGATTGACACGCATGCTGAAACCGAATCGCTGCCGAGTCCGGCGGAATGCCGGGCCGTGACCCTCACGGATGAAGAACGGCTTGATCTGACCGGGCTTAAAGCCTTCGCCATTGATGATGACGACAGCAATGATCCGGATGACGCCGTCAGTTTCGACGACAAGAGACTCTGGGTGCATGTTGCCGATGTCGCCAGTCTGGTCGATATCGACAGCCCGCTGGATCTTTATGCCAGAGGCCGGGCCGCAACCCTCTATCTTCCGGAAAAAATCAGAACCATGCTGCCTGAAGAATTCACTGAAGAGCTCGGCATCGGTCTCCATGAGGTCTCAAAAGCACTTTCATTCGCTATGACTGTCTCTGAAGAGGGTATAATTTCCGATTTTGAAGTCATACCAACGATCATCAAGGTAACCCGTTTAAGCTATCTTGAGGCTGAAAATCTGATAAGTGAAGATGAAGATCTTAAAAAAATCAGCGCCCTTACCCAAGCCCACCGGCAAAAAAGATTACGGGCCGATGCGGTTGAGATTGAGATGCCGGAGGCCAGGGTCAAGGTTACAGAAGACGGATGCGTAACGGTTACCCCTTTTGCCAACTTCAGCAGTCGCGCGATGGTCAGTGAAGCGATGCTCATTGCCGGCTCCGCCTGTGCCGAATATACCCGGGAGCAGAACCTGCCGATGCCCTACGCCGGACAGGTCTCACCCAACCATGAGATGCCCTATACCGAGGATCTGGCACCTCTGGCGGCCATGTTTACGAAACGCCGCTCAATGCGCCCAGGACGCATCAATTCTACACCGCATTCCCATTTCGGCCTGGGTCTAGCCGCCTATATCCGGGTGACCAGCCCTTTACGGCGCTATCTCGATCTGGTTGCCCACCAGCAGCTGCGCCGACACTTAAAAGGCGAAACCCCGCTTTCCGAAAATGAGATCACACAGAAAATCGGCGCCGTCAACACCATCGGCAACCAAATTCGTCAGGCGGAACGTCTCTCCAACCGGCACTGGACTCTGGTCTATCTGCAGCAGCACCCCGACTGGCAGGGTGAAGCGGTGGTCATTGCCGAATGGGGCCGTAAATCACTGCTTATAATCCCGGAGCTGGCATTGGAATTTGAGCAGAATATTCCCGGAACCCCCCTACCCGGATCCCACCTGATTCTCTCCTCCCCACGGGTCAACCTGCCCTACCTGGAAGTCTTTTTTCGGGCAAAAACAGTACACCGGTAAAGCGGATACCGCAAAAGAGCTTTCTCTTTTGCGGTTGACATGCTTTATCCCAATTGACTATAATGGAAATTTGTTATCTGTCGTAAAGAAATGGGGCACATCAGGCCTTTGAGCCCAGGCAATCTGCTTATGGAAGCTGCCCTCAAATAATAACTTTCAGTCAACTACAATTTAGAGCTAAATGAGTATTTTAGATATAAATGTCTACCCGGCCCCGATCTTAAAAGAGGTTGCCGCCAAAATTACCCGCATTGATGATGAAATCCGGCAACTGGCCGAAGATATGCTGGAAACGATGTATCAGGCCCCCGGTGTCGGCCTTGCCGCCCCCCAAATCGGCCGCTCCATCGCACTTATTGTCGCCGATCCGGCTACCGGCGATGAAGCCCCGCCTGATCCGATGATTCTGGTTAATCCGGAGATCATCTCCGGCAGCGGCCAAACCGCCATGGTGGAGGGTTGTCTGAGTGTCCCCGACTACACCGCCGAGGTCTCCCGCTATCAAAAAATCGTTGTCAGGGCGCTGAATCTGGATGAAGAAGAGATCGAAATGACCCTTGAGGACTTTCCCGCGACGGTTGTTCAGCACGAGATCGACCACCTCAACGGCACCCTGTTTATCGATCGTATCAGCCGCTTAAAACGCAACATGTATGAACGTAAATTAAAAAAAGGGACCCTCAAATGAGAATCCTCTTTTTAGCCTCCGGCGAATTTGCCATTCCGACCCTGCAGCTGCTGGCTGAACACCGGCCCGAGGTTGAGCTTAAGCTTATTTCTCAACCGGACCGCAACAAAGGACGGGGCCGTAAAATCACCCCGACCCCGGCCAAAGCCGCGGCTCTGAAACTCGACATCGAAACGGCAACTCCGAAATCGATCAATTCGGAAGAGGGCCGCCGGATCATCGCGGATTTTGCTCCGGACTATCTGGTTTTAGTCGATTACGGCATCAAATTGAGCCCGGAGACCATAGCTCTGTCGAAACATGAGGCAATCAATCTTCACCCCTCGCTACTGCCGGCCTACCGGGGCCCGGCTCCAATGCCCTGGGCCCTGATCAACGGGGAGCCGGTAACCGGAGTTACCACCCAGCTTATCGGTAAAAAGATCGACTGCGGTCAAATTCTGCTGCAGGAGCCAACCTTCATTCTGGATCACGAAACCCTGCCGCAACTCTCCCAGCGGCTGGCCCGATTAGGGGCTCCGCTGGTCTGGCGCACCCTCTCCGAACTGAGAGATAAAAAGCTGGAACCCAAGGCCCAGGATGAACGTCTGGCCTCAATCGCCCCCAAACTCAAAAAAGAGGACGGCCTGATCGACTGGCAGATGCCGGCGGCCATGATTTTCAACCGTATCAGAGGCTTAAATCCCTGGCCCGGAACCTACACCTTCCTGAAAGGAAAGAGAGTCAAGATCATTGCCGTCAGCCCCGCTGCCGGAAATTTCCTCCTCCCGCCCGGAGCTCTGCGGGTCGAGAACCATAAACTTCTGGTCGGCTGCGGTCAGACCGGGACCTTAAGCATCGATGAACTCCAACTCGCCGGGAAACCACCCCGCTGCGCGGCTGATTTTTTACGTGGTCACAAAATTAACGCTGAGGACTGTTTCAGCAGTAAATAGATGCAGGATCCTGAAATCGAAAAACTCCCCAAAACCTCAAAAAAAAGGATCTTCATCGGCCTTTTAGGGCTGACCTTTGCCCTGATCATGCTCCTGATCCTGATCGGCGGCTGGATTGCGACCATCGGTCTCAACCACATTCATCCGATGGTTACGCTCGCGGCTCAGATTACGGCCGGCATCGCCTTCGTTCTTTTAAGCGGCATCATAGCCGCTCTGATTCTCACAGTGCTGCTCGAAAAAGAACTTCCCTTCACCCACAAGATCCGCGGCCTGGGAATCAAACTTTTTCTCCCTTTGATGGAGATTCTCGGGCCCCGTTTAGGGATCAGCAAGGAACAGGTCCGCAACTCCTTTATTGAAACCAACAACCGCATGCTCCTGACCGGCAACCGCCACAAGATAGCTCCGGAACGAATGCTCCTGCTCCTGCCTCACTGTCTCCAGAGAGCCGACTGTCAACGCCGAATCACAACCAGTATCGACAACTGCCAACAGTGCGGCCGGTGCAATATTGACGCCCTGATAAAACTTGCCCGGCACTACAATATTCACATCGCCGTAGCTACCGGCGGCACCCTGGCCCGGAAGATCGTCCGCGACCATAAGCCGAAAATGATTGTCGCCGTCGCCTGCGAGCGGGATTTGACCAGCGGCATCCACGACACCTTTCCTCTCCCGGTCTACGGCATCCTCAACCAACGCCCCGAAGGCCCCTGCTGGAATACCCTGGTAGAGACCATCGAGGTCGAAAACGCGCTCAAAACTTTCTTGAAAATTCAGTAATCCGACCAGCTCTTTTTCAGCTTCGGCAACCGACCTTTATGACATCACTTACTTTTGCCAATGAAACTGAGGCCATCCTCAGCGCCCTTGGAAAATCAAAAAACGTCCATTTAAGCGGCCTTAAAGGTTCAGCTCCGACGCTGCTGCTCTCCCGCCTGATCCAGCACCATAAGGGAGCCCTGATCGTCATCAGTGATGATTTTCAGAAGAGCCGGGAGCTCTGCCGTGATGTCAAGGCTTACCTTGAGATTTTACCCCCGCGACAAACAACCCCTGAGCTCCTGACCCTGCCGCCCCTGCCCCGCCTGGCCTACCGCCGGACTCTGCGCAGCGGCCGGATTGAAAGAGAGAGAATAGCGACCCTCGCCCGCATCCGAAAACTTAAAAATTTTATCTGTTTTACGACGATTGCGGCTTACTGTGAGCGCATGCCCGACCCCGGCTCTTTTTTCAGCCGCTTCTTCCGGCTTGAGTGGGGCCTTAACATCGATCGGGAGAAACTTTTTCAAAAACTTGAACGGGCCGGCTATACCCGGGTGCCGGTGGTTGATGAACCCGGAGACTACAGCGTCCGCGGCGGAGTCATAGATATCTTCTCCCCGCTCCAGGAAGAGCCGATAAGACTCGATTTCTTCGGTGATGAGATTGAGTCGATCCGGCCCTTCGCGCCGCTGACCCAGCTCAGCCGCAAAAAAGAGCTGGAAGTGGTCGAGATCGGCCCGGCTCGTGAAGTCCTGCCGCCGGCCGACTTAGACCCGGCCCGGCAGTGCCTGCGACGGCGGTTCATCGAACTCAATGACTCGGAAATCGCCTTAACTCCGGCCTTAAACGAGATTGAACAGAGCCCGAACCGGCCCGGTTTTGAAGGCCTGTTGCCAGCTTTCTCGGATAACTGGCATTCTCTGGTAAACTTTTTCCCGGAAAAAAGTTTACCGATATTTATCGAACCCGAAACTCTTAAAGAACAGATTGAGGATCTGCAGCAGCAGCTGACGGAAGGTTACGAGCGCTCAATTGCTGAAAAAAAACTGAGTTTCGCCCCCGACTCCTACCTGCTGCCGTTTACCGGGGCCCTGGGGCAAAAGAAAGAGTGTGGAGCGATTTTCATTGAAGCAACTGATTTCCGGCCCCCTCCGGTCGCTCCCGACGCCAATGACAGCCATCGTGAATCGTTGGTTTTTCAGACCCGGGACAATCTTTTCATTAGAGACAGCATCAGACAGGCGGTTCACGGGAGCGAACATGAAGGCCCCTTGAGTGCGGCCGCAGACCTCCTGAAAGAGTATCTCAAACTTAACTATCGCATCTTTTTGGCCGGCCGCAACCAGACCACCTGCGAACGTCTCGCAGGCCTGCTTTCAGACTACGGTCTACCGGTCACCAGAGACACGACGGAGGAAAACCGTAAGCTTAATGCGATCTTACTGCTGACCACCCGTCTCAGCCGGGGAACCCTGCTCCCGGCTGAGAAAAAATTGTTTCTAAGTGACCGCGATCTCTTCGGCGGCAAACCCAGGAACCGGCTTTCGGAAGCCTCCCGCCGCAAGGATCAGGAGAGTTTTTTTGATGATTTTGCCGAGATCAAACCGGGCGACCTGATTACCCATATCGAACACGGTATCGGCCGTTACAAGGGCTTAAAAACCTTTACGGTTGAAGGCATAACCAATGAATACCTGATTTTAGAGTACCAATCAGACGACCTGCTCTACGTTCCGGTTGACTCCTTTAATCAACTGCATAAATATCACGGCAGCGGCGACCGGGCGACCAGCTTGAGCCGGCTCGGCGGGCCGCAGTGGGCCGCGGCCAAAGCCAAAACCAGAAAAGCGATTGATGATCTGCTGATCGAACTCCTCGATCTCTATGCCGAACGTGAGGTTATAAAAAGCAGTGCCTGCATCGAACCCGATCATATGTTTCGTGAATTTGAAGCCGCATTCACCTATGATGAGACCCCGGATCAGCAGCGGGCCATCAATGAGGTTATCAGCGACTTAAATGACGCCAAGCCGATGGACAGACTGGTCAGCGGTGATGTCGGTTTCGGCAAAACCGAGGTCGCCATGCGGGCGGTTTTCCTCACCGTTCTCTCGGGGCGGCAGGCGGCGGTAATGGTGCCGACCACGATTCTGGCCCAGCAGCATTTTTCGACCTTTACGGAACGCTTTGCCAACTACCCGGTCAAGATTGCCGTTCTCAGCCGTTTCCGCACTCCAACCCAGCAGAAAGAGACGGCCGCCGGCCTGCGCCAAGGTAGCATCGATATCGTTATCGGCACCCATCGTCTGCTGCAGAAAGATATCTCCTTCAAGAACCTGGGACTTCTGGTGCTGGATGAGGAGCATAAATTCGGCGTCCGCCATAAAGAGAAGCTAAAAAATTTCCGCCGTAAACTCGATGTCCTCTCCATGAGTGCAACCCCGATCCCGCGCACCCTGCAGTTTTCACTCTCGGGTATGCGCTCCTTGAGCGCCATCACCACCGCCCCCCGAGACCGCCTGGCAATTCGCACTTTCGTAGCGGCCTATGATGACACGATCATCCAGGAAGCGATCACCAAAGAGCTCGACCGCGGCGGTCAGGTTTTCTTTGTTCACAACAGCGTCGCCACGATCGAAGCCCGGGCGGCCCGGCTTCAGGCCCTGCTGCCGCAGCTCAAAATCGGCATCGGCCACGGCCAGATGCGGGAGAGTGATCTGGAGAAAGTGATGCTCGATTTTGCTGAACACAAATATGATCTTCTGCTCTGCACAACCATTATCGAATCCGGCCTTGATATCCCCAACGCCAACACCATGATTGTTGAAAACGCGCAGAACTTCGGTCTGGCCCAGCTCTACCAGATGCGAGGCCGCATCGGCCGTTCTCAACGTAAAGCTTATGCCTATCTTCTGGTTCCCGAATTAGAGCGGCTCTCTCACGATGCCGGAAAACGGCTGAACGCCCTGGCTGAAGCCAATACCTTAGGGGCCGGTTTCCGGATCGCCATGCAGGATTTAGAGATTCGCGGGGCCGGAAATATTCTCGGCAAAAAACAGTCGGGGCAGATATCCGCAGTCGGCTACGAACTCTACCAGGAGATGCTTAATGACGCCATTGCCGAAGCCCGAGGCGGTAAAACCCTGAGCAAAACCATAGATCCTGAAGTAAAGATCAAACTCTCGGCCCACATTCCGCCGACCTACCTTCCGGATCTAACCCTGAGGCTCCAGTTCTATAAAAAAATCGCCGCGGCTGAAAATGACCTGGAACTGGCCCGGCTTGAAGACGAATTAAGCGACCGCTGCGGAGTACCGCCGGAAGAGGTCTTAAATCTTCTCCGGCTTAAGAACCTTAAACTTCTGCTTAAACGCTATCACATATTGGCGCTGGATGCAGGCCGTAAAAAAATCAGCCTGCATCTTGATCCTGAACACCCTCCCGTAGCGGAAAAACTGATGCCTCTGCTGCAACAGGAAACGAAGCTTTATCGACTGACGCAGGAGCACTGGCTCAACATTGAGGCGGCCGTTGCCGCTGATGAACTCTACAGCTGGTGCGAAAAGCTGTTGCAAAAAATCTACTGACCTGATAGGTGGAGCGCCACTTTCAAATGTAAATCCAGCAATTATCACCATAACCTTTAGAACCAAGGACTCTGTCAATGAAAAACTTTTGCCACCGGATTTTTTTAACCGCAGCTCTCATAACTTTAATCTGCACCTGGGCAATTCTCCCGGCAATGGCCGGCGATGACCCGGTAGTTGCCGAAATCGGCCCGGAGAAAATAACTTTAAGCCAGTTTCACAATGAGATCCAGAAACTGCCGCCGAACCTGAAGCAGATGGCCGGCGACAAACGCATGCAAAAAGAATTTTTAGAGCAGCTTGCCACCTCCCACCTGATCTATCAGGAGGGCATCAAAGAGGGTATCGACAAGGAACCGGCAGTCAAATCCCAGATTGAAGACACAACTCATAAAATCGTGCTCGCCACTCTGCTTCAGCGTGAGATTGAGAGCCGGATAAAGGCTCCTACAGAAAAGGATATTGAACAGTATTACCAGACCCACGCCGATGAGTTTAAACAGGCAAAACAGGTTCGAGCCAGCCATATCCTGGTTGAGAATGAAGCCACGGCCAAAAAGATTGAGGCCAAATTAAAAGGCGGTGCCGATTTTGCGACCCTGGCGAAAGAGAGTTCAACCTGCCCGAGCTCGGCTAAGGGCGGAGACTTAGGGTTTTTCACACACGACCGCATGGTTAAAGAGTTTGCCGATGTCGCTTTCAAACTCAAAAAAGGTGAAATAAGCAGTCCGGTAAAAACCAAATTCGGCTATCACATCATCAAAGTCGTCGACATCAAGGATGCCGGGGCTACCCCGCTCAATGAAGTTAAGAGCAGCATCGAACAAAAATTGACCCAGGCGCAGAAGAGCCAGATTTTCCAGGACTATATTGCCGGTTTGAAGAAAAAGTCTAAATTCATCCTGCACCCGGAACTTATCGAAAAATAATGTCTCAGTCAGGTAAAACCCAGCACCGGAAACCCCCTCGACTCCCAAGGGGGATTTCCGGTGCGAATTCAGCAGGCAACCGGCCTGGACACAACAAAGCACTTAAAGGTTCTCTCATAACCTGTTTTTTTTACTGTACAATTTTACTCACACCACTCGTATCCATACTGTTTTGCGGCTGCACCTCACCAGGAAATGTCGTGGCAACCATTGATGATGAGACAATCACCCGCGAAGAGCTCAGAGAGCGGCTTAAGAGTTATGACGGACAAATACTTCCCAGCGATACCGGAGACGCGAAAACGCAGACACAACTGGCCAGCAACCGGGCCGCGCTGGACCAGCTCATCAATGAACGGCTCCTGCTCATGGAAGCCCGCAACCGCGGTCTCCTGAGCGACACCGACCGTGCGGATCCGAAAAAATGCCGGGAAGCCGTCCGCAAAGTTCTGGTAAAACTGGGCGAACAGGTATATTTCCCCTCATATCAGGAGTCATTAAACTATTACAATAATCACCGGCAACAGTTCTCCAGCAAAACCCGTTATCAGCTCGAACATCTCTTCCTGAAATCAGAGAGTCGTGCCTGGAAATTGAAGAATAAACTTGAAAAAGGGGAGCTAGACCTCGCCGAAGCCCGGCGCCAGACCACCGGCACCCGGACTGCAGACAACGAGAGTCAGCGTTTGATAACGGTAGATGAAATGCCGATTGAAGTGGCCGCAATCCTGCCTGACTTAGAGCTTAACCAGGTCAGTCCTCCGGTTGCAACCCCTTACGGATACCACCTGATTATCGTCAGGAAGATAGTACCTGCCGGCATTATTCCTTTTGCTGAAGTTGAAAATAAAATTAAGGATCTGCTGTTTACTGAACGCCTCAAACAGAACTATCAAAACTGGCTTGAACTAAGCCGCAAACAGCATACGATAAAAATTTATAATAAACATTTGAGTGATCTGTAGAAAAAAAGATATGAAAAAAATTTTAATCATTGTAAGCGCAGTTTTATGTCTGAATCTCATCCCCCGGCCCGCAACTGCGAAGGTCACCAACCGGGCCGTCGCCATTGTCGGCAGCAAAATCATAACGGAAAGAGATCTGCAGCAAGCAATCAAGGTTGAGCATCCCCAGGATGAGTTGACAAAGCTTCCGCCGGACGAGCAGCAGGCGATCATCAGCAAAAAACTTGACAGCCTCATAGATGATCAGCTTATTGCCTTGAAGGCAACAGCTTCCGGAATCAGTGTCAGCGATGAAAATGTAGATGACACGATAGCCAGAATCCTTAAACAGAACAACATGACGCAGGAGGTACTCGAAAAAGCACTTAACCTTCAGGGCCTTACCTTCAAATCCTACCGCAATAAAATTGCCAGTGACCTGCTTAAAGCAAGATTTATCAGCAAGGTGGTCAAAGCCAACATCATTATCACCAACCAGGAAATCATTGAATATGCCAAAGAGCACGACCTCTTCGATAAGGAAGAGAGTGTCACTTTAGCCCAGATTTTTATTCCCAACAAATCTCCCAATGCCGTTGGCGGCGAGAAAAATAAAATCTGGAAAGAAATTCACGAAAAATTAAAGAATGAGGAGAATTTCTACGCTTTGGCCAGTGAGTATTCCGAGGGTCCGGCAGCTAAGAAAGGGGGTCGCCTGGGAACCTTCAAGAAGGGTAATCTGCTGAGTGAGATTGAAAAGGAAGCCTATAAGATTCCTCTGGGGGATACCAGTGACGTCATCAAAAGTTCTCTCGGCTACCACATGATTGTGGTCAGCAACCGAACCGGCCCTGATGAAGAAAACTCCTTAACTCCAGACGAAGAAGAAAAAATAAAAACAATACTTTACAATAAAAAGCTAGAGCAATCCATCAAAAAATTAAGCACAGATTTACGCCAGGAATACAAGGTCAGGATTTTAAGATAACAAACCACGGCATGATAATTCAGCCGTAGTTCTCTTAGATATCAGGCAGTAGACCCAACTTATTCTGCCTCCTAAACACCACCCCAAACAGACCACCTCTCTGAGGAGCAGTTATTTACTCTCTCTGCAAAAAAGCCCACCGTAGCTAAATTTACTACAGTGGGCTTCTATAAGAAACTAACCTTATCAAGAAACTAACCTTGTCCCTAAAGATTGCAAATATCTCGTACGAAGATTATTTAGATTTAGAAAAAAATGTTTGAAAACCAAACCCACCACTACTATTCATCAAAAATTGGGACACGGCAAATGAACCATTTTTAGAGAAAAACCAGATTGTTGTCGGAGATTGAAATGATTTAGTGGGCAAAAGTATTTTATCATTTACTACCTTGGTTAAATTCTCACCAGCCCTAAAAGGGATCTTTACTGCACTATAAGCCTTGTCACTATCATGGTAATACCCAATTAACAACTCATCATCATTAATGCACTCTATATTAATACCGGTAACCCAATCACCAGACATGATATTGTAAGGCACTTTCATGAATTCAACATACTCTGTGGCACCTCTTGTAGAAACAATGGAACCATCTTGTTTTCCCTGGAGATCATTCATGCAGGCCTGCAGTTCTGCAAGAATCTGGGTTTCGCTATCTGTCTCCTGAGCAATGCATGGTGCAGTTAAACCAGACAAGATAAAGGCAACCACCAATAACCACAGCAATAAACTTCTTTTCAGCATAACTCTCTCCTTCTGAATCAATCTAAGGTTGACATTTATTAAAATCCATTAATAAAATGAACATACCACAGAGATACCCATATAGCAAATGGTTAATTTAAGATAATTTACAAGTGTCGCGCCCTACTCCTTTACGGCCTTTGTCACCAGGATATCGCCGAGCATAAGGTATTCGAGGTCACAGCCGTAGAACATGTTCAGGGCGTCGGTCGGGGAGCAGATCATGGGTTCGCCCCGGCGATTCAGTGAGGTATTCAAAACTACCGGCACGCCGCGCAGTTTTTCCAACTCTTCCAGCAGGGCGTAATAGAGAGGATTGGTTTCCCGGTCGACAATCTGGGCCCGGGCCGTGCCGTCTTCATGGACAACCTCGGGAATTTTCTTCTTCCAGGACTCAGCCACCGTAAAGGCAAAAGTCATATAGGGCGCCGGATGATCGGTCTGCAGGATCTCCGCCGCCACCGTATCCAGCATGCTCGGACAAAACGGCCGCCAGCGCTCCCGGTATTTGATCTGGGCGTTGATCCGGTCCGCAACCCCGCGATGACTGGGATCTCCCAGAATACTGCGGCAGCCCAGGGCTCGCGGGCCGAACTCCATGCGTCCCTGAAACCAGGCCATAGGATTACCTTCAGCCAGGATTCGGGCACCGGTCTTGGGCACATCCGCAATTTTCTTCCACTGCGGTTTTTCCGGATGCTCATTAATCGCTTTAAGACACTGCTCCGTGGTATAGGCCGGCCCCAGGTATACGTGTTTTAGTTTTTTTATCTTCTCGCCCCGCGCATTCGCGACATAGGTGGCGGCGCCAATCGCGGTACCGGCATCACTGGCCGCCGGTTGAACGAAAAGTTCCTTGACATAGGGTAGAGCCATAAGCCGCTGGTTGAGCTTCACATTCAGGGCCACCCCTCCGGCAAAACAGAGGCGGCCGCTTTCACGCAGGATATCGCCTAAATAGGTCTCCACCAGTTTCAGCGAGGTCTCTTCCAACAACTTCTGAATTGAGGCGGCGTAGTCGATATAGGGATCGTCAATCTCATCCCCTTCCCGTTTGGGACCAAGCCACTCAATCAGCTTAGGGCTGAAATAGTAACCCCGCCGCTGATCCTTATAGCGCCGTAGACCGACGACATTCACCAACTCGGTGTTGACCTTGAAGTTACGTCCGTCGCACTCCCAGAGACGCGAAAAATCGTATTTTTCAGGATCACCGTAAGGTGCCATTCCCATAACCTTGAACTCACCGTCAAGCATCTCGAAACCGAGAAACTGGGTTAAGGCGCCGTACACCCCGCCCAGAGAATCGGGGTCATAAAACTCCTTGATTTTGTGGATAACTCCGTTCTCACCATACCCAAAAAAGGTGGTAGCGTATTCACCTTTACCATCAATTCCCAGAATCGCACATTTACCCTTAAAACCGCTCAGATGATAGGCACTGGAAGCATGTGCCAGGTGATGTTCGACCGGAACGAATGGTGATCTGCCGGCGTCAATCCCGAGATCAGCCATCAACTGCAGAATCCCGCGCCGATTACGCCGAAAATGGCGGTTGCCGTTAAAAAGAGCGTCCAGAGCCCGATCCGGAGCATACCAGTAACGCCTGGCAAAGTGGAGACGGCCGGGATGAGTAAAGCCGATCTCCGCAAAGGGAAAAGCAACATAGTCAATCTGATCCGGATTGACCCCGGCAAAATCGAGGCAGAAACGGGCGGCATGATAAGGCCAGCGATTTTTCGCATGCTTATCCCGCAGAAAACGCTCCTCTTCAGCTGCCGCCACCAGTTCGCCGTCAATCAGGAGAGCTGCCGACGGATCGTGAGTCAGAGACCCGGAGAGACCTAAAACTATCATATTTTAACCCCTTGAATGGTAACTACAATTTCGCGACAAGCTTCTGAAAAGCCAGTTTAAGTTCAGGAGCGTCGTCCCAATTGGCCAGCAGGCGCCGATAATCACGTAAGATTGCAACCTTAAATCCGGATTCCGGTCGGGACCAGTTGCGCATGGCATCAAGATCTAAAAGATAGAGTTCGGCATCACTTCCGCAGAGAAAATTGGTCGCCTTGAAATCTCCATGACTTAAGCCCAGATTACGCAGCCGGATAAGCAGGAGTTCAAATTGACTGAGCCACCGGTTGCGTTCCGCGACTGAGATATCGGGCCAGCGCAGATAGTCATCAGCTAAACTGCCGCTGACATACTCACTGATAAAATAAGCCGTTGAACGTAAACCGAAAACCCGCTTTTCGAGCATGGCCACCGGTTTCGGGGTCGCGATCCGCCACCAGCGCAGACGCTGGGCCATCCTCCAGGAGACTAAAGCCCGGCTGGGCCGCAGGCAGCGCCGAAGCGCGTGCGGGAAATTCTTGATATTGTAGCGCTTAACCACCAGATCCCAACCGTCGATATTAATTTTAACCACGGTGGAGCTGTTGCCGGCTTTAAGGATTTCACCACCGTCCATCAATTCATCCGGAGCGGCTAACCCCTGCTCTAAGGCGCCTCCCTGATAGGAACGATCAAGCAGAGTATAAAAATTATTTTGCCGCCGGGCAATGAACGCGGTACAACTGCGCTGTGATTTGGCGACAAACTTATCCACTTTCGAGCGCCGGTGCCCGGCAATCAGCAATCTTAAAAGTTTAATATCTCCGGCTTCTATCGACCATCTCCGGCGGTCGCAGTAGCTCTGCCACAGACGCTCCAGATTTTCATCAATACCGGGGTAGGGCTCAGCCAGAAAAAGAGCTAGATTGGCGAGACTCGGTCGGCGCCCGAGAGCTCTCCCGGCTGCTTTAGTCTTAACCGCGTCGCCATCAATTGTATAGACCTGATCATGACTGAAGAGAAAATTACTCCAGTGAATATCACGCTGCTGCAACCCGGCCAGATGATGTTCGGCAATCGTTACACACACCTTTTCCAGCAGTTCCGGAGAAGATCTCTCCCCACCCTGAGCAAACCAGAGATCAACCAGGGTTGCCACCGGCTTAAGTGCGGCAAAGATAATCAACAGCAGAGGCTCATTCGGAACCCTGCCGGAAAAAAGCAGCTCCGGAGTTCTAATTCCGGCCGCTGCCAGAGCCTTAACTCCATTAAGCTCCCGCTGGTAGTGTCGTCCGGCCTTGTAACGGTCAAGGTATAACTTTACGACGACTTCACGGCCCTCCCAAAGGGCCGCACACACCATTCTTTTCCCGGGAATAAGCCGTAGAAGCTCATGACAGACAAGTTCTCCCGCTCCCGGATACTGAGCTGCAGTAAGCGTGAGCTTAAAAGGAAGAGGCATATCATACTGTGCCTGCCGCAGGGCTGCTGCATTTGCTAACCAAGTGGAATCAACCATAATCTTTTATTCTACTATCAAGATGTCCGCTTTGGCAACCAAAAACAATCTCCGGGTGAATGATGATGAAATTTCTTTTTTTCTCAAATAAACCTGACCCCTAATAAATCCGGCTTTAAAAATAGAAAGGCCGGGTTCACCCGGCAGCCTGCCAATCAATGGCGCAGCCACCGGAACCCGGCTCTCCAATTTAAAGATTCAACATTCTAACAATCGTACGAATCCGGCCTCCCTTGCCGATTTCACGTTTTAACAGACTTCGATGAACCAATCGCCTGAAATCACCAGACCCCTGAGATCACCAGACCAGTGATGCGTAAATCCAACCCTGCGCTCCATCTTCGTGCTCTATTTTAATCCAATGCCCTTTACGTTTGAGCACCTTCAAAGGTATCTCCCGGTCAACAATAAAGAGAATGTTATTGCTGCTGCCGGGGCCGGATCTGACATTACAGTTATCTTTCAGGCTAATGACGGTCTCGGTTTTAGAGAGCAATTTTTTATAAAGCCAGCCGGTGTCTCCTTCAAAATCCCGGCCCTGATACCAGTCTCCCTTCTTTTTAATAATCAAAAAAGGGTGATATTTAGTCACCTGCCAGGCAACTTCAGCGGATTTACTCGGAGCAGAGCGAACATTAGCCGTACCAACTTTTACCGACATCCGCTCCGCCGCCTGCACCGTTCTGTCCGGCAGCAGAAAAGAGACCATCACCAGCAGTAAAAACAGGAACGCAACTCTTAAAAAAATCTGCTTAAGTTTCTCAGATATAACCGTTTCAAACATCTTAAAATCCATCCCCAAAATTTTCAAACCCGATATTTCAGACCCATAAAGAAAGCGGGATATTAACCAATAGAGAATCCATAGTCAAGCCTTTTCCGTCATTGTCGCTAAAGTTTTAAGACTTGGCTTAAAATATGTTTTTTATTAATAATTATCTTGACATCACCCAAGTAGATATGACACTCACAAACCAAATTCCAAACCAAATTCAGGTACTCGGCAAGACCTGTCTTGAGCGGCAGTTGCAGCCTGATGACCAAAAAATATGCCCAATAACTTTTCAACTAAAACATACTATCTAATACGGGGGAACAAGATGACTTATGAAACTGTGATTTATGAGTGCCGGGACGGGGTCGGCATCCTCCGTCTGCACCGGCCCGACCGGATGAACGCGGTTATCGAACAGCTCTATCTTGACGTCCAGTCGGTCATCAAAGAGGCTACGGCCGATGACAACGTCCGGGCCTTGATCCTTACCGGATCAGTCCGCAAACGTCCTGAAGGTGACAAACAGGCTTTCTGCGCCGGTGCCGATCTCAAAGAGCATAAAAAAGGCGAACGTTCCCCCTGGCAGAAACGCGAATATATTCTTTTGGCACATGAGACTACCCGACAACTCTATTTTTTCCCAAAGCCGGTTATTGTTGCCGTGAACGGTGCCGCCCGTGGAGCCGGCACCGAACTGGCATTAAACGGTGATTTCCTGCTGATGGCGGACGATGCCACTATCGCCTTCCCGGAAACCGGACTCGGCACCTTTGTCGGCGGCGGCGTCACCTCCCACTTAAGCAAACTTATCGGCCGCCAGCGAGCCAAGGAGCTGGTCTTTACCGGCCGGGTCTTAGACGGCAGGGCCGCAGTGGATATCGGCCTGGCTCTGGGATCATACCCGATTGACGAGCTCATGCCGGCGGCTTTGCAGCTGGCCGCGACTATGGCCGAAAAAGCCCCGATTTCAATGAAATTTGCCAAAACCATTCTTAACCAGGCCGAAAGCCTTGACCTGCAGACCACACTGATGATTGAAGCGGAAGCTATCCTCGCCTGTATGACCACCGAAGACTGGCGGGAAGGAATTGTCGCTTTTGCCGAAAAACGTAAGCCTAAATATTACGGGAGATAAAAATGCTTAGTGACAAGATCTTAAACGCCAATTCAATCGCCGTTGTCGGCGCCTCGAAAACCGTAACCAAACGGGGCTATCAGGCAATCAGAATTCTCCTGGAAGAAAAATACGAAGGTGCTATTTACGGGGTCAACCCAAAGCTTGAAAGCGTACTTGGAATAAAGTGCTATCCCACTGTATCGGCGATTGAAGACCCGGTCGACTTGGCCCTGATCACCACCCCCGCCCGAACCCTGCCTACTGTTCTAGAAGACTGCGGCAAAAAAGGGGTGGCCGGAGCCGTGATTATTGCCGGAGGTTTTGGTGAACTCGGAGCCGAAGGCAAACAACTCGAAAGCGATATGGTTGAAACCGCCCGCCGCTACAATATCCGACTGATCGGACCCAATACCTCGGGCATGATCAATATGCACAAAAATCTCAACCTGGTCGGTCTAAGGGATGCGCCGAAAGGCGGTATCGCCCTGATTTCACAAAGCGGCAACATGGCGTTGACGATGATCACCGAAGCCAAGGTTAAAAGCAAGGTCGGTTTCTCATACTATGTCGGTGTCGGCAACGAGGCCGACATCAACTTCCATGAATATCTGGAATTTTTTGAGAATGATCCCAACACCAAAGCTATCCTCATGTATGTTGAAGGTATGCGAAAAGGCCGGAAATTCCTCCAGCAGGCCTATCAGACGACCCGCAAGAAACCAATTGTTCTCTTAAAAAGCGGTCGCTCCTCGACCGGAAAACGCTCGGCCGGGTCACATACCGGTGCTCTGGCCGGGATGTCCGAAGTCGCCCGAACCGCATTTAAGCGGGCCGGAATCATCGTGGTCGAGAATTCTGACGAGCTGCTGCCCTGCGCTGAAACCCTGGCCAGTCTGCCGGCCATCAAGAACAACAACGTCGCGATTCTGGCCGACGGCGGCGGCCATGCCACTATCGGAGCCGATGAACTGACCGATCTTAATGTCAACATGCCGGAGATAAACGGCAAAACCCGGGAGAAACTGCGAGCCATACTTCCCGAAGCCGCGGCCACCGCCAACCCCATCGACGTCGCCGGCGGGGCCGACGATAACCCGCAGGTACTGGCTGAGTGCGCCCGGATTCTGCTCCACGATCCGAATATCGGCGGGGTTCTGGTGGTTGGTCTCTTCGGCGGCTACAGCATTCGCTTTTCGGAGAGCCTGGCCTATGCTGAAGAAGACACCGCCCACCAGTTCGGCAAACTGGTTAAAGAGACCGGTAAACCGATTATCATGCATTCCCTCTACAGTTTCGCCAAACCGCACTCACTCGACCTGCTACGCTACTACGGCATCCCGGTCTTTGACTCACTCGAACTGGCCTGCAAATCGATCGGGGTCCTGGCCGAATATGGTGGTTATCTGCGGGGCTATAAATCCAAAGCCAAATTTGTTTTTGATATGGGAGCCAAAGCCAAAGCCCGGGGCCGGGAAATTATGCACACGGCCCGGACTGAAGGCCGCACCGCCCTGCTTGAGAATGAGGCCAAGGAACTTTTAAGCCTGCATGGCGGTATGGTCTGTGTAGACTGTCTGGCTCAATCACCGGAACAGGCGGTGGCGATGGCGGCCGGATTTGAAGAGAAGGTGGTTATGAAGATCGTCTCACCCGACATTCTCCATAAAAGCGATGCCGGCGGAGTGCGCTTGAACCTTAAGGATCCGGAGGAGGTTCGGCAGGCCTACACCGACATAATCAAGAACGCCAAAACTTTCAATCCTGATGCCGACATTAAAGGAATTCTGGTCTCACCCATGGCTAATGAAGGCCTGGAGATCATCATCGGCACCAAGATTGATGACCAGTTCGGACCGGTAATCATGTTCGGCATAGGTGGAATCATGGTTGAGGTCTTGAAGGATGTAGTTTTCAGAGTGCTGCCGATCACTCCTTATTCGGCCCGGAATATGGTCAACGAAATCAAATCGGTAAAACTTCTGAATGGTTTTCGCGGCAAGCCGCCGCTTGATCGCAAAGCCATTCAGCGCCTGCTGTTGACCATCTCGGAAATCATCGGCTCCTACCCGGAGATCCATGAGATGGATTTCAACCCGGTTCTGGTTTACGAACAGGGCTTGAACGTGGTGGATGCCAGAATTATTCTGAAAGAAGACTGATGCTGATTTTTATTGTCGGTCTGGCTGTCGGTCTGCTTTCAACCGTAGTCGGTATGGGGGGCGGGATTCTGATGGTTCCGGCCCTGACGGCTCTGGCCGGACTGCCACAGATTGAAGCGATGGCCACCAGTCTCTCGACCATCGCTTTAATCTCGGCCTGGAATACCTGGCGCTATCACCGCCGGGATCTGGTCCGTTGGAAAATAGTAGTCTGGGTCGCGTTGGCCTCAGGTCTCTGCGCTGCTGTCGCCGGCGCCATCGCTCCGCATCTGCCGGAAAAGGTTCTGGTTGTTCTCCTGATTCTGGTACTCCTGGCTCTGGCCTGGAAAACCTTCCGGCTGGGACCGGTAAGCGCCAAAAAAGATGCTGAAAAAACAACCCGTAAAGGCCCGGCTTTAGCGATCGGCTCTCTGGGCGGCCTGATTGCCGGCTTTACCGGCATCGGCGGCGGCGGCATCACCACCTCACTGATGCTGGTAAGCGGCATCACCGGCAACCGCACCACCATCCCCACCTCCAACGCCATCATGATCTTTACCACCACGGCCGGAGCCCTCTCCTTCGCCATGAACGGCAGCTGGGCCTGGCCCCGTCTCGGTCTGATTCACGCCGACTATACCCTGCTTTTAGCCTCAGGGGCCATTATATCATCTTTTATCGGTGTCCACATAAATCAGATCATCCAGCTGAAAGCCCGCAAGACCATACTGGGTTTTATCCTGCTCTTTATCGCCCTGCGCCTGATCTATCAGCTGACCGCCGGCTAGCCCTTTCGCAGTCTGGTATTCTGCCGTTGCAGTAACTCCATGATCTCGCGAGCGCTCTCTTCACGTACGACTTTGCTGTGCCCGGCTTCCCGTTCCCAACCGGCAGCTAAAGTCGCAACGAAACGGGTGATTGAACTCTCGGACAGAGCGATCGGATTATGCGCCCAGGCAAGCATGCCCTGAACCTGATCGCGGCAGCTTAAATCCATGTTGTATCCATACTGAAAACCTTTGCAGGCCATCAATATCGGGAAATAGCTGTGATCCCGGTCAGCCTTGGCTTTAAGCCGGAGGAATGAGAACTCAACCACCTCCTTCTTGATCTCACCCCGATCCGAACGATGGGTACGTCGCTGGATAACCCCGCGCAATTCATTATTAGCCAGGCGCAATTCACACATCTTACCGGCCTTGTTATAACCCAGGTCACCTCCCAAAAGGAGCAGGCAGAGATAATCATCAAGCTCAGGTTTGATCAGACCGAAAGCAATTTTCTCAAAATTTATATGGAGGCTGTGGGGCCTGATTTCAGAAATAAAATTTATAACTTCGTCAATATAGAGGGCGATCAGACCGAGATCCATCGACAACGGCATCGAGAAAGTGCGCGGATAGTCGATACGCACCAGTGAGTACTCGAAAAAGCC
This sequence comes from Thermodesulfobacteriota bacterium, assembly GCA_024763535.1. Taxonomy (GTDB): domain Bacteria; phylum Desulfobacterota; class Anaeroferrophillalia; order Anaeroferrophillales; family Tharpellaceae; genus Tharpella. The sequence continues at coordinate 26,881 of JANTFH010000003.1, forward strand.
GCCCGGATGAGCCCAGAGCCGCGGCAGAGAGAGGAGTGAACGATTGCGGATATGTGAATCGAGATATCCTCCCAGACGCCAGCTTATATCATCCAGAAAGAAGGCCTCATAATAGTGCATATTATGAAAAAGGGGATCCCTTAAGTCTCCCTTGAAAGGTTGGTCAAAGGTCGCAAAACGGCCCAGATTACTGAACTCCAGTTCGACCCCGGCCGGGGTTCGGCCGGGACGGCTGAATTGGGCAAAACAATCGGCGGCATATTCCGCCATCACCGAGAAAGGCGGCAGCTCTTTCAGGAGCGAAGCACAAAGCAGGGCGTAGACATAGAGACTGCGCTGATCATCAGAAATAGCTTCATCAACAAGACGATCAAGCTTTACGTTGTAATCCTCCCGCTGCCGGTTGAACCAGATCATCGCCGCCAGATTGGGAAGAAAATCGTAATAACAGTTGGCGGGATGCTCCGGCAGCCGGCAGTTTTCTAGACTGCGGCGGATACCCTGTGCCTGCAGGCCGTAAAAATAGTGTCTGAAGATAAGTTGGAGATAGGGTTTGAGAATTTCACGCCGGTTCCAGATTCGGTGCGAGATCGTAAGCCGCTTGAACTGCTGAGCCGCAGCGATTTCGACATTCTTACGGAAAGAGTCGGCCGCGGATTTTTTTGCCGCTGAAGGCTGCCTCTTAAAAAAGAGAAAACGGCGCCGGTAGGTAACCCCGACAAATTCGCGCAGCAGCAACATACGCTCCGCCACCGTCAGACGGTTATAGAGCGTTTCATAACGGGTCGAACGCAGTTGTCCGGGGAAATAGAGAGCCACGATTCCAAAACCAAAAAATTCAGCTTAAAGAACTTGACGGTACCGTAACAATTTATCTGTCCTTGCCGGTACCGGCAGGGGTTGGGACTTCATATTTCAATTTTTCACTGATGATAAAGTTTTTTCAGAGCCTCTTCGAGGCTGTCGAAGCCAATCTCCGTCTGCTCTTTAGTCTGCATATTCCGGCAGATCGCCGCTCCTTTTGCCATCTCATCGGGCCCGACAATCAGAGCGTAGCCAACCCCATCCCGGTCGGCCTTTTTGAGCTGACTTTTGAGACTTTTATGCTGAAAGCCCAGGGTCGCGACCTTAGCCTGCCGGTTCAATTGTACATAGAGCGGAAAAAGCAGACGTAAGGCCTCTTCCGCCAGCGGGATTAAGGCAATAACGGGTGAGGACAAGGGAAGTTTATCACCGGCCAGCATCATCAGACGCTCAAAACCGATGGCAAAACCGAAGGCCGGAGTCGCCTTGCCGCCGAGTTCCTCAACCAGACGATCATAACGACCGCCGGCGGCGACCGCGTTCTGGACCCCAAGCTCTCCGGCCAGAAATTCAAACGTGGTCCGGGTGTAGTAATCCAGCCCGCGCACCAGTCTGGAATTTATCTGGTAATCGAGTCCGACATCATCCAGCAGACCGCAGAGACTGGAAAAATGCTCCTGACAGTCAGCACACAGGGATTCGTTAATCTGCGGGGCCGCAACCACCGCCTCCCGACAGGTGGGATTCTTGCAATCTAAAGCCCGGAGCGGATTTTCCCGAAGCCGGCGCCGGCAGTCGGCACAGAGCGAGGCTTCCCGTTCGATAAGAAAACTTTTAAGCTGCTCCCGGAAAGAGGGACGACAGGCTTCACAACCCAGACTGTTGATCTCCAGTACGACTCCGTCAATCTCCAGAATCCGGAAAAACTGGGCCAACATCACCAGAGTTTCTGCATCCTGATAGAAACTCGCCTCGCCGAACACCTCAGCCCCCAGCTGATAAAACTGACGATAACGCCCCTTCTGCGGCCGTTCATAACGAAACATCGGACCAACGTAATACAGCTTGTTGATTTCGCTGATTTTGCCGAGAGAATATTGGTTAAAGGCCCGGACGACCGAGGCCGTTCCCTCGGGCCGCAGGGTCAGTGAACGCTCGGAGCGATCGAGAAAAGTATACATCTCCTTTTCAACAATATCGGTTTCACCACCGATACTCCGGGTGAAAAGCTCCGTCGGTTCCAACAGTGCCAGACGTAACTCGGCAAAGCCGTAACCCTCCAACAGGTTACGAAACTGATCCTCAACCCGGCGCCAGCGAAAACTCTCCGGCGGCAGAATTTCATTGAAACCTTTTACTGTTTTTATCTGATTTTTTTTCATAACTGTCATTTTTTCAGTGCCGGCGGCACTTTAATAGATTACCGGATATCCAGAGTTACAATGCTTAAACTGATCATCATAACTTATCAGGCCATTCTTGACAACCGGAAATTAGGGATGACGGCAGTTTACGGTTTATTTTACCAGAAACATCAGCTTCCAGAAAAAGAAAACCGTCTCTCCTGACCGACCATACGCTGGTACCGGGTTCACAACTCGCCCCTCCCTCCGGCACCAGTTTCCAGCCCCCCGACCTGATTGCCGGCGGAAACGAAAGGGGTGATGAGGAAGAGCTGCGCAGTTGAACCAACAAATTAACCTGATCCGGCAACAAGGCCGTATCGAGCTGACCGCCGCCCAGAATCAGAGCTGAAAAATTTCCATAATTGAGTAAAAAAGAGGGTGCCATTGCCAGCAGCGATGCCGTGTTCGAATCAGCCATACGAAAATCGTTGGCGGGCGGACCCACCGCCTGAATCCTGACCCCGTTCAGGAAAAGGGAATCAGACATAGATGAAAGTTTGTACCACCTGACCGCAAAATGGTCCTGACTGAGGCGGCAGAAGTTCTTAAACGGGGGATAACCGCTCCAGATACCGTGATAAAAGATCTGCCTGACCTTAAAGTGCTCAACCAGAAAAATAAGACCGCCGACCAATCCCTTTTGCGGCTCAGTCAACACCAGGGTATCAATGCGGCTGATCTTACGGCGCCAGCAGTAGGGCGCAATCACGTTTTCAGCAAAAGAAAAAAATGAAGTCGAAGCCAGACTCTCGCGGCTGCCGCTGGAACCGCACCACGAACCACCGTTAAAGAGTATAGCCTCGCCGCCGGGAAGTTCGACCAGCAGGGCCTGGGGCCTGCTCCCGACAAAAGCCGCAACCGCAAGCTTTTTCTCCTCCCGTTGAGACTGCCACCAGATCTGATCCGCACCGAGAATGACTAGAAGAAACAGCAGCAGAACTGCACTCACCCTCTTTCTGCCGGTCGGGGTCAGCAGTCGGGCAGCGGTCAGGATTATCAGCGCAATAACAATAAGTTCAAAAGTAGTCAAACCGGAACAGTACAAACGTCCCGCCGGCAGCCGGTGCCGCAGCCACATACCAACATTGATCAAACCATCGAGAAGCAGACTCAGCGGTTTGAGCAAAAGTCTCATCAGCTGAGGAGATTTTACCAGCAGCAGGGCCGCCATACCCAGGGGAATAATCAACAGAGAAAAAAGCGGGATCAACAGGATATTGGCAAAAAGTGAATAGAGCGAAACAAAATGAACCCGGTTTATCAGTAACGGAGCCGTGGTCAGGCTTATTGCCAGAGAGCTTGCCGCCAGATAAAAGATATAACGTAAACTCACCTTAAACCAGGCGGGACGCGGCGCAACCAGCGGCAGGAGCCAGTCACGCCACCACTCTACTGAACGGGGCACAATCCACAAAATAGTCGCGACTGCGGTAAATGAGAGTTGAAATGAGAGGGCGAAAAGTGCTTCCGGCCAGATGATAAGGATGACAATGGCCGCCAGAAACAGGGTTGAAAAGGGGTCACGAAGTCTGCCGCCAAGCAGGGTCAGCAGAAAAAAGAGAGCCATAATCCCCGCCCTTACAACCGGCAGATACAGACCTGACAAAAGGATATAGAACGGCAGCAAAAGGATGGTTAGCCCGGCGGCCGGCGGAGTCGTCCCCCGAATCAGCCGCCGCCTGATAAAATCGGGAATAATAGCTTTGCAAAAGAAAAAGAGCAGTGCCACTACGACACTCAAATGCAGACCGGAGATGGCAAAAAGGTGAAAAATCCCGAAATCTAAAAAAAGCTGTTTGACCCTGAATTTAAGTTGGTCGCGGGTGCCGATCAGAACCGCCTGGAGGATTGCCGCACTGTTGGGATTTTCTGTATTCTCAGCCAGAGAACGGTAGATTGAGCGCCGGATTTTTTCTACCCCGGCCAAGAAACCGGTCGCCGGTGTAATAATTTTGATATCGGCAAACTTATCAACCTGAGCCCGGGCGATAAGGCCGGAGAGTACCTGATCCCGCAAACGGCCGCGCAGAAACGGATGCCGGGCCGGGGTCAACAGCTTAAGCTTCGCCTTGACTGAGACAATATCGCCAATAAGCGGCAGTTGGCTGTCGTCATAAACCGTAGCCGGCAACTGTAAAAGGATCTCCCCGGATCCGGATAACTCTTCCGAAAGAGGCTGCAGACGCAGCTGCCAACCCTCGGGTAAGCCGTAAGGAAAAGCAGTAACCCGGCCCTTAATGATCCCGGCCTCACTCCAACCCGTACTCAGTTGGGTTTCAGCTTGCAGGAAAGCGGCCTGCCGGACCGTTATGCGCCTCCCCCCGAACCAAACTGCAGCCAGAGAGAGCAGAGCAAACAGCAAAAAACGATAAACGTCAGGCTTGATTTTATAACAACGCAAAACAACGTGGTATAAGGATATCAGCAGAACCGCCGACAAAAAGGTTGCGATAAGCTGAAAACCGCAACAAACCGGAGCCAGAATCGACCAGATAATTAGCGCCAGAAACAGAAGCGAGGGCCGATATATCAGCTCACGTCCGAAATCCGCCATCAACCGCGGCCTTTACTGCATCTATACACCGAAAAGCATTGCCTCAAGTTAATACTGTCCGGCAGGTGAATCGGGTCATTTTCTTCCGCTTATCTGCCGGACAGTACGATCTTTAAATAGTTTCTCCGCAAAAAATTTCGTCTACAAGAGCTCTTTCTCAAGTTCCTTGACCAGAGTCTTTGCCTTGGGGGTAAGAGATTTAGGTATATTTATCTTCAACTCGACAATCTGGTCACCGGCCGACATACCTTTAGAGGCGGCGACACCCTTACCTCTAAGGCGCATTTTCTGACCGTTCTGCGCTCCCTCTTTGACCTTCAGCATGGCTTTACCGGAGAATGTCGGCACCTCTATTTTGCCACCTAGAAGAGCAGTTGTCAGAGGCACCTCGACCTGACAAATAAGATCCCGTCCCTCAAGCTTGAAGATCCGGTCGGGCCGGACCTTAATGGTTAACACCAGATCCCCGGCCGGGCCGTTGTTGATCCCGGGATGACCCTTTCCCTTTAGCCGCAGTCGAGCCCCATCAACCGTACCCGGCGGTATCTTGACATTGACCTGCTGGTTATCAATCCGGAGTTTAAGCTCCGTTCCGCGCACCGCTTCGGCAAAATCTATCTCAACCTGATGCTCGGCATTGCCGCCCCGGCTCGGACGGGGCGGCCGTCCCTGACAACCTCCGCCGCCGCCACCACCAAAAAGATTTGCAAAGATATCGGAAGGATCGCCCCCTTGCTGACCGCCAAAGGGATTACCGGAAGAGGAAAAAGTAGTCCTCCCGCCGCCGCCGAAAAGATCACTGAAATCAAAACCACCGCTGCGCGCCCCGGAGAAACCGGCTCCGCCGGCCCGCTGCTGAAAATCGGAGCCGAAGGTGTCATACTCCTTACGCTTCTTCTCATCACTTAATACTTCATAGGCTTCATTTATCTCTTTAAACTTCTGTTCCGCCGCCTTGTCATCGGGACGTACATCCGGATGATACTGCCGAGCCTGTCGGCGAAAAGCCTTTTTGATCTCGGCCGCCGAAGCCTTTTTGTCCACCCCTAAAATTTTATAAAAATCTTTCCCAGCCATATATAAACACTCCAGAATGGTATTTTTGTAAAAAACCTGAAAATACTGCCACTTTTTGCATCTACCCAAGAAAAAGACAGATATAATCCGCGTAGTAATATAGCTATGAAGTCATTATTTGTAAAGAGATAGAATATAAAATCAACTCTCTTTATCCAACCTTTCTTACGAGTTTATACTGAAACTTTCAATTGACAGAACAATCTCCGGCAGGATATAGGATTCAATTGAAACCTGGTAAACGATACTTGCCGCCATTTACCCAAAAGCCCTGACACTTAAAAAAAGACTGGACATCGGCAGATAAGTACTATACCAAAGAAATAGAGTATAGTTTTTTTGATAATCTTGTTCTGAACCGGGTTGGCGAAAGGAATGATCGCATGTACGATTGTCAACTCAAACCCGCATGGAGGTGACAATGGATAAAAAAGAACTGAAAAAATTGTTGACAGGGGTCGGGATTGCCGGATTACTTGCCGGCATCCCCCTGACCGGAGGAGTTGCCATCGGCGGCAGCGGTTGAGGCAATAGCGGCTGAGGCCACAAGCAGAGTGCCGTGAGCACTCAAAAAGACAGTTCAACTGTCAGTGAAGAGAAAGATGACTCCGCAACCTCCCAGGAACAGCAGCAGAATAACGAAGATACAGACAATACTGAAGATAAAGACCAAAGTAACCAAACTAACCAGAACAACCAGGAACAAAATCAAAATTCCGGCTCCGGCCACAGCGGTTGAGGCGGCAGTAAATAACAGTGTGGTTCACACTGAAAAGTAATGCAAACTTTAAGAAAGGGGCAGAGGTTATCTTCTGTCCCTTTCTGTTTTTTGAACTGTTCTCCAGGGTTTAAGCACACGTTGGTCATAAGAGGAGAAGATTTTGCCCGAATTTAAAGAAATTTTTCCAGTTTTCTATTCTCAGTTACCGCGATCATTACAAGCTGATTTTACCGCCTGTCTCGAGATGACCCACTCTCCTGATGCCGGCTTGCGAAAAATTACTGAAAAAGTGGAAAAATTAAATCTGTCTCCGGCTTTCAGTGATCTCGCACGATTGGAATATGTACTTTTTCAAATGCGCCATGATACCGGTGCGCCAACCGCAGAACTTAGCGAAATTACAGTCAACCCGCACCTGCATCTGACCAGATCGACCTGGAGCGGGTTGCTGAATGTCATTAGAAGAGAAAGCTCAGTCGAAGAACTTAAAGCCGCCGACAAGGATGAGTTTATCCTGATTTATCGCCATCCGCAGGAGCGTAAACTGATTATCAGGAAAGCCACTAAAAGTGATCTTCTGGCACTGAAAATAGTTACTGATGGAGAAGAATCAGAGACACTTGTGAAAGACGGCCAAATAACCCCCGCACTGTCTGAACAGGTCTTAAATGACGGTGTTGACAATGGCATCCTACTGCAACCTCAGTCGAAAATAAGACGCTCACCGGCCCATATTTTTTCTCGCGGCGAAGATAGTGACAAAAAATTTATAAACTCCGATTTTTTTACTCTGCAATGGCACGTCACCCAAAAATGTGACCTGCACTGCCGTCACTGTTATGACCGCAGTGAGCGAAATCCCCTGCAATTGAGTGAAGGTTTGCGCATCCTGGATGATCTCAAGAACTTTTGCCGGGCTCATTTTGTGAAAGGACAGGTCACCTTCTCCGGTGGGAACCCACTGCTTTACCCAGATTTTATGGCACTTTACCGGGCCGCAGTCGAGCGGGGTCTACAGGTCGCCATTCTCGGCAATCCTGCTGAAAGTAAGATACTGGACGAGTTGAATGCGATTAGACCTCCGGTTTTTTTTCAGATCAGCCTGGAAGGTTTGAGCACGCATAACGATTACATACGGGGTTCCGGGCATTTCCAGAGATCCTTGAAGTTTCTCGATCTATTGCGGGAAAAAGATATTTTTTCGATGGTAATGCTGACACTGACCCGGGCCAACCTGGATCAGGTTCTGCCTCTGACCGAAGTTTTACGGGGACACGTCGATCTTTTTACTTTCAACCGCCTGGCGATGGTGGGTGAAGGAACGAACCTCTATTCAGTTGAACCGGAAAAGTACCGTGATTTTCTCGAACGCTATCTGGCCGCAGCTGAAAACAGTTCATTCATTGCTCTGAAAGATAATTTTTTCAACCTTATAAAGCAGGAACGTAAGCAGCCATGGTTCGGTGGATGTGCCGGTTACGGTTGTGGTGCCGCCTTTAATTTTATGGCTCTCCTAGCGGATGGCGAGGTCCATGCCTGCCGTAAACTGCCTTCACTGCTCGGTAATATCTTCTCCACCAATTTTGCTGAGATTTATAATTCCGAGTTGGCCGAACGTTATCGTCAGGGAAGCAAGGCCTGTCAAGAGTGTAAGATCAGACCGGTTTGCGGGGGCTGTCCGGCAGTAACCTACGGCTTTGGGCTGGACATTTTCGAGGATAGAGACCCTTACTGTTTTCTTGAGTCTCCCTGACTCTGACCCTTGCGCATAACGTAACCATCAGGATAAGACAACGAAAAAGAGCGGCAGCCGTAACCGGCTGCCGCTCTTTAAGTTTCATAACAAAATGCAGGATAAAATATCCGCATCAATGCTTATTTCTTTTCGTCGCGCAGGATCTCTTTGCGGGAGAGACGGATTTTGCCCTGACGATCGACCTCGATTACCTTGACCATAACCTCATCTCCCTCTTTCAGATAGTCACGAACGTCCCGCACCCGCTCCTCAGCAATCTGGGAAACATGGAGCAGACCATCGGTTCCGGGAAAGATCTGGACAAAAGCGCCGAAATCCATAATCCGCTGGACTGTACCGAGATAGACCTTACCGACCTCGGCTTCCTGGGTCAGATCCCGAATCAGAGCGATAGCAATTTCGGAAGCCTGACCATCGACTGAGGCGATTTTAATTTCACCGCTGTCATCAATATCGATCTTGGCGCCCGATTTTTCCGTAATCGCCCGGATATTCTTACCACCAGGCCCGATTACGTCGCGGATCTTGTCAGGATCAATCCGAATCGTCATAATCCGCGGTGCATAATCGGAAAGTTCCGGCCGCGGCGCCGTCAGAGACTCTTCCATCTTGCCCAGAATATGGAGACGGCCGGCTTTGGCCTGAGCCAGAGCTTTGGCCATAATCTCACGGCTGATGCCGGTGATCTTGATATCCATCTGAATCGCGGTAATCCCGTCTTTGGTACCGGTTACCTTAAAGTCCATATCGCCGACGTGATCTTCATCACCCAAGATATCGCTCAAAACAATAAACTGATCACCTTCCTGAACCAGACCCATGGCAATCCCGGCAACCGGCGCCTTGATCGGCACCCCGGCATCCATCAGGGCCAGCGTACCGCCGCAGACAGAAGCCATCGACGAGGAACCGTTGGATTCGGTGATATCAGAAACAATCCGAATGGTATAGGGAAACTGCTCCGCGCTCGGCAGAACTGCTTTCAGGGCCCGACGGGCCAGAGTCCCGTGCCCGATCTCCCGGCGGCCGGGGCCGCGTAAGAAACGGGCTTCACCAACGCTGTAGGGCGGGAAATTATAGTGTAGCATAAAGCTGTTAAAGGTGTTGCCGCGCAGCGAATCGATCCGCTGTTCATCAACCGAGGTCCCCAGGGTAGCGGTGACAATCGCCTGAGTTTCACCCCGGGTAAAAAGCGCAGAGCCGTGAGCCCGCGGCAAAAGCGAAACTTCAGTTGCGATATCACGGATTTCATCAACCTTACGGCCGCCTATGCGGACACCTTCCGTACTTATCTGGCGGCGGATGGCACTGCCTAATAGATCCTCAAAAACCTCACCGAGATCATCGTCCGGAATCTCCATATCGGCCAAACGTGCGCGGATTTCATCTTTTAAGGTACTGAAATAATCCTGACGCTCGAGTTTGTCGGCAACCTTGATCCCCTCTTCAAAACGATCGGCAAACCGCTCATTTACCAGTGCCACCAGATTTTCATTCAAAACCGGCGTGACCACCTCACGTTTCTCGATACCTACCTGGCTGACCATCTCCAACTGAGCATCAATAAACGGCTGGGCCGCTTTAAGACCAAGTTCCAAAGCTTCAAGCATAACCTGCTCATCAATTTCCTGGGCTCCGCCCTCAACCATAACTACGGCATCACGACTGCAGGCCATGGTTACATCAAGGTCACTCTCATCGATCTGAGCGAAAGTCGGGTTGGCAATCAACTCACCTTCGAAACGCACCACCCGAACTCCGGCAACCGGACCCCCGAAAGGAATATCGGAAATCATCAGGGCGGCGGAAGCTCCGCTCAGGGCTAAAATGGCCGGATCGTTAACATTGTCGGTCGACATAACCGTCGCGATAATCTGGGTCTCACAGGTGAAACCTTTTGGAAACATCGGACGTAACGGCCGGTCAATAAGTCGGGAGGTTAAGGTCTCACGATCACTTAAACGTCCTTCACGCTTGAAAAAGCCTCCGGGAATTTTCCCGGCGGCATAAGTTTTTTCCTGATAATCGACCGTCAGAGGAAAGAAATCGATCCCCTCCCGGCCTTTACGGGCGGCAACGGCGGTTACTAAAACCATGGTGTCGCCTTTGCGAACCATCACCGCGCCATTTGCCTGCTTGGCAATTTTACCACTTTCAAAACTTACTTCACATCCCGCTACTTCTACTTTACAATACTTTTTCATCTCTTCTCCACTTCTCATTTTCCGCGTCAAACTGCAAACAGCAACCGGCAAGGTCTCACAATTGAACCCTGCCGCCGCCATACCATAGTGTATGGATTTTCATTACAACTCTACTAAACGGATCTAAAAATAACACAGGAACAAAAAAAGAAAACTGCCTTCAGCCTGTGTTCTGAAAGCAGTTTTCGAATCACTCAACAAACAATTTTCGTTTCAACCGACATCGAAACAACAGAGCTCAACTACGCCAATCCTAACGACGTAAGCCCAGACTGCTGATCACATCTTTGTAACGTTTGAACTCTTTCTTTTTCAGATAGTCAAGCAGACGACGTCTCTGCCCGACCAGTTTCAACAGACCACGACGTGAATGGAAATCGTGTTTATGCTCTTTGAAATGATCGGTCAGATAGGTAATTCTCTCACTTAAAAGAGCAATCTGAACCTCCGGTGAGCCGGTATCACTATCGTGAAGTCTGTACTTTTCTATAATATCATTTTTTTGACCACTTGCGAACGCCATTGGAACTTTTCTCCTTTTCCAGTTTTTTCAATCTTGTAGATTTATATAAATATTAATAATTTTCAAGTTTTCCCGACAGCCGATCTCATAATCGGAAATCAAGGACGACCATATTACCATAAAACTAAGCCCGTGTAAAGCAATTGTTTCAACCGGATAAAGCCGTCTGCATCACCCGGCTCATCCGCAAACTGTAATCGCCGGCACGGCCTGACAGCCTTGCCAGAGCCAGAAGTTTTTCGGACTCATCCACCAGCATAATTTCCGTCTCAGGCATAATTACGGCCAGGGTCTCAGACCAGGAATCGGGCCACTCGGCCCGGCCCAGAGCCATGCCGTGCGCTACCCGCTTTTTCAAGCCGGCATCGGCAAGCCGCAGCTTTGGCAGATGACCAAGAACTTTCAGAGGTGATATTAACGGCGGATTTTCACCCGCATCTATCAGCTTCGTCAAAGTCTCAAGGGTTATAGCCCGATCCAGATCGAAGCCGCCGCTCGCCTCACGCCGCAGCGACCAGATGCGGCCGCCGCAGCCCAAATCACGGCCGATATCGGCGGCCAGGGAACGGACATAGGTCCCTTTGGAACAGACCACCCGGAAACCCAGCAGCGGGGCCTCGTAGGATAAAAGTTTAAGACTGTCAATCCGAATCTGGCGTTCCGGCGGTTTCACATCTATCCCGGCCCGGGCATAGGCATAGAGCGGCCGGCCTTTACTCTTAATCGCCGAATAGACCGGTGCCGTCTGGGTAATCTCTCCCTGATAACGGGCCAAAACCGCAGTTATGGCCGCGATATTAAAATCGAGCGGCCCGGCATGGCGGGCAATCACCTCACCATCACGATCGAGGGTATCACTTTCAACTCCGAGTTCAATCTCTCCGCTATAGATTTTAATATCTTCATCCAGGTATTGAATCAGCCGGGTCGCCTGATTCAGAGCAATCGGCAGGACCCCGGTCGCCAGGGGATCAAGAGTCCCGGTATGACCAACCTTACGACAGCCCAGCAGATGCTTGATCTTGCCGACAACCCGTTGCGAAGTCAAGCCTTCGGGCTTATCAATAATCAAAAAACCGGCTTCAGGCATTGGGCTCAATTCTTCCGCACTGCTCATCGACCAACGAAAAAAACCGCTCAATCAATTCGAGAAGCGGGCCTTTAAGCCGACACCCGGCGGCATTATGGTGGCCGCCGCCACCGAAACCGACAACCAGTTCGGCCACGTTGACCCGGCCCCGGGAGCGGAAACTGAATTTGTACTCATCGGGACCTATTTCACGGGCCATAAAGGCCACCTCAACCCCGGCAATCGAGCGGGGATAGTTAACCAGACCGTCAGTGTATTCACTGTTAGTGCCGGTTTCAGCAAACATCTCTTCCGTCACCCAGACCGCTGCCGCCAACCGGGAATCCGATATCTGCAAAGTTTTTAAGACCCGACCGATCAGCTTGATCCGCTCCAGCGGCTGGCTCTCATAAACCTGCTGCGTAATCTCCCAGGGTTCGACCCCGCGAGCCACCAGATCACCGGCAATCGCAAAAGAGCTCGGAGTTGAATTCGAATAACGGAAGGAGCCGGTATCGGTCAATATCGCGGTATAAAGATTAACGGCTATTTCAATACCGAAATCGGGTTTCAAAACCACCGCCAGTTCATAAACCAGCTCCCCGGTGGCACAAGCTTGAGAATAGATAAGATTGATATCCGCGTTGACTTCAGCGGTAAGATGATGATCAATACAGAGTGACTGCCGGTAGCCTTTCCAGGCAGATAAGCACTCACCGGCACGGGCCATTTCACTGCAGTCGAGCAGACAGAGAAGATCACAGTTTTTCGGCAGGATGTCGGTTACCAACTCGGCCCCGGGCAGAAATTTATAGCTGTAAGGCACTAAATCGCGATTGTAAACGAAAACCTCTTTTCCCATTTGCCGAAGCAGCAGAGCCAGCGCCAGCGATGACCCCAGAGCATCACCATCCGGATCGATATGGCTGGCGATGACGACGGAATCCGACTTAGTCAGAGCCTTTACGGCTTCATCCTTTAACCCGGGGTCAAGCAGAGCCATTCAGTTTTCCTCTTCCTGCCTGATCTGACTGAAAATCCCCTCTAGATGCTCACCTTTCAAACTGGTATTGTCATAACGGAAATGGAGCTCCGGAATTCTCTTTAGGTGCAGACGCCTCCCCATCTCACGGCGCATGAAACCGGCCGTGCTGTTCAATCCGGACAGCGTATCCGAACGCTCTTCTTCGCTGCCGTAAACGGTAAAAAAGACCGTTGCGTGACTCAAATCGGGCGCTACTTCAACATCCATCACCGTAACAAAACCGATCCGGGGATCCTTGATATCCCGAAGCAGCATATTTGAGATCTCACCGCGAAGCTGATCTCCGATCCGCTGACAGCGCTGACTGCGTTCCTTCATAATTAGTCCTGCAAAACCCTGCGAGGCACCTCTAAATACTGCATTTTTCGAGACACCCTACAGTGTAGCTGCAACCTCTTCCATAGCAAAAGCTTCGATGACATCACCAGCTTTAATATCATTATAATTCTCAATCCCGATACCGCATTCAAAACCGGAAGCCACTTCCTTGGCATCATCCTTGAAGCGTTTTAACGAGGAAATCTTGCCTTCGACGATCACGACATCATCACGCAAAAGGCGGATATTAGCGTTACGTTTAACCTTGCCGTCGATCACCCGGCAGCCGGCAATCGTACCCACTTTGGAGACATTAAAGGCCTCACGCACTTCCGCCCGGCCGAGATAAACCTCACGAACATCGGGAGCCAAAAGCCCCTCCATCGCTTTCTTCAAGTCATCCAGGAGATCATAGATAACCGAATAGAGACGGATATCGACATGCTCCTGCTCCGCCAGGTGCTGAGCCTTCAGATCGGGGCGGACATTAAAAGCGACGATGATCGCCTGCGAAGCGGCGGCCAGCATAACATCAGCCTCCTTCACCCCGCCGACCGCAGCATGAACGATGTCAACCTTAACCTTGGATGTAGCCTGTTTTTTCAATGACTCACTAACCGCTTCGACCGAACCCTGCACATCACCTTTGACAATGATATTGAGTTGCTCAACCGTACCCTCTTCCATCTGTTCAAAGAGGTCTTCAAGGGATATCTTACTGGTTTTTGAAATATCCTTTTCCCGGGCTTTATGCTGCCGGTTGGAGGTCAGCTCCTTGGCCTGTTTCTCAGACTGGACAACATTAAAATCATCTCCGGCCGAAGGCACGCCACTGAGGCCCAGAATCTCGACCGGAGTCGAGGGACCGGCACTGTCAACCGGTTTACCCTTATCATCCAGCAGAGCCCGAACCCGGCCGCTGTAGAGACCGGCAACCACAAAGTCTCCGGCTTTAACCGTGCCTTCCTGTACCAGTACCGTCACCACCGGCCCTTTACCGCGGTCAAGACGTGATTCAAGCACCACCCCGCTTGCCGCTTTATCGGGATTGGCGGTAATCTCCATCATCTCAGCCTGCAGCAGGATCATCTCCAGCAGGGTATCAAGATTCTGCTGGAGCTTGGCGGAGACCTCGACAAAGATAGTATCGCCGCCCCAGTCTTCCGAAAGCAGACCGTGTTCACTCAACTGGCGGCGGACTTCATCGGGACGGGCGTTGTCCTTATCGATTTTATTGATGGCAACGATAATCGGAACTTCCGCCGCTTTAGCGTGGTTGATAGACTCAATCGTCGTCGGCATTACACCATCGTCGGCCGCGACCACCAGAATGACAATATCAGTCACACCGGCACCGCGCGAACGCATTGAGGTGAAAGCCTCATGCCCCGGGGTATCGACAAAGGAGATATCCCCTTTATCGAGAGAGACCATATAGGCCCCGATATGCTGGGTAATACCGCCGGCCTCACCTTCGGCAACCTGGGCTTCACGAATCGCGTCTAAAAGAGAAGTTTTACCATGGTCGACATGACCCATAATGGTTACCACCGGCGGCCGTTTAACCAGATCCTCAGGGTTGTCTTCAACCCGTTTAAGGACCAGTTCTTCATCAAAGGCGACGTTCTCAACCGTATGTCCATACTCTTCAGCTACCAGAGCGGCAGTATCATAATCGATCATCTGGTTGATGGTCACCATAGAACCCATGCCCATCAGTTTGGCAATCACTTCGCCGGATTTAACCCCCATCTTTTTGGCCAGTTCACCAACCGTAATCGCATCCGTAATCTTAACCACCCGCTTGATCATCTTCGGCATCGTGATCTCGGTTTTCTGACCACCTTTTTTCTTGCCGCCCTTGCCTTTACGACCCCGGCCGCGGCCATCGGAAAAATTAAAATCCTTGATAACCGAACGCCGGGATCCCTTACGGGAACGTTTCCCGACATCGTTGCCTTTGTCGGCATCGTGGGCACCATCCTTTTTACGAGATTTGCGTCCCTTTTTGGCATTGTCATCAGGCAGCGGAGCCGCCGGAACTGCAGCCGTACCCCGGTTTTCATCGGGCAGTGCTTCCGCTCCTTTTTTCTTGGCCTTGCTCCGGGGCGGACGCCCGGCGGGACGAGTGCCGATATCACTCAAGGCCACCCGACCGATAACCCGGGCACCACGCTCTTCCTTGGCGGCCTTCTTCTTTTTACCGGTAGCCGCAGAACTTTTCTTTTCGCTTCCGGCTTCCGCCGTAACCGCTTCAGAAGCAACGGTTTCAGACGCGGCCGTTTCCGCTCCGGCCTCAATTGCGGCATCCGCTTCAGCGCTAACCGCAGCTCTTTCCACGGGCGCCGCCTCACCCTCGGGTTCGACATTAACCGCTTCAATTTCAACCTGAGGTTCAGACTCAGAGGCACTCTCCTCAGTGATCACAGTTTCAACTTCGCTCATCGAAACGGCACCACTCTCCGATACCTCCGCCACATCCCCGGCCTCAGCCACTTCCGCCTCCGGAACGACCGACTCCTCAGGAACTGTCGCATCAGCTTCTTCGGCTGCCGTCGGCTTCTCCTCTACCGGAGCCGTTTCTTCTGCGGTCGGCACGGCTTCAACCGGATCTACCGGTTTAACCACCTTGCGCCGCCGCCGACGGACGGTGGAACCAACCCGCTTTTCGACCAGATCAGGGCCCTGATTCTGAGCACACCACTCTTTAACCCGGGCCACATCCTCATCACTTAAAGGACTGAATTTAGTACTGACTTCGATATCCAAACTCTCAAGTATCGAAACAAGTTCAGTCTCTTTCAACTTCAAAGCCCGAGACAGCTCATAAACTTTAGTTTTCTTTTTTTCCCGCAGAATCAAGGTTGCGTACCCCCTAACGTCAATCTGTTATTTTTCACACTCAATCTGCAAACGTTCGCGACTCTCCCGGTCCAGGGCTTCAACCCCGAGCGGCAGACGGCCAAACCGACCTCTACCGCGGAGAAAACGATGCAAGCATTCAGCATTTCGACAAATATAGTAACCCCGGCCCGGAGACCGGAATCGAAAATCATAAACCAACACATTACCACTGCAAACCAGACGGCAAAGACTCTCTTTTTCAACCTTCCGGCGACAGACCAGACAGGTTCTGAGCGGCACTTTGCCAGACTTATTTTTCAACATCCGTTGCGGCATCCGGCAGGGCCTCAGCATCAGCCGAAGTTTCTCCGGACGTCTCCGTCTCAGCCGCCGGCGACTCATCATTCGCTTCCGTTTCGTCAGCAGCCGCACTCTCCGCTTCGGCTTCTAATTCAGCATCAACGGCGCTGTCATCAGTTTCAGCTTCAGCCTCGGACTCCTCAGTTGCAACAACCTCGGCTTCCGGATTTTCCTCCGCCTCCTTGCGGGCGTGAAACACCTCTACCGCCCGCTCGATCAGCAGCTCGGGGTCAACCCCTTCGGTACCGATAATATCGCCGAGTTCAGCCGCCGTACTTCCGGCGATATCCTCCAGCTTGCGAAAGCCGTTATCATACAGAAGCTCCATGGCGGTATTATTGAAACCTTCAATATCGACAAAGGGAGAGAAGAGTCTATCAAAATCTTCCGCCACCCTGGAGGCCGACTTGACATCAAGTTTCCAGCCGGTAAGCTTTGCCGCCAGCCGGACATTGAGACCCCGGCGGCCGATTGCCAGAGAGAGCTGTTCATCAAGTACGACAATCTCCATCGCGTGCCGGTCTTCGTCAAGAATAATCTTATTGATCTCCGCCGGTGAGATAGCGTTGCAGACGTAGCGAACCGGATCCGGATTCCAGCGGATGATATCAATCTTTTCGCCTTTTAATTCCTGGACCACGTTCTGGACCCGGGACCCTCTAACCCCGACGCAGGCACCGACCGGATCGACATCATGGTCATTGGTGGTTACCGCAATCTTGCCGCGGATTCCAGGCTCACGGGTGGCCCCCATGATCTTGATAACCCCCTCGAAAATCTCCGGCACTTCAACCTCGAAAAGACGGATCAGGAAACCGGGGTGAGAGCGCGAAAGAACAATCTTGGGACCTTTGGCGGTAATCTCGACCTTCAGCAAATAAGCGCGAATCCGCTCACCCTGGCGAAAATTCTCCCGGGGAATCGTCTCCGAGCGGGGCAGAATCGCTTCGGTCGAACCGAGATTAACTATCAGGTTGCCGCGTTCAACCCGCTGCACCGAACCGTTAACAATCTCGCCGACTTTCTCGTGATACTCTTCATAGATACTCTCCCGTTCAGCTTCCCGAATCTTCTGCATGATGACCTGTTTCGCCGTCTGGGCGGCGATCCGCCCGAAATCGTCGGTCTCCAGCTTCAGTCCGAGACTGTCACCGATCTCCGCCTCAGGATCAATCTCCTGAGCCTCACGCAACGTGATCTGATAGTAAGAATTTTCCACCTCTTCCACCACCTCGACAAACTCGAAGAGCTCAATCTCTCCGGTCTCTTCATCGTAGGAAGCTTCGATTTCACGGGCCGCACCCAGTTTCTTCTTGGATGCCGTAACCATCGCCGATTCAATTGCCTCAATCAGAATCTCTCGGGGAATATTCTTCTCTTTACTGACCTGATCAAGTATGAAGTTCAAACTTGAGGACATAATCTAAACATCTCTCCTTAAACCCGGTTCTGCCGGGGGTTAAAATGTTGCTTTCTATAGCTTAGAATACGGATTTTAAAGCCGTATCATGGGTTTTAATATTCAAGGACGGATTAACCGCACCATCTTCAACTGCCGAATTTGTAAACCAGGTTGCACCTTGCCGATTCATCCAGAGGCACAATAAATTCTTCGCCGTCAATTTCAAGCGTAAGCATTAAAGGTTCGTCCTCAACCTTCTTCAAAACCCCCTTAAAACGACGGCGGCCATCTAAAGGCTTAAGAAGTTTGATCTTGACCGTCTCTCCGATCCGGGTTTTAAAATCATGAAACTTACGCAGACGCCGATTGAGCCCCGGAGAAGATATCTCCAGATTGTAACGCCCGGCAATCGGATCTTCGACATCCAGCAAAGCTCCGAACATCCGGCTGACATGAGTACAGTCATCGAGGCTGACCCCGCCCTCTTTATCGATAAAGAGCCTTAAGATAGAGCCTTCATCACTCTGACTGAACTCCAGATCGACAAGCTCGTAACCGAGATTTTGCAAAAGATCCTCAGCCAGAACCAGAATCTTACCGCGCCGGTCTTCCGGCAATTCAAGCGTCGTTACCATACCCTATTAGAAACTAATATAACATGAAAATTGAAACAAAAAAAGTGGGCCCCTGAAAGAGCCCACTTGCAAAAAACCGTCTCCGGCTGAACCAAATTTTCGCAAACGTATGTTCTTATTAGCATCTCAGTAGAAAAGATGCAAGTTTTTTTCTTGGTTAATCTCTTGATCTATCCGAAAATGACCGGCTCCGGGATATTACATCAGAATCCAATCTTGCTATCACAAAAAACAATAAACAATTTTATCATAATTTATAAATCACAAAATGAAATGCATCTTTAATTTGTGTACCTAGAGAGTTGTAAATATAAACCAACAGTTTTCCTCCGCTTGCGCCTGTTGTTGTGGTAACCGGAGATATTCCCAAGGCTTCAATACTGCATACATAGGCAGTTTGAGAATATGACTCACCCGAAATAGAGATTTCGTAATGATCGCTTACCCACACACAGCTTACGTTATTAGTAGCATTATTTACACTTCCGGCTGTATTAATTACACCATAAGCAATAGGTAAAGACACATTTGCAGTACCACTGGTAATTGTGCCGCTTATATGTGTATTACCGTTTTTAAGTACGGTTACTGCATTTGATTTGTGGTTGGAAGTTCCATTTCCAATTTCAAACAAAGGGTCTGTATCTACCCAAGAATCAGGTGAACCACCGCCAACATTATATTGTCCAAGAGCTACAGAAAATGTACTTTGTGCTTTTGTATAGTTTCCCATTGCAGTGGAATAATTACCTGACGCTTCTGTAATATATCCCATTGCAGTGGAAAAAGCACCGGAAGCTTCTGTAATATATCCCATTGCAGTAGAAAAAGCACCGGAAGCTGTTGCTCCAGCTCCCATAGCAGTGGAACTATAACCGGAAGCTGTTGTATATTGTCCCATAGCAGTTGAATAATCCCCGGAAGCTGTTGTACCAGATCCCATTGCAGCGGAAAAATCACCGATATTTGAATCATCCCATTGAGTTCCGTCAACTTCACCGGCTCTAAATGCTGCTTTTTTAGGATACCACATCATCCTTGTACCGGCACCTTCTTTTGGTATTGTTCCACTTCCAAAAGTACCCTCAAACAGCACACCATCGTTACCTTTTACATGCAGCGTGGCTTGCGGAATTGCAGTGCCAATGCCAACATTATCGCTGAAATAACCTTTGCCCGAAAACCACCCGGCAAAGCCGCCATTCGTATGTTCACCAAATACACCATATCCATCAATAGCATCTGTTGTCCCAACAACTCCGTTGCCACCTACTCTAGCCTCACCAAAAACACCGGCTCCTCCAGTGCTATCACTCTCAAAGAGCCCATAAACACCATAACCACTATGTGTTGGTGGTGGTCCAGTTGAAGCATGCCCAAATATGGCAGTTTTACCTGCAATATCAGTGGTTACTTTAACTTGTAGTTTATATAAAGAGTTTGGAGTGCTGGTACCAATAACAACGTTATCAGTACTTGTACTTAATTTTACAACCGAGCCGTCGTCTGTCCAGCCGCTTGTATTGGCGGCGGTTGGCAATGCTACTGTATTCCCGCTCGAAATAGATAGGTCGTTTCCTGAGATTGAAAGGGTTTGGTCATCGGTCAAATCACCATTTACCGAGAGCGGCTGTGCGGATGTCCCGTTACCATTAAGCGTTGCATCACTGACAACGGCTTGCAGGCAATTGTTTCCCGCAGGCCAGTCATTGCGCTCTACACTTCCAAGTTTGATCGATTGTGACCCCATATCGAGCAGACCGTTCATAGCTATACCGAAATCACTGATCACCAGAGTCGCAGGTCCGGCGGTACGCAGGCCGGCAGCCGCCAGTCTCAAATTATTACCGTCAAGATCCCGGGTTTCATTAATAGTAACCAGATTTATTCTGGGGGTTAAAATCTGGTCATCAATCTCGACTTCAACCCAAAGTTTTTCCGGCTCGGGTGCGGCTGATCTATCACTGACAGTTATATTACCCCGACCAAACGTAAAAGACAGAGCTTCGGTCGCAGCGGCAAATTTCTGAGCCTCTTCATAGATTAGCCGGCCGGCAAATTCATCATCGTAAATTCGAAGGCTAACCCTGACATTTTCAACGGCCGCCGCCCGCCTCAGCGAATGCTGCAGTTCTCCCTGCAAAACAAACTCCGCCCGACTAATACCCAAAGTTGCAAAAAAGAGCGCAAAAGTTCCAAGTGCCAGAAAAAAAAGTCTCGTAAAAAATCGATTAAACATTGCGCACCCCCTTTGTCAAAGCATGACTTGAAATGTTCATTGTCAATATAAGTATATAACCATATATTTTTCTCGATTACAATACCTGATTTATAAATAGCGAACTTAGTGCAAAAGAGTAAGCACAAAAGGAGCCTGACCAGGCCTGGTTAATAGAGGTACGTTACGAGGGAATACGGAGCCGAGAGAACGCGATTCAAATAGGTATTTAATATTTAATGATCACTTTTCGACCCGCTCGGCTTCGATATATTCGAGCAGAATTCGGCCGCCGTAGAGGATGTGGTCGCGGACCAGTTTTTCGACCGCGGCTTCGTTGCCGGGGGTCATGGTCGCCAGCATCTCTTCGTGGTCTTTTATCTGGACCTCGGGCATCTCCGGAATTTTCAGAAGAATCCGGCGATAGCGCATAAAACTGTCGCGCAGTGAGTCGATCAGGCCGCAGAGCCGCTGATTGCAACTGCCCTGATAGATCACGCCGTGAAAATCGGAACTGTTACGAAAAAAACCGGCCAGATCATTATTTGCCAGAAAGATATGGGCCTTTTCATTGATCTTACGCAGACGGGCAAAGATTTTCGCGTCCTGATTAACCGTGGTCAGGCGGGCGGCGTAGCCTTCAAGAACACTGCGGATCTGAATAATCTCCTTAAGGTCACTGACACTTAGCGGTTTGATGACATAGCCGACTTTTTTTACCTGTTCTAAAAAACCTTCCTGTTTCAGCTGCTGCAGAGCCTCATGCACCGGGGTTCGGCTGACCCCGTAGTTCAAAGCCACATCCTCCTCTTTCAGGATCGCATCGGGCCGGGCTTTGAGCGAGAGAATCTGCTCTTTGATCTCGCTATAGATGAACTCTTTTTTACTGATAGCCATATCACCAGTTACTATTTCAGATACTGCCGGGCGATGGTTGTCTGCAAAACCTCGTGGGTGCCGCCGCCGTAGAGCAGGAAACGGTTGTCGCGATAGTAGCGCTGGACCGAATATTCCATCGAAAAACCGTAGGCTCCGTGAATCCGCATCGCCTCATCCGAGGCCTTGCAGGCCGATTCAACCGTAAAATATTTCGCCATTGAGGCTTCATTTAAGCATGGTTTTTTATCCCGCACCTGCCGCGTTACTTTATCAACCATCAACTGTCCAGCCTCAAGATTGACCGCCATATTGGCAATTTTCGCCTGAATCAACTGATTTTTGCCGATCGGCTTGCCGAACTGCACCCTTTCTTTGCAGTATTTAATCGAATCAGCCATCGCCGCCCGGTGCAGGCCGAGAGCCAGGGCCGCCGTCATAATCCGGATTTCCGCAAGGATTGTCAGCAACACATCCAGGCCCCGGCCCGGCTCACCCAGACAATACTCTTCAGGGATGTGACAGTCATTAAAATAGATCTCGGATAAAGTTGATGAGCGGGTACCGAGACAGTCAAACTTTTTACTGTGGGAAAACCCCGGCGTCGTGGTCGGGATAAAAAAGAACATTAAGCCTTTCAATCCTTTATCGGGATCGGTTTGACATAAAACCGTATGGAAATCACCTTTAGGACCGTTGGTTGACCAGGTTTTCATGCCGTTGATAACATAGCCGTCGCTGGTTTTCCGGGCCCGGGTGCGGACATTACCAAGATCCGACCCGGCTTCGGGTTCGGTCAGCTGAAAAGCGCCGATCTTTTCACCTTGCAAAGCCGGATAGAGATACTCCTCGTGCATCTCTTTAGTGCCGTAGAGATAGAGGCCGTTAGTCGCCATCAGACACTGCATCGCCGTGGTTGCGGCCAGACTCATCAAACCCCGGGCAAGTTCCTGCATGGCGACACAATAGAGCACCGTATCCCCGCCGGAGCCGCCGACCTCTTTCGGGTAACGAATCCCCAGAACCCCCATATCGGCAAGTTTCTTGAAAAGATCGTATGGGAATTCGCCACTCTCATCGATCTCCCGGGCCCGGGGAATGACCTCGTCATCGACAAAGCGGGCCATCGTTTTTTTTATCAAAGCCTCAGCATCAGAACGTATCATATTATCTCCATCAATCCGGCACTTTCTCCATCAATCTGATTGATGGCTTCATAAAAGCTCCACCTGCTTCGTTACTTGAAAATCTTCGTCATTGCGGCGTACTTATCTGTACGCCTCATTCCTCAGTTTTTCAGAGCCTCGCATCTGAAACTTTTACTGTGCCATCCTGTTTTTTACGTAACTTTTTACTTTTTACGAGTTTATCTGAGTTATCATCTCCGGAATTATCTGATGCAGATCGCCGACGATACCCCAGTCGGCAACCGCAAATATGGGCGCTCCGGGATCTTTATTGATGGCAATAATATAGCGGGAGTTCTGCATCCCGGCCCGATGCTGCACCGCCCCGGAGATGCCGCAGGCGATATAGAGTTCCGGGCGCACCGACTGACCGGTCTGGCCGACCTGCCGCTCAACCGGCACCCATCCCTCCTCAACCGCAATCCGGGTTCCGGCAACCTCGCCGCCGAATTCAGCCGCCAGTTTTTCGATAAGCTTAAAACCGGTTGCGCCGCCGGTGCCGCGGCCGCCGGCGACAATCACTTTAGCTTCACTTAAACGCACCTGCCGCCGGGCCTGGCGCACTATCTCCAAAACTTTGCTTGCGGCCAATACCGGAGATTCCGAAATATTTACCGAAACATTTATAATCTCCGCCCGGTTCCCATCACATTCACAAGGCTGCATGACTCCGGGCCGTACCGTCGCCATCTGCGGCCGGGAGTAACGGCTGGCAATGGTTGCCATAATATTTCCGCCAAATGCGGGCCGGGTCTGGAGCAGGATCTTCTCATCCGGATCGATCGTCAGCGCCGTACAATCGGCGGTCAAACCCGCTTTAAGCCGCCGCGCCAGCCGGGGGGCGAGTTCTCGCCCCCGGGAAGTAGCCCCGACCAGCAGGATTTCAGGCTTATATTCGGTCACCACGCCGGCAACGACCTCGGCATAGGTTTCCACCCGATAAGGTTCAAGCAGATCATCTTCAATAAGACATATCTTCACCGCTCCGAAACGGGCCAGAAGCGGTGCCGGTTCCGCAATATTTTTACCCGGCAGGATTACTCCGACTTCCTGCCCCAGGTCTTGCGCCAGCAGCTGCGCCGCACCTAAAAGTTCTAATGTCACCGGGTCAAGTTCACCGCCCCGGGCTTCCGCCAGAACCCAGACCCCGCGATAATCACTGAAATCGGGGATTCGGCGCTCGGCCACATCACTTTTGATGGCCTCCTGGCGGCAGACCTCAATGCAGGCGCCGCAGACGGTACAATGCTCCAGGATTACCGCCTTATCATCCTTAATCGCCACTGCCTCGTAAGGACAAACCTTAAGACAGCGCCGACAACCGTTGCAAAGTTCAAACTCTACCCAGACACCCATTGTGTCATCTCCTTTTACAACTTCACACTTCACCCTTTTAACTTTAACAGGTGTGCCTCGCGCACTTTTTCCAATAATGCACTCACCGCTTCAGGAACCTCTCCGGCCAGAATTTCTCCAGCCCGTTTACCTTTGGGGGAAAAGGTTTTCACTACCTGAGTCAGTGAACCGGCCATTCCCAACTCCTGACTCAGGGCCCCGATATCGGCCGCATTCCAGATTTTAATTTTCGCATCTTCACGACAGGCATCAATCAGATTTCCCATCAGCGGATAACGGGGTTCTGCAGAGATTTTACTAATCGTCAACAGCGCCGGCAATTTCAAAGAGATCCGCTCATAACCATTATCATTACGCCGGGTTACGGTGATTTTGCCGGCTTCAAGTTTTTCAATATTATCGACATAACAGGCCTGCGGCAGATTAAGATATTCGGCCAGCTGCGGCCCGGTCTGGGCCGTATCCCCGTCAATCGCCTGATAGCCGCATAGAACCAGATCAAAATCACCGATCTTCTCCAAGGCTTTCCCTAAAGTCGTCGAGGTCGCCCAGGTATCGGCCCCGGCAAAGGCTTTATCCGTCAACAAAACCGCCTCATCACAACCCATCCCCAGAGCCTCCGAGAGGACATCAACCGCCTGCGGCGGCCCCATGGAAACCACGGTTACGGTCGCCGAGAAATCATCCTTGAGCCTTAATCCCAACTCCAGAGCCCGGCGGTCGTCGGGGTTAACAATACTCTCCACCCCCTCCCGAATCAGATTTCCGGTCTTACGATCAAGTTTGACTTCGGTGGTATCCGGCACCTGTTTTATCAAAACAACTATTTTCATATCAGTTCTCGTTTGTTATGTATTTCCCGGGAACAACTCTATTATTTTCAGTTCCATGGACGATTTCACTTTACCGCTCCGGCGAGAAACTGCACCAGTGCGGGAAACATCTCCAGCAGGATTATGCAGATGATATAGGTCGGCAGAAAATAGGTTACGCCCTTAAAAACGGTCTTTAACGATATATCCCTGGCCATGCCGGCAACCACATAAGCGTTGACCCCGACCGGCGGCGTAATCGCCCCCATGGTCGTGACAATCGTCAGCATCACCCCGAACCAGATCGGGTCATAGCCCAATTTCAACGCCAGGGGATAGAAGATCGGGATCGTAATCAGCAAAAGTCCCAGAGCATCCATGATGGCTCCGCCGATGATAAAAACGACAATCATCAGCCAGAGGATGACAAAACTTGGCACCTTAAGCGTAATCGCCCATTCGGCAATTGCATAAGGCAATCGGGTGATTGCGAGAAAGCGACCAAAGATAACCGCCCCGGCGATAATCATAACAATAAAGCATGAAATCCGGATCGTATCTTCAACCGCCTTGAAAAAACCTTTCCGGGTCATGGTTCGCCGGACAAAACTGATCAGCAGGGCACAAAATGAACCGACGGCCCCGGCCTCACTCGGAGTAAAGAAACCGATAAAGAGCCCACCCATGACCAGCGTAAAGAGCACCAGCATCTCGCCGGCCCCTTTCAATGAGACTATTTTCTCCCACCAGGTAGCCTTCGGGCCGGCCGGCCCCCAATCCTCATGCTGGCGGCAGATGACATAGACCGTAACCATCATCAGGCCGGCGAGAATCAGGCCGGGTATAATGCTGCCGAAAAATAGCCGGGCAATAGATTGCCCGGTATAGATACCGAAAACCACCAGCACGATACTCGGCGGGATCACGACTCCGAGGGTGGAACCGGCGGCGATTGAGCCGGTTATCAGAACCGGATTATATTTGTAGCGTTTCATCTCCGGCAGAGCCACCGAGGTCATGGTCGCGGCGGTTGCCGTGTTCGAGCCGCTGATCGCGGCGAAACCGGCACAGGCCATGACGGTTGCCATAGCCAGACCGCCCCGGGTTGAACCCAGCCATTTGTAAGCGGCATTGTAGAGCTTGGTATTGACATCGGAATAGAAACAGATCATGCCCATAAAGATAAAGAGCGGAATAATCGTCAGACCGTAGGATGAAAATGTGGTCCATAATTCCGTCCCCAGCATCATCAGGGCCGCGTCAAACGAAGTCACGTAGGCAATCCCGAAAAATCCGATGATTGCCATCGCGAAGCCGACCGGGATCTGGAGAAAAAACATTGTCGCCAGCATGATCAGAATGCCGAAAAGACCGATAAACTCAGGACTCATCAGCACTCTCCTGCGACGCATCTTTTAGAACCTCATCCTCATCAGGGAGAGGGCGGCAGACTTTTAGAAGGTCAACAAAGATAACCAGAGCCAAAAACCCGAAACCGGCAGCCGTGATAAATATAAAGGGATAATAGGCAATTTGCAGGGTTTCCGATCTTTCACCACTGGCCATAACGGTCATCCCCCAGGCCGCCACCCGCCAGGTAACGATAGCAAAAAAAGGAACACTGATCATATAGCTTATTATTGCTGTCAGCCGATGCCAGCGCCTGCTGTACTTGCTGGTTATGATATCGACCCCGACATGATTTTTACGCATCTGGGCAAAGCCTAAAGCCATGGCCGTACATAGAGCGCCAGCGAACCCGATAATCTCAAATGTTCCCTTAAGCGGCCGCCAGAACGACCGCGACAATACGTTGCCGAAACCCATCAGCATCATCACAATCAACGCGCTGCCGCTGATCCAGACACACAGGCGGTTAATAGCGTCGGCAAGTTTATCAATTTTATTCATGAATATATCGAGATCCTCTTTTTTCGGGCACCGACCCCTCTGCATAATCTTTATCCCCGGAGCCGATAATCGAAAAAAAACGGAATCAATCCACCTGACATTGATGCGGATTGATTCCGTTTTCTGTTACTGGAGCCTACTTCACACCATATTTTTTTTCATATTTAGCCTTGAGCGCATCACGATCAGCCAGAAACTGTTTGCCGGGAAGTTTGGCGGCTGCGGTTTTCTTGAGATAGTTGTCCGTCATAAACTTAACTTTTCCGGGAATCTGTTTCGCTTCAGCCGCCGGAAAATGATAAACACCGACACCCTGTTTGGCTTTCGACCAGGCAATCGCTTCGGTAACATGCTGGTCTTCATACTGGCCCGTCCAGAGCGCCTGCTCCCTTCCGAGATCGTTGAAAACCTTTTTCACGGCGGCCGGCAGTGAGTCCCATTTTTTCTTGTTCATAACCACGGCAAATGAGGTAGTCGGGCCGTTGGTGATGGTTACATGTTTGCAGAGTTCGGCAAATTTGAAATCTTTCATCACTTCAAGTGAGGAAAAGAGCCCTTTGACCACGCCTTTCTGTAATGATTCAGGAACATGCGACATCGGCATGGCAACCGGAATCGCACCCAGGGCATCCAGATATTTACCGGATATGCCGGTGCCTCTGATCTCGAGTTTCTGCAGGTCGGCAAAATTTTTCACTGCAACCTTGGACATGATATTTGCCGGGGCACAGGTAAACATGGTCAGAACTTTAACCTTGGCATAGGATTTCGGCTGATATTTCTGAAAGAGATCCCACAGAGTCAAGCTTGCCGCTGTAGCCGAGGTAAATTCCGCCGGTAGGTCAATTCCCTCCATCAAAGGAAAACGTCCCGGCATATAGGGAGGGCAGAAACAGCCGATGTCGGCCATTCCGGAGATGACCCCGTCAAACATATTTTTGGCCCCGAGCAGAGTGCCGCCGGGAAAGGTGGTTACCTTAACGGCGCCGTTGGTCCGTTTTTCAACCTCCTTGGCCCAGCGTTCCATCTGGACACAGGGAAAGGTCGGCGCCGGCGGGAAATTGGCATATCTTAAGTTAATGGTCCCGGCATCAGCCGGCACGGTTAAGGCGAACCCTGCGAACAAAACGATCGCAACCACGAGTAAACTGGCAATAATTTTCCGTCTCATCATCTTCTCCTCTCTCTATTTCATTTACCTGCTTTACGGTTGATGCCGTCGCTAACAACCCACGTTACCTTAATGTACCGTTTTGCATAATTTTTATTGACAACGAAAATAGCTAATGCGGGAATCAGTCCCGCATCCCGGGGGCACTTCCTCCGGGCGCCAATAAGTGCTCTTATCAGGTTATTTTCTTATTAAAAAAAAAGAAAATAACCTGTAAGGCACTAAATTATCAACTCTTCCTGCAAGCTCTCCATCTCCTCCGCGGAAAGTCCCAGATCGGCGGCATAAATCTCATGATTATGTTCGCCCAGGCGCGGCGGGAAACTCAGTTTTTTGTTGCACGTTTTAATATAATCAGTAGAGTGCGGCGGGGGTGAGAGAGTTATTTTCAGTCCGCTCTGCGCATCGACCGCCGTCAGCAGCTCACCTTTAATCAATTCATCCTCGATAAGCTCGGGCAGGGAGTTGATTTTTGAAGCGGGAACGGTAATCGAAGCAAGCTGTGCCAGCAGTTCCCGGCTGCTGTATTGAGCAGTGATCTCATTAAGCATCCGATTCAGGTTTTTGACGTCGGCAATCCGCCCGGCATTGTTCCGGTAGCACTCCTGATCAAGTTTCCTGAAACCTTCAAGACTAACCAGCGCCTGCCATTGGCGATCATTACCTACCGCAAGATAGACGAAGCCATCTCGAGTCGCAAAAACCGAAACCGGGGCAAAAAACTCATGCGTATTGCCCCGACGGGTAAGTTTTTTATTAAAGGATGCAGTCATCGGAATATTGATCGCGTGCCAGCTGGCCGAACTCCGAAACATGGAGAAATCGATCCGCGTACCGGCCCCGGTAAGCGACCGTTTATAGAGCGCCTTCATCGCCAGGCCGTAAACCTGCTCACTACTCCCCATATCCGGCAGCGGCACGCCCAGAACCTGGGGCGAGCCGTCGGCCTCTCCGGTAAGATCCATCAACGCGGCCCGGGCCTGCAGGATCGGGTCATAGGCTCCTTCGTCGCTCTCCGGCCCGAAACCGGTGACCCCGATCCAGATAAGATCATTTTTCAAAGCGGCCAGGGTTTCGTAATCGATACCGAGTTTGCCATAATTTTTCGGCAGCTGGTTGGTAACAAATATATCGACATCAAGTTTAATGATTAAATCGTGGAGAATTTTCCGGCCGCGCTCCTCTTTAAGATTTAAGGTCAGCGATTTTTTACCGGCATTAATGGTCAGGTAATAAGCGTTCATCCGCTCTTCGGCCAAAACCTGATCACCTACCAGACGGTTGGGGTCATGGATCACCGGATGTTCCAGGCGAATAACCCGGGCACCGTCAAGCACCAGGCGATAGGTGAAATAGGGCACCACAATCGCCTGTTCCAGGCTGAGGATGGTCAAACTTTCGAAGATATTGCCGTTTGTCATCGAAACCTTCATAAATCTGAGTTAATTATTTCATTTTATGTATGCATATAAAATTAATACGGACATTTGTCAAGGGCTAAAAAATTCACTTAAAACATGTTATTTATGGCTATAAAAAAATATATTGACAAAAAAAAACTGATAAATTAGTAGTGAGTCTCCAACTTTATGTATACATAAAATTAAAAGGAAAAAAGATGCTTAAATTACCGCCATTTGCTATCCTGCGCCCCCGAAACCGGGATGAACTAAAGAGCGCTATGACAGGCTCTGAAGATGAGTTTAAGATCCTGGCCGGCGGCACCGATCTGATCAATAACTTGAAGAAAAGGCTTTATTTTACGACTTCACTGATCAGTTTGAAAAGGGTTGAGGAGTTAAATTACATCATTTACGATCAAAACAGCGACCAACTTAAAATCGGGGCTCTGGCCCACCTTACCGAATTGACCGAATCACCGGCAATAATGAACTCCGCGCCCGCGATTGCAGCCGCCGTCAAGACGATTGCAGCCCCGCCGATTCGCAACCGGGCCACCATCGGCGGCAACCTCTGTCTTGATACCCGCTGCTACTATTATAATCAGTCAAAATCCTGGCGACAGCTGGCTCCTACCTGCTACAAATGCGGGGGTGGTGTCTGCAATGCCGCCCCGGGCGCCAAAAAGTGCCAGGCGGTATTCAGTGCCGATCTGCCGCCGCTGCTGATTGCTTTAGAGGCCGAGATTACCATCACCGGCTCGGCCGGCAGCAGAACCATCTTGCTGGCTGATTTTTATACCGGATCAGGAGGCAGACCGAATATCCTGCAAAAAGATGAATATCTCTCCGAAATAACCTTGAACCAGGCCAGAAAGAGAACCTCACTCTACCGAAAATTCAGGTTGCGCAAAGCCCTGGATTTTCCTCTGGCCGGGGTCGCTTTAAGCTTTGATAAAAATTCTTCAGGGAAATTCATCAACCCTAAAGTGGTTATCAACGCCGTCGCTTCCGGGCCGCTGTCAGTTCCTGAAGCCGCTGAAAAACTTAACGGCAAAGAGTTTAGTGATCAGGCCGCAATTCAGACGGCGGCGGCGGCTGCCATGGCCGCAGCCCGGCCGATTGCCAATGTCGGTTCCAAACCTTTCTATAGAAAAAAGATGATCGGCCTGCTCTTAAAAAAGATGGCGGCGGAACTGGTTGCCGGACAGGAGGCGTAAGTGTCTACGAAAAAATTTGAAGTCAGATTAAACATAAATGGTGAACTCGAAAAAATTGCCGTTTCGGCCAACGAGACCCTGCGTGAAGTTCTGCGTGAGCGTCTGGAGTTGACCGGCACCAAAGCCGCCTGCGATGACGGCAGCTGCGGCGCCTGCACCGTGCTTATTAATGGCCGGCCGGCCCGCTCCTGTCTGACCTTGGCGGTTGAAGCTGAAGGCGAAAAGATAACCACGATCGAAGGTCTGGCCCAGGATAATCAACTCCACCCCGTCCAGCAGGCGTTCGTCGACCACCACGCCATCCAGTGCGGATTCTGCAGCCCCGGTATGATTTTGACCGGACTTGCCGCCATCCGGGAACAGCAAGCCGAATTGAGCCGCAACGAAATCCGGGAAGCGATCTCCGGCAACCAGTGCCGCTGTACCGGCTATGCAAAAATCGTTGATGCAATTCAGGCCGCATCGAAAATGAAGTCAGAAGAGTGAAGTTAAAAATGAGGAATTTATGAAAGATTATAAAATTTTAGGCAAAAGTGTTGCCCGGATTGATACCCCGCTGAAAGCCACCGGCGATGCCCTGTTTACGGCTGACATCAAACTGCCGCGCATGCTGGTCGGCAAGGTTCTGCACAGTCCCCATGCCCACGCCATCATTAAAAATATTGATATCAGTAAAGCTGAAAAACTTCCCGGGGTCAGGGCGGTTGTCACCCGAGAGGACTCTTTTGATGTCCGTTGGGGGGTTTTTAAGTATACCCAGGATCACCAGTTGATCGCGGTGGACAAGGTTCGTTTTGTCGGCGAAGAGGTCGCTGCGGTTGCGGCCGAAGACGAAGAGACCGCTATAAAAGCCCTGGATCTGATTGAGGTTGAATACGAAATCCTGCCGGCAGTCTTCGAAGCTGATGAAGCGATGGCTGATGGCGCCCCGCTGATTCACGAAGATCATCCGAACAATGTCAATATCCACGTCAATATCGATGTCGGCGATGTCGAAAAGGGCTTTGCCGACTCCGACTACGTTCGCGAAGACCGTTTCAGCTCCAGCGGCGAGACCTACGGCATGCTTGAGCCCTACACCGTTATCGCCGACTACAAAGCCGCCGGAGCGTTGGAGATTTTTGTCCCGACCGCCTCCCCGCACACCAAAGCCAAGGCGCTCTCCAATCTCCTCAAAATCCCGCTCAACAAGGTTATCGTCCGGCGCTCCAATGTCGGCGGCGCTCTCGGGGGCCGTTCTGATATTTTCCCCCTCGATTTTATCACCGCCACCCTCTCGCGCAAAGCCAAACGGCCGGTAAAAGCCAGCTACACCCGGGAAGAGAGCATGACCTGCACACGCCAGGTTCACGATATGATTGTTGATGTCAAAACCGGAGTCAGCAAAACCGGTGAAATTCTGGCCCAGGATATCAAGGTCATTATGGGCGGCGGCGGCTACTCCAGCACCGGTCCGATTGCCGCTTCAGTCCCGTTTCTGGTCTGGGAAGAGACTTACCGTCTGCCGAATGTCCGCTTAAACAGCTACCGGGTCTACACCAACAAGCCGATCCGCGGCATGTACCGCTGCCACGGCCGCGCTTTCCTGGGCGGCCTCGGCATGCAACTCGATATGATCGCCCATGAACTCGGTATCGACCCGGTTGCAATCCGGCTTAAGAACGCCCTGCAGGCCGGCGAATTTCAGGCAACCGGCTCGAAGATTTTCGGCTGCGGCCTCTCGGAAGCGATCAAGAACGCCGCCGAAAAATCTAAGTGGGCGAAAAAACGCGGTAAAATGGCCCCCGGCAAGGGAATCGGCATGGGTGCCAACGGTATGATGTGCGGTTTTCCGATGGGTATTCGCGGCGGCTCCAGCGCCATCATTAAGTTCAATGAAGACGGCTACCCGACAATTTTAACCGGCGTCGTCGACAACGGCCAGGGCAACTATCATGCGATGGTGCAGATCTGCGCCGAGGTTCTCGGCCTTAACATCCCCGACATTCATCTGGTTGCGGCCGACACTGAGGTTACGACTCTGGATATGGGCGCCTACTCGCAGGCGGCGGTTTTTGTCGGCGGCAATGCCGTAAAAAATGCCGCCGAAGATGCCCGGCAGCAGATTTTCGAGATCGCCGCGAAAATACTTGACTGTAATGCGGATGAGCTCGCTATTGAGGAGGGCAAAATTTTCCGCAAGAACGATAAAAACAGTGCCATCGGCCTCCATAAAGTTATCCGCAAAGGTCTTATCGACAACACCCCGGTTATCGGTCGCGGCTCCTATATGCCGGAGGTTTCAAGAACCCGGGAATGGGTTTCCAATCCGAAGGGCCAGCAGGCCGGCACCTTCAGTTTCGGCGCCAACGTGGTTGAGGTAGATGTCGATATGGATACCGGCGAAGTCAGCGTCACCAAGGCTACCGGCTTTCACGACTGTGGCTTCCCGATCAACTTAAAAGCCGTCGAAGGCCAGTACGAGGGTTCAATCGCCTCGGGCGGCCTCGGCAGTTCTCTGATGGAAGAACATCTCTGGAAAAACGGCCGCATGCTCAACCCCGATTTTCTTGAATACAAGATGCCGCTCGCCGTTGATATGCCGGAGATCTCGGCCAACGTCGTCATTACCGACGACCCCAAAGGCCCCTTCGGCGCCAAAGAGGCCGGCCTTTTCGGCTCAATGAACAGCTTCCAGGCGATCGGCAACGCCGTCTTCGACGCCACCGGCGTCTGGGTCAAGGAGTTCCCGATCACACCCGACAAAGTATTAAAAGCATTGGCAGAAAAGGAAAAAACAGTTAAGTAGGATCTGGATGAAATGACCTTTGCTTCGCCCTGCTGCGCACGGGGACATAACTAAAGGTCTGTCCCCACATCGAGACATTTTGAAAAGGATTAATTTGATGAGTAAAAAACCTTCTAAAATCGACCATATCTGCTTGGCGGTTAAAAGTTTAGCGAATGCCCGTAAAACCTATGAAGATGTTCTCGGACTGGAACTTGACTGTGAATATATAGCTGAGAGCGAAAGTATTAAGGTTGCCCGCTACTATATCGGCGAGGTCGCGCTGGAGCTGATGGAATCAACCAACCCGGAGGGTGAAGTTGCGAAATTTATCGAGAAAAAAGGCGAAGGCGTTTTTCTGATTTCGTATGCGGTTGATGATGTGGCTGAAAAGATGAACGAGCTTAAAGAAAAAGGCCATACCTTGATCGACAAAAAGCCGCGTGAGCTCTGCCACAACCGCTACGCCTTTATCAACCCGCCGCAGCAGATGTGCGGGGTTCTAACCGAAATCGTTGACGGTGATTTTGAGCTGGATGATTCGATTATTACTTTGAGTAAAAAATAAACAAGATTGCATTCTCGATTTGGGGACATTGCTGAGCTAAAGCATTTCCCAGCTTTAGCGGAGCTGTGTCCCCTTCAAAGTGGGGCGAAGCCAAACTTCCTATCAACTTTAATTTGTTAACTGAGTTGCAAACAATGTTCGCGGCAACAATTTGAGGTTTTTTGATGAGCAAAAATATACGGGTACTGATCGGCAAACCCGGGCTTGACGGCCATGACAAGGGGGCCAAGGTTATCTGCCACGCCCTGCGCGAGGCCGGGATGGAGGTTATCTACAGCGGCCTGCACTGCACTATCGAGCAGATAGTCAGCAGCGCCGTCGAAGAAGATGTCGATGCCATCGGTTTGAGCATCCTCTCCGGCGCTCATATCCTCTACGCTGAAAAACTGATTGAAGCGCTGAAAAAGGCCGGGGCCACCGACATTATCACCTTTGTCGGCGGCGTCATTCCTGAGCGTGACGTTGCCAAACTTAAAGAATTAGGCATCAACGGCGTCTTTCCCGGCGGTACGCCGCTGGGCGCGACCGTCGATTTCCTTAAAAAATCAACTGGAGATAAATAAGTTATGGGGGTGGCAAAATACACAAGCGACAAAAAAGGCCGGGTTACCGAAGTCGAATATCTTTCCGGCATCAAAGTTAAACCGGTCTACACCCCGCAGGATCTTGAGAGCTGCGGTTTCAGTTATGATCGCGACTTAAACGACCCCGGCGAATATCCGTTCACCCGTGGGATTCATCCGCTGGGCTACCGCAGCCGGCCCTGGACGATGCGCCAGTACTCCGGTTTCGGCACGCCGGAGCAGAGCAACGAACGCTTCAAACTGCTTATTGCCAA
This sequence comes from Thermodesulfobacteriota bacterium, assembly GCA_024763535.1. Classification (GTDB taxonomy): domain Bacteria; phylum Desulfobacterota; class Anaeroferrophillalia; order Anaeroferrophillales; family Tharpellaceae; genus Tharpella. The sequence continues at coordinate 61,923 of JANTFH010000003.1, forward strand.
CGGTCAGAACGGCTTGAATGTCGCCTTTGATCTGCCGAGTCAGATGGGGCTCGATTCCGACAATCCCCAGGCCGAAGGCGAAGTCGGGCGAGTCGGAATGGCGGTTGATTCGCTACGTGATTTTGAACTCGCTTTCAAGGATATCGCTTTAGATAAAATCGGCACCGGTTTAACCATCAACGCGGTCGCCTCGATCATGCTGGCAATGTATCAGGCGGTGGCACAGAAATATGGCTTCAAAAAGAATGAGATCAGCGCGACCCCGCAGAATGATATCTTGAAGGAAATCATCGGTCGCGGCGCCTGGATTTATCCGCCGGATGCCGGGGTCAAACTAATCGGCGACACCATCGAATATTCAGTCAAAGAGATGCCGAAATGTAACCCGGTCAGTATCTGCGGCTATCATATCCGTGAATCGGGCGCGACCCCGGCCCAGGAGATCGCCTACGCCATCCAGATCGCCAACGCCTATATCGATGAGGTTTTAGGCCGCGGCCTTAATATTGACGATTTTGTCGGCCGCTTCTCTTTCAATATCAATATCTACGGCAATCTCTGGGAGACCATCGCCAAATTCCGGGCCGCAAAAAAGATGTGGGCGAGAAACCTGAGCGAACGCTACGGGGCCGGGGAAAATAATAAAAAGGTACTTTTTTTCCGCGGCCTTTTCGGTGGCGGTGGTTCCGGCCTGACCAAACAACAGCCCTTAAATAATATCGTCCGCGGCGCCTACTACGGCCTCGCGGCGGCCCTGGGCGGGGCCCAGACCACAGCTTTATGCTCCTATGATGAAGCCTACACCATCCCGACTCCGGAATCGGCCCTGGTTTCATTAAGAAATCTGCAGATGCTGATGGATGAAGTCGGTTTGCGGGATACGGTCGACCCCCTGGCGGGCTCCTATTTTATCGAGAGTATCACCAAAGAGATGGAAAACCTGATTGAAAAAGAGATGGCCGAAATCGACAACTACGGCGGCATGCTCAAAGCGGTCACCGACGGCTATGTCCAGCGCAAGATCGCCGCGCAGGAGTATGAATTTCAGAAAGATCTGGAAAACGGCAGCAGAATCAAGGTCGGCGTCAATAAATATGTTATGGAAGAAGAAGAGAGCAAAGTCGAACTCCATGAATATGATGAAAAAATGGCCGAGGTTAAAATCGCCGGGCTCAAAGAACTTAAACGAACCCGCAGCACGGCTGATGTCACCCGCAACCTGAAAACCCTGGAAAAAACCGTAAAATCCGGCGGCAATGTTATGCCGGCTTTGGTCGAATGCTGCTCAAGCTACGCCACGGTTGAAGAGATGGCCGGAATTTTCAAGGAAGTCTACGGCGAATTTAAAGAGCCGAATATTTTTTAGTAATGATTTTATATTTTATCCACAGACCCACACAGACCCACACGGACAAAAGCTTTTTCGTCTGTGTGGGTCTGTGGATAATCAAAAAAAGATACCGGCAACACCCAAATATGGAGTAGATAATGAAATTTAAAATCGGCATTGATGTCGGGGGAACCTTTACCGACTTTCTGCTCACCGGTGATGACGGTGAAAGCGAAATTTATAAGGTGCTTTCCACCCCGGACGACCCCTCAATCGCAACCCTTAAGGGGATAAGCGAGATGGCGGAAAAACGTGAGCTTTCGCTTAAAGATTTCCTGCAGCAGGTAAGTACCATCGTCCACGGCACGACCGTCACCACCAATGCCACGCTGACCTACTCCGGGGTTAAAACCGGCCTGCTGACAACATCAGGCGTCCGCGACGCTCTGGAAATGCGCCGCGGCATCCGTGAAGAGCAGTACAACAACCGTTATGAAAATGCCCGGCCGGTAGTTGAGCGCTATCTGCGGCTGCCGGTTAATGAACGTATTGATGCCCAGGGTGAAATCGTTACCGCCCTTGATATCGAAGATGCGAAACAAAAGATAGAAAATTTGAAAGCGGAAAAGGTTGAAGCGGTCGCCGTCTGTTTTATGAATTCGTTTGCCAACCACAATCACGAAGAGCTGGTTGAAAAATTATTAAAAGAAGAACTTCCCGACTGTTACCTGAGCATCTCGTCATCACTGCTGCCGTCAATTCGTTTCTATGACCGGATAAGTACTACGGCCTTGAATGCCTATGTTGGGCCGATCTTAAAAAGATATCTCGATGCCCTGATCAGGAAACTTGAAGCCGAAGAATTTGCCGGCGTTTTATTGATTATGACCTCCAACGGCGGCGTAGTCGCGCCGCAGAACGCCATCGATAAAGCCGCCTCAACCCTGCTCTCCGGCCCGGCCGGGGGGCCGGTCGCCGGAGTTCTTTATGTCGGCGCCCAGGGTTATAAGGATTGTATCACGGTCGATATGGGCGGCACCAGTTTTGATGCCGCCGTCATCAAAGATAAAAAACCGTCAATGACTACCGTCGGCGAAATAAACCGTTTGCGCTGCGCCCTGCCGATGCTCAACGTGGTCACCATCGGGGCCGGCGGCGGCAGTATCGGCTGGATTGACGAAAGCGGTCTTCTACGAATGGGGCCGCAGAGTGCCGGCTCCAAACCGGGCCCGGCCTGTTATGATCTGGGCGGGACCGAGCCGACCTGCACCGATGCCGATCTCGTTTTAGGCTATCTTGAACCGGGCTATTTTGCCGGCGGCCGGATTAAACTCGACAAGGCCAAGGCCGAAAAAGCGATTTCCGAAAAGATTGCCAAACCCTTAAATTACGATCTCGCGACGGCGGCCGCCGGGATGTATAACATCATCAACGTCAATATGGCGGCGGCCGTCCGCGAAGTCGCGGTCAAAGAGGGCTCCGACCCCCGGGATTTCCCGATGGTGGTTGCCGGCGGCGCCGGACCTAACCACTCCTGTATGATCGCCGCCGAACTTGAAATTCCCTTGATGATCATCCCGCGTGAATCCTCAATCTTCTGTGCCGCCGGAATGCTGATGTCGGACCTCCAGCACGACTATGTCAAAAGCTATATCACAAGGCTTGATCAGGCCGAGAGCAAACAGTTTCTTAAGCTCTTTGCCGAAATGGAAAACGAGGGCCGCAAAGTTCTGCAGAGTGAAGGCATCAATGACGCTAAAATCAGCACAATCTACGCGCTCGATCTGCGCTATATGGGCCAGTACCACGAAGTCAAGGTCGAGATCCCGGCCGCCGATATCAAAAACTGCAACTGGGATAAGATCGCGGCCACCTTCCATCCCATCCACAACCGCCTCTACGGCTACTCCCTCGAAGACGAAAAAACCCCGGTCGAACTTATCAATCTGCGCCTTAACTGTATCGGTAAAACCGAAAAACCGGTCTTCAGCCAGCGTCAGTTTGCCGGAGAAAACCCGGATCAGGCCTTCAAGAAATATCGTCAGGCCTTCATCCCCGGTGAGAATATTTTTAAAGAGATCCCGGTCTTTGACGCCTTGAAACTCGAATTCGGCAACCGGCTTAAAGGCCCGGCAATCCTGGAACAGGTCAACACCACCGCCTTCATCACCCCGGACTACAGTGTTATGGTCGATAAATTCGGCAGCTACACGGTTTATAATAAAAATCTTGAAGATGAAATTGTAAAGAAAATTATGCCCTGAACAACCAACGAAAACAAAAAAATTCCCGCCAAGACGCAAAGGCGCAAAGATTTTAAGCGCTAAATTTGCAGCGTTGCTTTCCTTAGCGTCTTGGCGTCTTGGCGGGAGATATAAAAAAAGAAATAAAAAAATTAAGCCAGGAGAAAATAAATCATGTCCCAAACAATTGACAAGGTTCTGGTTTCGATTTTGCGGCGGCGCTTTAAGGCGATTACTGATGAGATGAGTATCGCTCTGGCGCAAACCACGCGTTCGCCGATTTTGTGTGAGGCCAAGGATTTTGTTACCGGCCTTTATGATGCCGAAGGCAGGATGCTGGAGCAGACCGAGAACCTGCCGATTTTAGCCTTCTCGCTGGCCCCGGTCTGTAAATATATCATCGACTATTACGGCGATAATATCTACCCCGGCGATGTCATATTTCATAATGATGTCTTCTCGATGGGCAATCAGAATAACGATGTCGCGGTTTTCAAACCGATTTTCCACAATGATACGCTGGTCGGCTGGGCCGCCTGCAAGGGCCATCAGGCCGATATCGGCGGCGCCGTCCAGGGCGGCTACAACCCTAACGCCACCGAGGTCTGGCAGGAAGCGCTGCGCATCCCGCCGATCAAGGTTTATGAGAAAGGTGAATTGCGAAAAGATGTCTGGGATCTGATTTTTGCCAATATCCGGCTGCCGATTGTGGCCGAGGATATGAAGGCTGAAATCGGCAGCTGCGTTGTCGGTGAGCGCGGCCTTCAAGCGATTATCGAACGCTACGGAATTGAGGTTTTCAATTTGCACAAGGAGTATCTTTTCGATTCAACCGAAAAGATGATGCGGGCCGAGATCAAAACTATTCCGGCCGGCACCTACAAAGGCGAAAGCACCGTCTTTTTCGACGGCAAAAATCCGGGTTCAACCTATAAGATTCGAGTGACAATCAAGGTTTTAGAAAACGGCATCCACTTTGATTACAGCGGCACCGACGCCCAAACCCCCGGTTTTGTTAACGGCACCTACTCCTCCAGCGCTTCGGCCACGATTCTTACCTTCCTGCAGATGGTCAACCCCGATATTCCCCATAATGAGGGGATGATCCGGCCAATAGAAATTGAAATCCCTGAAGGAACGATCTTAAATGCCCGCTATCCGGCGGCCACCACCTACGGCAACCACCTCTGCCCCAACAACGCTGATGCTATCATGCGCGCCCTAAGCGATGTTATCCCGGACCGGGTGACGGCGGAATGGAACGAGTTGCTCTGTGCTCTGACCACCGGCATCGACCCGCGTAAAAATCAGGCTTATGTCGATATCGGGTTTATGGGCTTAAAAGGCGGCTCCGGCGCGATCAAAGGCTGTGACGGCTATGATCATATCGGTATGATCGATGCCTCCGGCGGTATTCTTGATCAGGATTACGAGATGTTCGAGCAGCAGACCCCGCATCTTCTATTAAAGCACGAATATATCACCGATTCGGCCGGGGCCGGAGAGTGGCGCGGCGGTCTTGGGGTTGAAACTCAATTTACCATCGGCAGCGACAATACCCGGGTGGTAACCTTCGGTGACGGCGATCAGGAGCCCGCTTTCGGCGCCCGGGGCGGTAAATGCGGCACTCTTAATACCATCAAGCTTATCTATCCCGACGGCAAGGAATACCTGACAACAACCAAGGATCTAATCGAAGGGGTGGGCAAAGGCACAATCTTTTTCCAGCAGGCCGGTGGTGGCGGCGGCTATGGCAATCCCTTAAAACGCCCGGCGGAAAAGGTCTTAAAAGATGTCGAAAACGGCGTCATTACAGCCGATAAAGCCCGCAGCGACTATGGAGTAAGTATCGATCCTGAAAATATGGTAATTAATGAAACCGAAACCCTTAACCTGCGCCGGCAAGGAGATCAGTAAAAAATGTTAGTACGCTTCCCGCCCAAAGTTGACAATCGGGCCGCACTTGAAGATTTCCAACTCAAAGGCCTGAAATGGACGGTCAACCACGCCTTCAATAATTCCTCTTTCTTCAAAGAACGTTTCATTGAGGCGGGCATCACTCCGGACGACATTAAAAGCCTTGACGACTTGCAGCGTCTGCCCTTTACCACCGCCGATGATTTTCGCAAAGGCTACCCGTATCCCCTGCTCTCGGTGCCGCCGCAGGATATTATCCGAATCCACGCCTCCTCCGGCACCACCGGCAAAAGAAAGGTGGTCTGCTACACGCAGAAGGATATTGATGACTGGCTTGATATGTTCTGCCGCTGCTATGAGATGGCCAATCTGACCCGGGAAGACAAGGTCCAGATCTGCGTCGGTTACGGTGTCTGGACGGCGGGTGCCGGTTTCCAACTCGCCTGCGAAAAATTCGGCGCCATGGCGATTCCCTCCGGGCCGGGTAATCTGGAGATGCAGATGACTTTCCTGGAGGATTTCGGCACCACGGTTCTATGCTGTACCGCCTCGATGGCCCTTTTAGTGGCCCAGGAGGTCAAAAAACACAATCTCAAAGACAAACTTAACCTGAAGAAAATTATCGCCGGCTCGGAACGTACCAGTCCGGCCATGAAAGCCAAGATCATGGAACTTTTAGGGGTCAAAGAGTATTACGACATCCCGGGGCTTACCGAACTCTACGGCCCGGGCACCGGCTTAAGCTGTTCTGCGAGCGACAATCTTCACTACTGGGCCGATTATTATATCCTCGAAATCATCGACCCCGAAACCCTGCGACCGGTGGCTCCCGGCGAAATCGGTGAGATGGTCTATACCACTCTAAGCAAAGAGGCGGCCCCCTTAATCCGCTACCGTTCCCGCGATCTGACCCGAATTATTGCAGAGCCCTGCCCCTGCGGCTGTATCCTGCCCCGCCATGCCCCGATTTTAGGGCGCAGTGACGATATGTTCGTCATCCGCGGGGTCAACGTCTATCCCAGCGGCATCGACACCATCCTCTCCGCCTGCAAAACTGTCGGTAGCGAATATCAGATCATTCTCGACCGCAGAGATGACGGCAAAGACTATATGACCATCCGCATCGAACGTGGTGAACTCCTTGACTCCGGCAGCGACCCTGAAAGCCAGCGCTGGATCTATGATGAGGTGCGCCGGAAAATTATGGTAACGCCGATTGTCGAGATCGTCAACTACAACGAACTCCCCCGCAGTGAACGAAAAACCAAGCGAATATTCGATAATAGAGAGGTGTGAAGGGTGAAGGGTGAAGTTAGAAAATGTCGCTGCAAGCGCTTTCACCCTTTTAACTTCACCATTCACACTTTATTTTTTTACACAGGAAAAAAATATGCATAAGTTCAGCTACCAGCGCCCGACCTCTATGACTGAAGCCTTCAGCTTAAAAAAAGCGGCCCCGGAAAACTCTTTGTATGTTGCCGGCGGCAGCGATGTGCTGCTGCTTTTGAAAAAGTCAGTCATCGCGCCAAACAACCTGATCTCACTGCGGGCCCTTGATGAGCTTAAAGGCATCCGGGAAACTGAAAACCGGGTCTTTATCGGCAGCGGCACCACCATCCGTGAGCTGGAAACCTCCGCATTTATCGCGGAAAAATTTCCGGCCCTTAGAGATGCGGCGGTCAATCTGGCCTCGACCCAGATAAGAAACGTCGCCACTTTGGGCGGCAACATCATCAATGCCTCACCCGGGGCCGACACCGCGGCCCCGCTTTTAATTTACGAAGCTCAAGTTATCATCATTAACGCTCAACTTGCAGAAAGAACCGTAGCTCTGACCGATTTTTTCAAGGGGCCAAAACAGGTGCACCTGGAAAAAGATGAACTCGTCAAGGGTTTCTCGCTGGAAGTCCCGCCAGCAGGTTCAGGCTCGGCCTATCTTAAATTTATGAAGCGCAAGGCCATGGACCTGGCCAATGTCGGAGTTGGAGTAATGCTCACTCTGGCTCAAGACGGCACCTGCACAGATATCCGAATCGGATTGGCCACGGTCGCACCGACCCCGATCCGGGCGCTTAAAACCGAGGCTTTTCTAAAAGGGAAAATCATAGATGAAGCGACCCTGACTGAGGCCGGTGAAATCGCCACCACGGAAATCGCCCCGATCGATGATCTCCGCGGCAAAGCCTGGCATAAGACCGAAGTAATCAAAGCCTACATCAAACGCGCCTGCCAGCAGGCGCGTTTGAGAAGTGTGAAGGGTGAGGTGTGAAGTGTGAAATTTTCTACACCTTTCGAACCTAACAACTTTTCACCCTTCACCCTTCTAACTTCAAACTTCAAATAAGGTTTTACCAAATGATCCAGCTAAAATTTACTCTGAACGGCGACCGGGTTGAAACCTGGGTCAAGGGGCAGGAGATGCTGCTTGATATTCTGCGGGATAATTTCAACCTGCCCGGAACCCGGGAGGGCTGCGGTCTTGGTGAGTGCGGCGCCTGTACCGTGCTGGTTAACGGTGCCAGTGTCAACAGCTGTCTTTTCCCGGCCCTTGAGGTTGAGGGCAAGATCGTTGAGACCATTGAGTCTTTAGCTGACGCCGGGAAATTTCATCCCCTGCAGCAGGCGTTTCTTGATAACGGCGCCAGCCAGTGCGGTTTCTGTACGCCGGGGATGATTATGTCGGCTAAGGCGTTTATCGACAGCTATCCCGGCCGCCCGGCCGCCGTCAGCGAAGCCGAAATCAAACAGGCTTTAGCTGGCAACCTCTGTCGCTGTACCGGATATTTCCAGATAATCGCCGCGGTCAAAGCCGCGATGCAGGAGCAGGATTAAATTATGCAGCAGAAAAACTTCATCGGTAAACGACTGGCCAAGATGGACGCCCCCGAAAAGATCAGCGGCAAGGCTTCCTATATCAACGATTTAAGCGTCCCGAATATGCTTTTCGGTAAAATCAAACGCAGTCAACACGCGCATGCGATTATTAAAAATATTGATATCAGCCGGGCTGAGAAACTTCCCGGGGTCAAAGCGATTCTCACCCGCGACAGCAACCCGGCGCCGGATTTTAAAATCGGCTTTATCCAGGATAATCCGCCGATCAAAGATGATAAAGTCCGGCAGTTTCGGGATGAAGTAGCGGCGGTAGCGGCAACTTCAACAGAAATCGCGGCCGCGGCCTGCGATCTCATCAAGGTTGAATATGAACCGCTGCCCGGGGTTTTCGATCCGATCACAGCAGCCGCAGCCGATGCCCCCTTAATTCATGAATTTGATTTTCGCGGTAACCCCATAAAAAACAATTCTCTGCCGGTCAAATGGCAGATCAGTGACGGCGATCTTGAAGAACAGAAAAAGAGATCGAAACATATTGTTTCCGGCACGTATAAAACCGGCTGGGCCCATCACTGCTGCTTAGGAGTTGCCGGCATTATCGCCGAATTCGACTATCAGAAAAACCTTAAAGTCCAGATGCCGACCCAGATTCCCTTTCTGGTACAGAACGATCTTAACAAACTGCTTCTGGCACTGGGCTTAAAAAACAAAAATACCCGGGTGATTTCGCCGACCATCGGCGGCGCCTTCGGTAATAAACTCGATACCCACTGCTATGAATATATCGCGGTGCTACTTGCCTTCATGGCGGGCCGGGCCGTCAAGATTATGTTCGACCGGGAAGAGGAATTTATCGGCATGGCCCCACGTCAGCCGACCATCATCAAGATCACTCAGGGATGTGATGAAAACGGTCTTTTGACGTTTCGCGAAGCCGAAGCTATTCTCGATAACGGTGCCTATACCTCCTGGGGCGCAACCGTACCTTCGGTTATGTATGTGCCCATGACTTCACTCTACCGGGTGCCGGCGGTATCGTTTACGGCTTCCTGCGTCTACACCAATAATATCTTCAGCCAGGCCTTTCGCGGCTACGGCAATCCCCAGGCGACCTTCGCCATTGAAAGTTCAATGGACGAGCTCGCGGAAAAAGCCGGGATCGAACCGCTTGAAATGCGCCTCTTAAACAGCAACCGGCCCAATGAGACTACACCGATGGGGCTTAAGGTCACATCCTGCGGCATGAGTGAATGTATCGAAACCGTCAAAAAGAAACTTGACTGGAACAAACCGCGCCCCAAAAACCGGGGGGTCGGCATCGCCACGTTAACCCATGTCGGCGGCGGTGCCCGCATCTATAAATCGGACGGCCACGGCATGATCTTAAAAATGGATGATTTCGCCAAGGTCTCAATTATGACCGGAGCCGTCGAAATCGGCCAGGGCTCGGAAACCTCGATCGCCCAGACGGTCGCCGAAATCGTCGGCATCCTGCCGGAGGATATCACCGTCATCCGCCACGATACCGCCACCTGCCCCTGGGATGTCGGCACCCACGCCAGCCGCCAGATGTTTCTCTCCTGCAAAGCCGCAATCCGCTGCGCCAGTGATGCCAAAGCCCGGATTCTTGATTTTGCCGCAAGCTTCATGGAAGACGAAATCCGCCGCAAAAACCGCAAAAATAAAGACTTCGCCGATGATCTCCTGCCCCTGCTGCATGACCCCGACAACCTCGCCATCGTTAAGCGCCGGATCTATCTCAAAGATCACCCGAAACGGAGTGATTATTCACTGCCCATCGACACCATCCTGCGCCGCGGTCACTTTCAGGGCGGGAAAAACGGCGATATGGTTATCACCCACGCCTTCTACGAACCGGATACCAACATGATGCATCCTAAAACTTCAAAAGGCAATATCTCGGAAACCTATGTTTTCGCGGCCCACGGGGTTGAGGTCGAGGTTGATCCCGAAACCGGCCGGGTTGAGATTCTAAATTTTGTCGCCGCTCATGATATCGGCCGCGCCATAAATCCGATGCTGGTTGAAGGCCAGATCTACGGCGGTGTCATCCAGGGCGTCGGCTACGCCCTGATGGAAGAGATGATTTCTGAAAAAGGAAAAATCTTAAACCCCGATTTCCTGGACTATAAAATTCCCACGATGATGGATACCTTCCCGCTGGAGATCGCCCTGATCGAAACCCCCGACCCCCACGGTCCCTTCGGCGCCAAAGGCATCGGCGAAGTCGGCATCATCCCGGTCGCCCCGGCCATCGCCAATGCCATCTACGATGCCGTCGGCATCAGATTAAGCGAAATTCCATTTACCTGCGAGCGGGTGCTGGCGGAAATAAAAAGACAAGGACAAGAATAGTGTAAATATTCAACTTGATATCCGACAATATTCGAGCAAACAGGTCTTGTATTAACCGGCAATATATGCTTTAAGTAGAAACCAGCCATTAAAAGTCTTTATCCGTCTAAATTCAAATACGGGATATTAAAGCTCAGAGATCTTGTTTCCTGTATATAAATGAAGAAGACAATCGGGTGACCTTTTATTTGCGAAGGTACTTTGATTGTCTTTTTTTATGCTTGAGAAGAAGAGTATTTGCCCGGTGTTGTTAAACTAAGTTTCACATCCTTTGAGGAGGGGGGTCAACCATGTCAGCAAAGCGCATTTTTATTACTTTTTTCGTTTCTCTATTTTTTTTCATCACCGCTTTGTCCGGGCAAACTCTTTGCCACGCCGGTCTTACTCTGGAAGGACAATTTATGGAGAATGGAAAGCAACTTAAAGCTGAACAACCGCTGAATATGACTGTGCGGATCTATGATGATGAGTTTGGCGGCAAACTTTTGTTTGAGGAGAAGCAGGACATCGTTACCGGTTCGGAAAAAGCCGTCTTCTCTTTTGAACAGGGCAAGGTAACTGTCCGGCAGAAAACCCCGGAACTTGACGCTGCGACCCTGTGGGTTGAGGTGGAAAGTGATGGTCAGGTTTTAAGTCCAAGGCTTGCATTGAGTTCTATCGATACGGTTAACGATCTGGAGGGTGATAGTATTAGTTTGAGGAGTGCCACATTAAGAACCGGCGGCACGGCGGCAACCTTATTGATTGATAATAACGGAGTTACGCTTAGTAACCTGCTTAATATGGGTTCGCAATCAATTAATCTGGGCGGAGTTGAGCGCAACACCTGGCCAACGGGTAGTGGTAGTTCTACTGATGCCGACCTTCTCGACGGTCACGACTCAACCTACTTTATGCCGGCCGCAACCGATAACTGGGTTAACACCACCGGCGACACCATGAGCGGTGCACTTACAGTTAACGGTCACCTTTATGCAAATGTAAGCCTCTCCGTCGGCACTGACAACGGCACTATTTATTTTGGCAACGGATCACAGTACTTTAACTGGAACAATAGCAAGAATAAATTTCATTTGACTAACGATCTTTCATTACAGGGAACCTTGCAGGCTGGAAGCCCCAGTATTATCCCTTCTACAAGTTATAATAGATTTGGCATAGGCACGGCAAGTCATACCCTGAGCGGTCAATTAACGAGTAGTAGCGACCTATTAATATCTGACGACCTAGAAGTCAACGGCATTATCTATGCCGATGACACTATATATGCCGCAAGTAATATTCTAGCACATGGTAACTACCTGTATGACACCCCTAAAACTTTCAATTACCACATACAACCCGCTGATTTTGTAGCTGATGCAGGTTCCCATTATATGGCAATCATTAAAACTGCGACATTTACTGGTACACAACTTTTCTTTGCTGGAATTAAAGATTCGAGTGATGAGCATCTTATCATCTACGCACCGCTTCATATTCCCGATGGAGCAACAATCACAAAACTACGACTATACTATTCTTTTAGTGGTGATAGTTTTTTCCACGCCACAATATATGACTATATCAGTATGTATTTATACCGAGACAAAAAGGATGCCAACGCGATTGAATCAATTGGTTACTGCTCGATAGGAGACCCGAATATTGAAGGTAATCATTATATTGAAACAACATGTTCAAACGTAACCAGTTCCACCTATCAATACTTTGTCAAAGTCAGTTTACATTCTAAAAGTAAAGGTATTTATTATATCAGGGGTTGCGATATAACCTATTCTGTGTACAAGGTTACTGATTAGAGGAGAAATAGGGGACATCCATGATAAGGGGGGAAATCGGGGGGAAATCCGGGACAGACCACGTTTTTTTAGTTGAGTTTTTTCTGTCACTACATTAGAGTCTGCTCTATGCCAAGAAGACCTCGAATTATAGCTCCGGGAGTTCCCCTTCATATTATTCAGCGGGGAAATAATCGACAACCATGTTTTTTTGCTGATGAAGACT